>CAXUHE010000027.1:0-16964 GCA_964250725.1 uncultured Enterovirga sp. | reverse complement strand
ACCCGGCCCAAGTCGCCGGCATCAACGAGGCCTTCTCGCCCTCGCAGGCCGACGTCGCCCACGCGCGTCGTGTGCTGGAGGCCTTCGCGGCGCAGCCCGATGTCGGCACGGTCGGGCTGGACGGCCGGATGCTCGACATTCCCCATCGCAAGCAGGCCGAGCGCACGCTCGCCCGACACGAATCCCGGCTCGGCCGGACCTGACCGACGCGTGGCCCGCTCGGTCTCCATCGACGCTCTCGCGGACGCGATCCGGCCGGGTGAGAGCCTGTATGTGCCGGGCTCCGCCGGGGAGCCGGTCGCCCTTCTGGCAGCGCTGGCGGCACGGCCGGAACGCTCGCGCGACCTGCGCATCCTGTCGAGTGCGGTGCCGGGGATCAACCGGATGGCTCCGGACGAGCTGCACCCGACCGCGCAAGTGACGGGCCTGTTCATGCAGCCCGGACTGCGCCGGGCCCAGCGCGAGGGCCGGTTCGGGCAACTGCCCCTTTCGTTCTCCGGCTTCGTCGACCATGTGCGCGAGCGCGTCGAGGTCGAGACCTGCATCGTGCAGGTCTCGCCGCCGGACGCCGCCGGACGCTGCTCGCTCGGCGCCGCGGTCGAGTTCACGCCGCTCGTGCAGGCGAAGGCCGGGCGGACGCTCGCGCTCATCAACACCAACATGCCCGCGATCCCGGGCGCCCGATCCCTGCCGCTCGCGGCCTTCGATCTCGTGTGCGAGGTTGACACGGCGCTCCCCACCTACGCGGTCGGGGCGCCCAGCGCTTCGGCCGAGATCATCGCGCGGCACGTCGCCAGCCTCGTCGAGGACGGAAGCGCCCTCCAGGCGGGTCTCGGCAAAGTACCGGAATCCCTGTTCGGACTGCTGCACGACCGGCGCGGATTGAGACTGCAATCCGGCATGCTCGGGGACGGCGCCTTCAGGCTCAGCCGCTCCGGCGCGCTGGACCCGGACTTCGCTCACGCGAGCTGCGTCTGGGTGGGATCGGCCGAGCTCTATGCCCAGCTCGACGAACTCTCGGGGTTCGCCGTCCTCGGGTGCGACGTCACCCACGACGTGTGCCGTCTGGCCGCGTGCGACCGGTTCGTGGCCGTGAACTCGGCGCTCAGCGTGGACCTGTTCGGTCAGGCGAACCTCGAACAGGCGGGCGGCCGTGCGGTCAGCGGCGTCGGTGGCGCGCCCGATTTCGCCAACGCGGCACGGCTGTCGCGCGGCGGCATCAGCGTCGTGGCGCTGCCCGCCTCCTACGGCGACACGCCGCGCTCACGGATCGTGCCGCGGCTCGATGAAGGCATCGTGTCCCTGCCTCGCCACGCGATCGACGTCGTGGTGACGGAGCACGGCATCGCGGACCTGCGCGGACGCACGGTCTTCGAGCGGGCGGAGGCCCTCATGGCGGTCGCGGCGCCCGGTTTCCGGAGTGGGCTCGAGACGGCCTGGAACGACATCAAGCAACAACTCTAGACGGCAACACCTCGAGACGGGAGGACGCGCCATGCGGCGTGCGAACAAGGTGATCATCAGCTGTGCGATCACGGGCTCGATCCACACGCCCTCCATGTCGCCGCACCTGCCGGTGACCCCGAAGGAGATCGCCGACCAGGCGGTCGGCGCGGTCGAGGCCGGCGCCGCCATCGTGCATCTTCACGCTCGCGTGCCCGAGACCGGACGGCCGACCCAGGACAAGGACGTGTACGCGCAGTTCCTGCCGGAGATCCGGGACCGCTGCGACGGGATCATCAACATCACGACCGGTGCCGGCCTCGGCATGAGCATGGACGAGCGCCTCGCGGCCGCGAACTGGGCGAAGCCCGAACTCGCGTCCATGAACATGGGCTCGCTCAACTTCAACATCTCCGGCGCGGCCGGGCGCAATCGCGCCTGGACCCACGATTGGGAGCAGGCCTATCTCGCGTCCACGACCGGTTTCATCCTGTCGAACACCTTCGACCAGATCGAGCGGGGCATGCGCGAGCTCGGCGACCACGGCACCCGGTTCGAGTTCGAGTGCTACGATGTCGGCCACCTCTACAACTTGGCGCACTTCGTCGCGCGAGGCCTCGTGAAGCCGCCCTTCTTCATCCAGTGCATCTTCGGTGTCCTGGGCGGGATCGGGCCTGACCCCGAGAACCTCATGCACATGCGCGCGATCGCGGACCGGCTGTTCGGCAACGACTATTACCTGTCCGTCCTGGGGGCGGGCCGCCACCAGTTCCCTCTGGTCACGATGTCGGCGATCCTCGGCGGCAATGTCCGGGTCGGGCTCGAGGACAACCTCTATCTGGGTCGAGGCGAGCTTGCGCCGTCCAACGGCGCGCAGGTGGCCAGGATGCGGCGCATCCTCGAAGACCTGTCATTCGAGATCGCGACACCGGACGAGGCCCGTGCCATGCTGGACACCAAGGGCTCGACCCGGGTCGGGTTCTGATACGCCGTGAGCCAACATGACGACCGCCCGTCGAGGCGGCCGCGCAGATCGAGCAGGGATGGAAACGCCATGAGGAAGGCTGTCGTCGCGATCCTGTGCTGCCTCGGGGCCCTGATGCCCGCAACGTCGCGCGCGCAGGATTACCCGACCCGCCCCATCACCGTGATCGTGCCCTTCGCGGCGGGGAGCGGCAGCGACACGGCGGCGCGCGTGCTCGGGCAGGTCCTCGGGCCGCGGCTCGGCCAGACGATCGTCGTCGAGAACCGGATCGGTGCGACGGGCGCGATCGCCTCGACCGCGGTCGCGCGCGCCCAGCCGGACGGCTACACGCTCCTGCTCGGCACCAACTCGACTCACGGATCGAACAGTGCGCTCTACAAGACGCTCGCCTACGATCCGGTGAAAGGCTTCGCGCCGATCGCGAATACCGGGTATTTCAACTACTTCCTCCTCGTCAATCCAGAGATCCCGGCGAAGAGCGTCGCCGAGCTGGTCGCCTACGCGAAGGCTCATCCCGGCAAGCTCACCTATGCGGGCGGCAGTTCGACGAGCATCGTGATGGCCGAGAGCTTCGCGAAGGGAACCGGCATCGAGATCCGGAAGGTCGCCTATCGCAGCAATCCACCCGCGCTGACGGACGTCATCGCCGGACGCGTCTCGATGATGTTCGCCGACATGTCCTCCTCGCTCAGCTTCGCGAAGTCCGGCAGCCTGCGGCCGCTCGCCGTCACCACGAAGGTGCGAAGCGAGCTCTTTCCCGACCTGCCGACGGTCGACGAGACGGCCGTGCCCGGTTTCGACCTCGCGTCCTGGACCGGCCTCCTCGCACCGGCCGGCACGCCGAAGCCGATCGTCGAGAGGCTCAATCGCGAGGTGAACGCCGTTCTAGCTTCGGCGGAGGTCAAGGAGCGCTTGGCGAGTCTCGGCATCGAGGGTTCGCCCATGTCCGTCGAGGCCTTCACGGCCTTCGTGCCCGGGGAGGTCACGAAATGGTCGCGGCTCGTGCGCGATGCCGGGATAGAGGCGGATTGACGAGGTCGGAGGGCCGGCCTGTGCTCCTCGATCGGCCGACCGGTACTCGGCCGGTCGCGATCAGCCGATATAGATCAGTTTCTTGCCCCGGTTCTCGCCGTCATACAGCGACTTGATCGCGCCCGGCGCGTGCTCGATCCCGTGCGCCACGTCCTCGTCATAGGTCAACCGCCCCTCCCGGTACCAGGACACCAGAGCGCGGTTCGCGGCCTCGAAGCGCGCCACGTGGTCGAAGACCACGAAGCCGCTCCAGACGAGGCGGCGCGTCAGGATCTCGCGCTCGTTGCGCGGCCCTTGCGGCGACGTGCTCCAATCCGCGACGGACGCCGTGCCGCACTGCACGACGCGCCCGCCCACCGCCATCCGGCGCAGCGCGGCATCGAGGATGCGCCCGCCGACATTATCGAAATAGACGTTGATGCCTCCCGGAGCGGAGGTCGCCAGTTCGGCGTTCCAGTCCGTCGTCTTGTAATTGTAGGCGGCCTCGTAGCCGTACCGGGTGCGGCAGGCCTCCACCTTGTCGTCGTCACCCGTGAGCCCGATCGTGCGGGCTCCGAGGTTGCGCGCGATCTGGCCCACGAAGGCCCCGACCGCACCGCCGGCCGTCGAGACGAGCACCGTGTCGCCCGCGACCGGCCGGCCGAGTTCCGTGAGCGCCAGGTAGGCCGTCAGCCCGTTGATGCCCAGCAGCCCCGCATAGGCGGAGAGCGGGATCGCGTCCGCCGCCCGCTGGACGATCTTCGCGGGCGTCACGACGGCGTAATCCTGCCAATCGAACCAGCCGTAGAGGAACTCGCCCTCGGCGACGTCCGGCGCCTGTGACCGCACCACGACCCCGACCGCGAGCGCCCGCATCGGACCGCCGAGCGGCACGGGCGCGGAGTAGTTCGCCTCCGCGGCGGCCCAGCCGCGTTGCGCCGGATCGACCGAGAGATAGATGCTGCGCACCAGGAATTCGCCCAAGCCTGGCTCCGGGATCGCGACCTCGTCCAGCGCGAAATCCGCCGGTTGCGGGATGCCCTGCGGCCGGCGCACGAGGATCACGCGGCGGTTCGTGCCCGGACGGCTGAAGACCGGAATATCGGTGGGGCTCGCCATCTGTGTCCTCCGCTCTCCGGTTCGTGATTGCCGGTCGCTACGAAAGCATATAGTACGCTAGCAATCTTCTTGGCCAGCCTGCTGCGCCGTCGTTCGGCCCGGGTCCAAGAGCCGACCGAGAGCCGACGCGGGAGAGCGCCATGGACTTCCAGCTCACGGAGCAGCAGCTCGCCATAGACGAGGGCGTCCGCAAGGTCTGCGCGGCGTTCAGCGACCAGTACTGGACGGATTGCGAGACGAACCTGCATTTTCCGCAGGAGTACTATCAAGCGATGGCCGAGGGCGGCTGGCTCGGCATCACCATGCCGGAGGATCTCGGTGGGGCGGGGCTCGGCGTCACGGAGGCGGCCGTGATGATGCACGCCGCGACGTCGAGCAACGGCGGCTACTCGGCCGCCTCGGCGATCCACATCAACATGTTCGGCCCGCACGCGATCGTGGTCCACGGCACCCCCGAGCAGAAGGAGCGCTGGCTGAAGCCGCTGATCGCGGGCGAGCAGAAGGCCTGTTTCGGCGTGACGGAGCCGGATGCCGGGCTCGACACGACCGGGATCAAGACCTTCGCGACCCGCACGAACGAGGGTTATCGCGTCAAGGGCCGCAAGATGTGGACCTCGACAGGCCAGGTCGCGCACAAGATCCTGCTGCTCACCCGCACGACGCCCAAGAAGGAGTGCAAGCGCCCGACGGACGGTATGACCCTCTTCTACACCGACCTCGATCGCACGAAGGTCGAGGTCCGGCGCATCCACAAGATGGGCCGCAACGCGGTCGATTCGAACGCGGTCTTCATCGACGACCTGTTCGTGCCGGACGAGGACCGCATCGGCGAGGAGGGCGACGGCTTCAAGTACATCCTGGACAGCCTCAATCCCGAGCGCATCCTGGTGGCCGCCGAGGCGATCGGGCTCGGCCGCGACGCGCTGCGGCGCGCCTCGACCTACGCGCGCGAGCGCGTGGTGTTCGGCCGCGCGATCGGACAGAACCAGGGCATCCAGCATCCGCTCGCCGAGTCCTGGACCGCGCTCGAATCGGCGTACTGGATGGTGATGCGGGCAGCCTGGCTCTACGATACCGGCAAATCCTGCGGCGCGGAGGCGAACGCCGCGAAGTTCCTGGCCGGGCGTGCGGCCTTCGACGCGGCGACCCGAGCGGTGATGACCCATGGCGGCATGGGATATGCCCGCGAGTACCAGGTCGAGCGGCTCTTCCGCGAGGCGATCCTGACCCGGATCGCGCCCGTGACGGAACAGCTGATCCTCTCCTTCATCTCGGAGCGCGTGCTGGACCTTCCGAAATCCTACTGATCGGCGAGGGCGCCACTACCTTCGTGCCGACCTGACCTTCCGGGCCGGCTCGATCACTGCCGGGTTCTCGTCGGGCGCGAACACGCCGACAGGCAGGTCGGGGTCGTCCTTGTCGGCGATCGCGTCGCGGATGTTGTCCTTCATGGTCTCCAGCGCGAGCTCGGCGGCTTCGACCGCGGAGGGCGCGAGGCCCGCCATGATCACCTCGTTCAACTCGCGCCCGACCGCCACCATCTCCTCCAGGATCTCGTGGCCGCGCGCCGTGATGAGGATGCGTTTCGCGCGCCGGTCCGTCTTGTCCGGCTCACGCACCACGTAGCCCGCGATCTCCAGCCGGTCGATCAGCCCGCCGACCGTCACCTTGCCGACGTCGAGGTCGCGCGCGAGCTCGGTCTGCAGCATGCCCGAGCGGGTGTGGCGGGAGAGCTGGCTCAGCACCCACCATTGCGACCGGGTGATCCCGAGCGGCTTCATGGCCTGGTCGAACAGCGTGCGGCGCATGCGTGAGACGTCGTGGACCAGGAAGCCGATCCGGACGTCCTGCGGGACCTTGCTGTTGATGCTCATCACGCCCGTCCCTCGCGAGACCGCCCGGCATCGCGGGCATCGAAGCAGATCGGTTCTATGCACATCATACGTTGACTTACCATTCCGGAATACGCTTCGATACTCGGGGTCGGGCGTCGAGACGTGGCCGGACGATCGGCCTGCGGGAGACACGTGCCGTGCCGCTCCACCCCCTTATCGCGACTATGTTCGAGCAGTTCAGGGCGTCGGGCCGGCCGAACTTCTCGGCCTGCACCGTCGAGGAGGCCCGCGCCCTCATGTCGGGGGCGCGCGCAGCCTTCGGCAACGGGCCCGATCTCCCCCGCATCGAGGACGTGACCATCGCGACCCGCTCGGGATCGATCGCGGGACGCCTGTTCGTACCGGACGCCGAGCCGGCCGGTCTGGTTATCTATTTCCACGGCGGGGGGTGGGTCGTCGGGACGATCGACGATTTCGACGCGCTCGCGCGGCTCATCGCGCGGCGAAGCGGCTGCGCGGTGCTCCTCGTCGAGTACCGGCTGGCCCCCGAGACGCCGTTCCCGGGACCTGTCGAGGATGCGCTCGACGCGCTCGCCTGGGCGGCACGATCGCGGCAGGATCTCCTCGGGCGCGACGTGCCGCTGGTCGTCGCGGGCGACAGCGCGGGCGGCAATCTCGCGGCGGTCGCGGCTGCCGCGACGCGCGGCACGATTCCGCTCGCACTCCAGGTGCTGCTCTACCCCGTGACGGACCGTGACTTCGACACAGCCTCTTATCGCGACCCCCAGAATGCCGGGCTCCTGACCCGCGACGACATGGTCTGGTTCTTCGGCCATTACGCACCGAACGCCGACCGGGACGATCCGAGGCTCGATCCGCTCCGGCTGGGCGACTTCGCCGGGCTCCCGCCCGCCTTCGTGGCGAGCGCGGAATACGACGTCCTGCGCGACGAGGGCGAGGCCTACGCGGACCGCCTGCAGGCGGCCGGCATCCCGACCGTCCTCAAGCGCTACCGCGGCCTGCCGCACGGCTTCATCCGCATGCACAACCTCGTCGACACGGTCGATGCCGCGGTGACGGACGTCGCGGAGGCGATCGGTCGCGCCTGCCGCCATGGCGGCGCGACCTCGTTCTGACATGTGGCGCGGTCGCTCGTGCCCAACCATGAGGCGGAGCTGCCCACGATCGCGCCGATGACCGACATGAATGTGTCGGCGACGAGCGAGTCGACGGTTCCGCCGAACGCCGCCCGACGATGACGCAGACCGCGAGGCCGACGACATCGCCGCGCCGCACGAACGTCTTGAACTCGCCCAGCCAGGCATTCCCCTCGATCGGACTGTCAGCCCCGATGGCGGAGCCGTTCCCGGCGCGCTAGTCTCGGTGCCCAGCACGCCGAGGCGAGCCCCGAGTTCCCCTCATGATCCCGAGTTCCCCCACGAACCCGAGCTCCCCATGATCCCGAGCTGGGCCGTCATCCTGTCGGCCCTCGTCTATCTCTGCCTGCTCTTCGCGGTCGCCCATTGGGGCGATGTGGCGGGCCGGCGCGTCATGCGCGGTCCCGCGCGCCCGACGATCTACGCGCTGGCACTCGCGGTCTACTGCACCTCCTGGACCTTCTATGGCTCGGTCGGGCTGGCGAGCCGCTCCGGCCTCGACTTCCTGGCGATCTATGTCGGGCCGATCGTGGTGATCGGCCTCGGGCATCGGCTGGTGGCGCGGGTCGTGCGCATCGCCAAGGTGCAGAACAGCACCTCGATCGCGGATTTCGTCGGCGCGCGCTATGGCAAGAGCGAGCGTGTGGCGGCGCTCGTCACGGTCATCGGGGTGATCGGGTCGCTGCCCTACATCGCGCTGCAGCTCAAGGCCGTCTCGTCCTCGGTGCAGGTATTCCTGGCGGCGGACGGCACCTCGCTCGCGCCGAACCTACCCGTCTTCGGCGACATCGCGCTCGTGGTGGCGCTCGTGCTCGCGGCCTTCGCGGTCGCGTTCGGAACGCGCAACACGGACGCGACGGAGCACCAGAACGGCCTCGTGCTCGCGGTCGCGGTCGAATCGCTCGTGAAGCTGACGGCGTTCCTGGCGGTCGGCCTGTTCGTCACCTACGGGATGTTCTCCGGCTTCGGGGACATCGTGGCCCGTCTCGGAACCGGCACGGCGGCCTTCGCCATCCTGCGGGGCTCGACGGACACGAGCGCGTTCCTGGTCATGGCGATGCTGGCGGGCTTCGTGTCGCTCCTCCTGCCGCGCCAGTTCCACATGAGCGTGATCGAGAACCGCGTGGTCGGGGACGTCAGGCGGGCCGCCTGGCTGTTCCCCCTCTACCTCGTGGCGATCAACATCTTCGTCATCCCGCTCGCTCTCGCGGGCCTCGCGGTCCTGCCCCCGGGCACTGTCGATCGCGACATGACCGTGCTCGCCCTGCCGCTGAAGGCCGGGTCGGGGATCGTCGCCTTCGTGGCCTTCATCGGCGGGCTCTCCGCCTCGACCGCGATGGTGGTCGTGGACACCGTCGCGCTCTCGATCATGGTGTCGAACCATCTCGTCATGCCGATCATCCTCAGGCGGCGCGGGTTCCCGGCCGTATCGGATGCACGGCGCGCCGACCAGGGTCTCGGACGCTTCGTCATCGGGGTTCGCCGCGTGTCGATCGTCGTGATGACGCTCCTCGCCTACGCGTATTACCGCGCCGCGGGCGACGACGAGCTCGCGTCGATCGGGCTTCTGTCCTTCGCGGCGATCGCGCAGATCGCGCCCGCCTTCTTCGGCGGCCTCTTCTGGCAGCGCGGCACGGCGCTGGGAGCGAGCGCCGGCCTGACGGTCGGGATCCTGGCCTGGGCCTACACGCTGCTCGTCCCGAACCTGATCGCCGAGACAGACTGGTCCTACCTGCTGAGCGAGGGACCGTTCGGCCTCGAGACGCTGCGCCCGACCGCGATCGCCGGCCTGTCGCTCCCGCAGCTGTCCCACGGCGTCCTGTGGAGCCTCGGGTTGAATCTCGCGGCCTACGGGATCGTGTCGCTGCTGCGTCCCGCGAGTGCGCTGGAGCGCCTCCAGGCCTCCGTGTTCGTGGGAGAGACGGGCGTGTCGATCGCCCCGAACCTTCGCCTGTTCCGCGCCAACGTGACGGTCGACCAGCTGCGCGATGTCGTCGGCCGGTTCCTCGGGGTCGAGCGCACCCGGCGATCCTTCGCGAGCTTCGCGCGCTCGCGCGGCCTCGCCTTCGATTCGGGCGCGGAGGCGGACGTCCACCTGTTGCGCTACGCCGAGCACCTCCTCGCCTCCGCGATCGGGGCGTCGTCCTCGCGCCTCGCGCTCTCCTTCGTGATGCGGGGCCGCGACCTGTCGGGCCGCGCGGCCCTGCGGCTGCTCGACGAGGCGTCGGCCGCGATCCTGCACAACCGCGACCTCCTCCAGCACGCGCTCGACCATGCGCAGCAGGGGATCACCGTGCTCGACAGCGACCTGCGCCTGCTCGGCTGGAACCAGGCTTTCGTGGACCTCTACGCGTTCCCGCCGGAGCTGATCCGGATCGGGGTCGGGCTCGACGAGATCCTGCGCGTCAATGCCCAGCGGGGGACCTACGGGCCCGGCCGGCCGGACGAGCTCCTGGCCTCGCGTCTGCACAGCATGATGCACGATGCCGGGCCGGTCCGGGTCCCGATCCATCCCTCCGGCCGGGTCATCTCGGTCCGGTCGAACCACCTGCCCGGCGGCGGACTGGTGGCGACCTACACGGACGTGACGGAGATCGTCGCCCAGGAGCAGGCGCGCGAGCGTGAGAACGAGACGCTGGAGCAGCGCGTGCGCGAGCGCACGGAGGAGCTGACCCGGCTGAACGAGGAGCTGACGCTTGCCAAGCGCGAGGCGGACGAGGCCAATGCGTCGAAGACGCGCTTCCTCGCGGCCGCGAGCCACGACATCCTCCAGCCGCTGAACGCGGCACGCCTCTACGCGACCTCGCTCGTCGAGCGCGTCGGTCCGGGCGAGCCCGCCGTGCTGGCCGAGAACGTCGACGCCTCGCTCGACGCCGTCGAGGAGATCCTGACGACGCTGCTCGACATCTCGCGGCTGGATTCGGGCGCGCTGAAGCCGCAATGGTCGACGATCCGGATCGACGAGCTGTTCCGGCAGCTCGCGCGCGAGTTCGAACCGGCGGCGCGCGAGACGGGGCTGCGGCTGGTCTTCGTCCCGTCGAGCCTGTCGGTGCGGTCCGACCGCAGCCTGTTGCGGCGTCTCCTCCAGAACCTGATCTCGAACGCCGTGAAGTACACGCCGGAGGGGCGCGTGCTCGTCGGCGCGCGCCGCCGCGGTACCCAGGTCCGGCTGGAGGTCTGGGACACGGGGCTCGGCATCGCGGCCTCGCAGCAGAAGGCGATCTTCCGCGAGTTCCGCCGGCTCGCCACGGGGTCCCGGACCGCGCAGGGGCTCGGCCTCGGACTCTCCATCGTGGAGCGCATCGCGAAGACGCTCGCCATCCCGGTCGCGCTGGTGTCGGAACCCGGCCGCGGCTCCGTCTTCCGCGTGGAGGTCCCGGTCGCGCGCCCGAAGCTCGTCCGGCAGGAGCAGACGCGGATCCGGCCGCTCCCGCCCGCCGCCACGCTGGCGGGCCTCGCCGTTCTCGCGATCGACAACGAGCCCGCGATCCTCGACGGGATGCGCGTCCTCCTATCCGGCTGGGGCTGCGAGGTCGCGACCGCCGCCTGCCTCGTGGAGGCCCTGGAGGCGGTCCGCGCCGGACCGCGCCCGGCGGTCGTGATCGCCGACTATCACCTCGAGGACGAGGAGGGGCTGACCGTCATCGACGCGCTGCGGCGCGCGCTCGGGCCCGGTCTCCCGGCCGTGCTCGTGACGGCGGACAACAGCCCGACGCTCCGCGACGAGGCAGCCGCGCGGCTCATCAGCGTGCTGCACAAGCCCTTGAAGCCCGCGGCGCTCCGCGCCCTCCTGTCCCGGATCCGGGTCGACCAGATCGCGGCGGCCCAGTAGCCGGCGGTTCAGCTCATCCCGATCCCGCTCTCGCGCTGGAATAACAGGAGGTCGAGGGACGGAGCCTCGCCCACGAGCCCCGTCAGCAGGGCATGCACCTGCCCGCGATGATGCGCGTGATGATTGAAGAGGTGCTGGAGCGCGGGAGCGAGCGGCTGGGTGAAGGCCTCGGGCGTCGAGACCCGGCGGTAGCTGAAGGTGCCGGCCAGCGCCTCGGGTCCCAGCCCGGCGACATAGCGCTTGATCCGCGCATCCTCGGCCTCGCGCGCCTGGCGCAGCTCCGCGCGGTCCTCGAAGAGGATTGCGTCGAGGCGGTCCGGCGCGTCGCCCTTGCCCGTGAAGCGGCGCATCCAGATCAGGTCGGTGACCAGGAGGTGGTTCAGCGTACCGTGCACCGACTTGAAGAACGCGCCGCGATCCGCGCGGTACTGCGCGTCGTCGAGCGTCGCGGCCGCGTCGTAAAGGCGCCGGTTGGCCCAGGCGTTGTAAGCTGCGAGCATGGCGAAGAGGTTCATCGCCCAACCTTCGGATTGCCGGTTTCAGCTTTCAGCAAGGATCGGACCGCAGTTTCGAGGCGACCCAGGTGGTTTTCGACCACGTCCCAGATCCGCCGGTTGTCGATAGTCGCGTATTCGTGGCGCAGGAAGTTCCCTAGAGCGCCGATACAACTCCACGGGATCTCGGGTTGGCTGGCCTTGATTCCATCCGGCGAGTTCTTCACGGCCTCGCCGATGATCAGCAAGCCGTGCTGCACCGCTCGGAGCGCCGACCAGCTTCGGTCGAATTCGTCGAAGGACAGGTCGTCCGTCACCGATCGGATGCCCTCTATCTCGTGCAGGATATCATGGAGGCGGACGAGTGCGCGCGCGTCGCGCATCAGAAGACCTTGATTGCCGTCTCTTCGATCGAGGCCCGGATGAGCCGATGGAGCCCGTCCCGCGTGGTGATCGAGGTCGTCGGACCGAGGCGCTCGCGCAGGAACTCGTGCATGTTCATGAAGTCATCGAAGCCGAAGTGGCGCGCGGGATCGGGATCCAGGAAGAGATCGATGTCGGAACCAGCACGCGCCTGGTCCCGCGCCACCGAGCCGAACAGGAACAGCGAACCCGCCCCGAGTGCCCTGATGTCGAGCTCGACATGCCGGAGCATGCCGACCACCTCATGTCGTCTGATCCCGGCATCTATGGGCATCACGCCGCCGCCCGCGCGTCCGCGCCCGCGTAGAACGCGCCGCCGCTCTCCGCCATCTCACGCAGGCGCGCGTTCGGCGCGAAGCGCGGGCCGTGCTTCGCCTCGAGCGCGCTCGCCAGCGCCGCGAAGGCCGCGGCCCCCATCCCGTCGATATAGGAGAGCGCGCCCCCCGTGAACGGCGCGAAGCCGAAGCCCAGGACCGAGCCCACATCCGCCTCGCGCGGGTCGGTCACGACGCCCTCCTCGAGGGTCCGGGCGGCTTCCAGCGCCTGCACCACGAGGAGCCTGTGCTTCAGCTCGGCGATCGACAGCGTGCCGGGATCGAGCACGCGGGGCTGGAGCGACGCGAGCTCGGGCCAGAGCCGCTTCTTCCCTTGTCCCGTCTCGGGATAGTCGTAGAAGCCCCGCCCGTTCTTGCGGCCGAGCCGCCCCTCGCGCTCGACGAGCGCCGTGAGGATCGCCTCGGAGGCCGGGTCGATCGCGGCCTCGCCGAGCTGTGCCTTGGTGGCCTTGAGAATCTTCAGCGCGAGGTCGACCCCGACCTCGTCGTTCAGCGATAGCGGCCCGACCGGCATCCCGGCCATGCGGCCCGCGTTCTCGATCATGGCGGCCGGCACGCCCTCGGCCAGCATCAGGTGACCCTCGCGGATGTAGGCGAGCACGCAGCGGTTGGCGAAGAAGCCGCGCGCGTCGTTGACCAAGATCGGGGTCTTGCGGATCGCCTTCACGTAGTCGAGCGCGGTCGCGAGCGCGGCGTCGCCGGTGGCCGTCCCTCGTATGATTTCGACGAGCATCATCTTCTCGACGGGCGAGAAGAAGTGGATGCCGACGAACAGCTCCGGCCGGGCGGACGCGCCCGCGAGCCCCGAGATCGGCAGCGTCGAGGTGTTCGACGCGAAGACGCAGTCCGGCCTGATCGCGGCCTCGACGCGGGCGATCACGTCGGCCTTGACCGCCGGGTCCTCGAACACGGCCTCGATCACGAGGTCGCAGGCCTGGAGATCCGCGTAGTCGCCGCTCGCCCGAATGCGCCCAAGCAGCGCGTCGCGGTCTGCGCTCTTCGCCCGGCCCTTGTTGATCTGGTCGGTCACGAGCTTGCGCGAATAGGCCTTGCCGGCCTCCGCGGCCTCCAGGTCGCGGTCGATCAGGATCACGTCCATTCCGGCCTGCGCGGTCACGTAGGCGATGCCCGCCCCCATGAAGCCTGCCCCCACGATCCCGACCGTCCGGATCGCGGTCGCGGCCGCCCCGGCAGGCCGGCGAGCACCGCGATCGAGCTCGTTTTTCGACAGGAAGAGCGTGCGGATCATCGCGGCCGCCTCCTTCGAGCGCAGGATCTGCGCGAAGTATCTGCTCTCGACCTTGAGGGCCAAGTCCATCGGGAGCTGCAGCCCCTCGTAGACGGCCTGCAGGATGGCCTTCGCGGCCGGGTAGTTGTCGTGCGTCTCGCGGCGGTAGATCGCGTTCGCGGCCGGCCAGATCATCAGGCCGCCGGGCGAGTAGACCTTGCCGGACGGGGCCTTGAATGTCGGCACGTCCCACGGCGCGACGGCCGAGCCGCCGGCCTTGATCCAGGCTTTGGCCCTGCCGACGATCTCGTCCCGGGCCGCCACCTCGTGCGCGAGCCCCATCCCTTTGGCCATGCCGGCCCGGATCTGCTCGCCCCGGAACAGCATCTGGAGGGCGTCTCCGGTCCCCATGAGCCGCGCGACGCGCTGCGTCCCGCCTCCGCCCGGGAACAGCCCGACCTTGATCTCGGGGAGCCCGACGCGCGTCGCGTCCTCGGAGGAGAGCACGCGGTGATGGCAGGCGAGCGCGAGCTCGAACGCCCCGCCGAGGCAGAGCCCGTGGATCGCGGCCGCGAAAGGTTTGCCGCAGGTCTCCAGCCGCCGGTAGAGGAGCGAGAGCCTGCGCGACTCCGCGAAGAAGAAGCTCATCGCGGCCGCCTCGCCGGTCTCTCGGGCGAGGCGCGCGTACTCCGCCCCGAGACCCTGGAGCATGGCGAGGTCGGCACCGCCCGAGAAGGCGGCCTTGCCGGACACGACCACGCATCCCGTGATCTCCGGGTCGGCAGCGACCCGCTCCACGATCTCCGAGAGTTCGCGCATCACGTCCGGCGTGATGACGTTCATGGAGCGTCCCGGCATGTCCCAGGTCGCGAGCGCGATCCCGTCGGGATCGATCTCGATCGATAAGCTCGGCGCGGTCATGCGATGCTCCGTGATCACCCGTCATCCGACATGGGCCGGATTTTAACACCTTTGTCAGACAAGACTCTCCAAGCTTGCCGCATAGGCTCGGGTGAAGGCTTATGGACAGACACCAAAGTTGCAAGGCCTGTCGGGACGGCGAACCGCTCGGCTTCGCGTTCACGATGGCGTTCCAGCCGATCGTCGACGCCGAGGCCGATCGTGTCTGGGGCTACGAGGCCCTGGTGCGCGGCCCGGACGGCCAGTCGGCCGCCTCCGTCCTCAGCCAGGTCACGGAGGCGACCCGCTACAAGTTCGACCAGGCCGCGCGGGTCAAGGCGATCGAGCTCGCCGGCCGGCTGATCCCGTCGCAGGACACGCGGCTCTCGATCAACTTCATGCCGAACGCCGTCTACGAGCCGAAGGCCTGCATCCGCGCCTCGCTGGAGGCCGCGAAACGGGTCGGGTTCGACCGGCACCGGCTCATGTTCGAATTCACCGAGAACGAGCGCATGGGCGACGCCGCCCATGTCCAGAACATCATCACCGAGTACAAGAAGATCGGCTTCACGACGGCGCTCGACGATTTCGGCGCGGGGTTCGCGGGCCTGAACCTGCTCGCGCAGTTCCAGCCGGACCTCATCAAGATCGACATGGAGCTGATCCGCGGGATCGAGGGGTCGGCCGCCCGCCAGATCATCATCGCGGGAATCCTGTGCATCGCGGAGGCGCTGCACATCATGGTGCTGGCCGAGGGCATCGAGACCGAGGCGGAGCTCCGCGTGCTGAAAGCCGCGGGTATCCGGCTGTTCCAGGGCTACTATTTCGCGAAACCCGCGATCGAGACGATGCCGAGCGCGCGGGGAATTGCGACCACGCCGATCATGGAGCGGCTCATCGCTTGAGGTGCGTGCCTCAGATATTGTTGCCGCGCTTGCGCAGCTCGGCACGCATGCGTTCGGTCAGCCGGCCCGCGACCTCCTGCCCGAAGCGCTGGCCGACCGCCATCGTCTGCTGCGCCATGACGGGCGTCAGCCGCGCGAGCTTCTCGCCGGTCGGCGTGCGATAGAAGGCGACCATCTGCTGCAGCTCCGCCTTGTCGAACGATTTCGCGTAGATCGCCGCGATGTCGTTCACGAGACCGGTCTTCGAGGCCGACATCTCCTGCGCGATCATCGGCATGGCGTCGTCGAAATCCTTCGCGGCCTTCGGGCTGCCGCCGGTCAGCGCGGGCTTGAGCGCCTGGAGGACGGTCGGCACGACCGCGTCGAAATTGTCCGCGATCTTCATCGCGCCCATCAGGTCGCGGGCGAGCCCGAGCTGGTCCGCATCCTGGGCGAGGGCCGGCTGGGTCGCCGCCAGGGTGGCCAGAACGAGGCCGATCGTTGCCAATCGCATGGGGTTTCCTTTCGTGGGCGCGGGTCAGACGCGCTCGATGATCGTGGCCGTTCCCATGCCGGCTCCGATGCAGAGCGTCACGAGCGCGACCGTCGCATCCGTGCGCTCCAGCTCGTCGAGCACGGTACCGAGGATCATCGCGCCCGTGGCGCCCAGCGGATGGCCCATCGCGATCGCGCCGCCCGCCACGTTGACGCGCTCCGGGTCGAGGTCGAACGCCTGGAGATAGCGCAGCACGACGGACGCGAAGGCCTCATTGATCTCGAACAGGTCGATGTCGGCCTTGGTCATGCCGGCCCGGCGGAACAGCTTCGCGGTCACGTCGACCGGCCCGGTCAGCATGAGCGCCGGCTCCGACCCGATATTGGCGAAAGCCCGGATGCGGGCCCGCGGCTTGAGGCCCGCCGCCGCGCCCGCCTCCCGCGACCCGATCAGGACCGCCGCCGCCCCGTCCACGATGCCCGACGAGTTGCCCGCGTGGTGGACGTGGTCGATCGCCTCGAGCTCGGGATGGGCCTCGATCGCGACCGCGTCGAACCCGCCCATCTCGCCCATCTGCACGAAGGAGGGCTTGAGCTGGCCGAGCGACTGCATGTCGGTGCCGGGCCGCATGTGCTCGTCCCGGTCGAGGATCACGAGGCCGTTGACGTCGCGCACCGGCACGACGGAGCGCGCGAAGCGGCCCTCCGCCCAGGAGCGCGCGGCGCGGCGCTGGCTCTCCACCGCGTAGGCGTCGACGTCGTCGCGGCCGAACCCGTATTTCGTCGCGATGAGGTCGGCCGAGACGCCCTGCGGCATGAAGTA
>CAXUHE010000026.1:16435-25635 GCA_964250725.1 uncultured Enterovirga sp. | reverse complement strand
GCCGCCCCGGCCCGAGCGCCGCCGGGTGCTCCGGGTCGAGCCAGAACATCTGCGCGCGCGAGCCCAGCGCGAAGCCGAGACCGGGGATGACCGGCGAGGATTGCAGCCAGCCGCCGGACGGCGTCGAGGACACCATGTTGCCCCAGCGGTCGACGATGTCGAGATGGACCGTGTCGCCCCGGACCGCGCCCCGGCGCTCGTTCGCCCGCGCATCCTCGGCCGGCACGACGCTTGATCCAACTTGCGGCTCGATGCGCCCGACCGTCGGCTCGCCCGCGCCGCTCGCCCCGACGGCGGTCCGCGCGCCGCCGGCCCGGTGCCCGACCGACTTGCCGTAGCCCTCGATCGTGCCCGGCCGGTACTCCAGCGAGGCCTCGCGCGTGATGAGCGCGCGGCGCGCGGCGGTGTAGGCGTCGGAGAGGAGCACGTCCGCCGGCACACGCGCGAAATCCGGGTCGGCGTAGAACGTGTCGCGGTCCGCGAAGGCGAGCTTCGCGGCCTCGACCACGAGGTGGATGAAGTCGGGCCCGGCCGGGTCGAGCCCGTCGAGGTCGAACCCCTTCAGGAGCGCGAGTTGCTGGAGCGCCGCCGGCCCCTGCGACCAGTATCCCGCCTTCAGCACGCGGTAGCGCCCGTAATCGTAGCCGACCGGCGCCTCGACGGTCGCCGACCAGCGCGCCATGTCGTCCGCAGTCAGCACGCCGCGATGCGGGCGGCCCGAGGTGTCCATCACGGCTTCGGTGCGGCAGAACCGGTCGATCGCCTCGGCGACGAAGCCCCGTGACCACGCGGCCCGGGCACGCTCGATCTCCCGTTCCCGGCCGCCCTCCCCGCTCTCCGCCTCGGCCAGGATGCGCGCGTAGGTCTCGGCGAGTTCGGGGTTGCGGAACAGGTCGCCGGCCCTTGGCACCTCGCCGCCCGGCAGGTAGAGCGCGGCCGAGGACGGCCAGTGCTCGCGAAACATCGCCTCCACGGTGCGGATGGTCGCCGGGATGCGCTCGACGAGCGGGTAGCCGTCGCGGGCATACCCGATCGCAGGCTCGATGACGTCGCGCAGCCGCCACGTCCCGTGATCCCGCAGGAGCAGCATCCAGGACTCGAACGCGCCCGGCACGGTCGCGGCGAGAAGCCCCGTGCCCGGCACCATGTCGAGGCCGAGCGAGGTGTAGTGATCGATCGTCGCGGCCGCAGGCGCGGGACCCTGGCCGCAGATCACCTCCTGCCGGCCTGTCCTGGCGGAATGCAGGATGACCGGCACGTCGCCCGCCGGACCGTTCAGGTGCGGCTCGACGACCTGCAGCGTGAAGGCGGTCGCGACCGCGGCGTCGAAGGCGTTGCCGCCCCGCTCCAGGACGCCCATCCCGACGGCCGTCGCGATCCAGTGGGTCGAGGCCACGACCCCGAAGGTGCCGTCGATCTCGGGGCGTGTGGTGAAGCGGCCGGGGTCGATGTTGCTCATGCGTGGTCCCTAGAACGGGAAGAAGGGGCGGTCGACATGCTCGCCGTCGTCCCCGGCCGGAGCGAAGCGGAGGGGAAGGGGACCCAGACGCCAGCGACGCACGTGGATCCCCCTTCCAGGACTATCGCGATTGAGACTTCAATCTGGCTCGGGGATCCCTCTCCCCGAGGGGGAGAGGGCAGGGTGAGGGGGAAGCGCCCTGTCCGGACAACGCGCATCCCCCTCACCCGGTCGGCTTGCGCCGACTCGACCTCTCCCCCTCGGGGAGAGGTAAACCGCACTCGGCACCCATATGCGACGCTCATGGATCCCCTTCCCGGCTGCTCCGCAGCCGCCGGGGATGACGGCACCGCGCGACCGCATCCAGGATGAGGTCGAGACTTGTCCAAACCGCCTCTCACCGCTCCTCGAGGATGTCGCGCACGCGCGCGACCAGCGTGTCGACCGAGAAGGGCTTCGTGATCATCGCCATGCCGGGATCGAGGAAGCCGGACGCGCTCGCCGCGCTCTCCGCGTAGCCGGTGATGAACAGGACCTTGAGGTCGGGCCGGGTCTCGCGCGCCTGATCGGCGAGCTGGCGTCCGTTGAGGCCGGGCAGGCCGACATCGCTCACCATGAGGGAGACCGCAGCACCCGATTGGAGGATGCGCAGGCCGGACGGCCCGTCATGGGCCTGGAGCACGCGGTAGCCCTGGTCCGCCAGGACGTCGACGACGAGCTCGCGCACGATCTGCTCGTCCTCGACCACGAGGACGGTCTCGCCGCGGCCGCTCCCGCTCTCCTCGGCCGCGACCGGGGCGATCTCGGCCGCCGCGCCCCCCTCGTGGCGGGGCAGGTAGATGGAGATCGCGCTCCCGCGGCCGACCTCGCTCTCGATGACGGCGTGCCCTTCGGACTGGCGCGCGAAGCCGTAGATCATCGAGAGGCCGAGCCCGGTCCCCTGGCCCAGCGGCTTCGTGGTGAAGAACGGGTCGAAGGCGCGCGCGGTCACGTCCGGCGCCATGCCGGTGCCCGTGTCGGTCACGCGCACGCACACATAGGGCCCGCAGGCGAGCCCGGGCTGCCGCGAGACCACGTCGGGCCCGAGAACCGTGTTGAACGTCTCGATCGTCAGCGTGCCGCCGTCCGGCATGGCGTCGCGCGCGTTGATCGCGAGGTTCAGGATGGCGTTCTCGAGCTGGTTCGGGTCGCAGAGCGTCGCCCAGAGGTCCGCACCCTCGACCATCCGCAAATCGATCGCCTCGCTGATCGAGCGCCGCAGCAGGTCCGACATGCCGGCGATGAGCGCGTTGACGTCGGTGGGCCTGGGATCGAGCGGCTGGCGGCGCGCGAAGGCGAGGAGCCGGTGCGTGAGGGCCGCCGCGCGGTTGGCGGACGCCATCGCCATGTCGACGTAACGCTCCAGGTTGTCGGTGCGCCCCTTCGCCATCCGGCTCTGCATGATGTCGAGCGATCCGACGATCCCGGTGAGCAGGTTGTTGAAGTCGTGCGCGATGCCCCCCGTGAGCTGGCCCACGGCCTCCATCTTCTGGGACTGCCGCAGACTGTCCTCGATGTGCTCCCGCTCGATCGCCTCCGCCTTGAGGCGCGCGTTGGCGGCGGCGAGTTCTGCCGTGCGGGCGACCACCTGCGCCTCGAGGTCGAGGCCGGCCCGCCGGAGCTGGACCGCCTGGGCGTCGAGCTCGGCATGGAGCGCCACGACGCCCCGGTTCGTCTCGCCGAGTTCCCGGTTGAGCCGCTGTGCCTCCTCCTCCCGCTCGGCGAGTTCCGCGAGGCTGCGGAGCAGCTCGCGGTTCTGGTCGCGGAGCGCGACGTGCGGATCGGCGGGGCCGGCCTCGGCGATCCGCGCCACGAGCGCCGCGACCTTCGGGCCCGAGAACGGCTCGAGCCCGGGCGGCAGCCGCTTCGCGAGCGTCGCGACCGTGCCGCGGCCCGGCGCCGAGTCGATCTCGAAGCGGTCCATCAGGCGGCGCGCGCCCGTGATGCCGAGGCCGAGACCCGTCGTCGAGCGGTACAGCCCGTCGAGGATCGACGCGAGGTCGGAGATGCCCGGCCCGCGGTCGGAGATGCGCACGACGAGCGACTGCCGGCCGCCGCCCTGGTCCTCGACGCCGTATTCCGCCTTGCCGCCGCCCGCGTAGCCGAGGGCGTTGCGCGCGATCTCCGAGACGGCGGTCGCGACGCGCGTCTGGTCCTGGGCGGCGAACCCGAGATGCTCGGCCACGCGCCGCGCCCGCTGCCGAACCGCCACGACGTCGTCCTCCCGCTCGATCGGCAGGGTGACCAGCGGCCATCTCACGACGTCGTGCCTCTCGTCACGGCGCGAGCCCGCGCGCGACCAGCACCGTCGCGTCGTCCCGGCCGCGCGCGAAATCGCGGTACATGATCGCCGCGACCAGGCTCGGATGCGCGCCCGTCAGGCCGGGATAGCGCTCGAGCGACCAGTTCGTGGCGATCCCGTCCGAGTGCATCACCAGCGTCGCGGCCGGGCCGAACGGGTGCTCGAACTCCTGGATGCGCCGTGCCACGTGCCCGGCCGTGCCCGGGAGGGAGACGAGCCGCCTGGTCTCGCCGCCCGCCAGGATCGCGCCCGCGACGTTGCCGATGCCCGCGAAGACGAGCGTCCCCCTGTCGGCATCGTAGCGCGCGACCGAGACCGCGCCGCCGCGCGTATGCCGGAGCCCGGCATGGATGGCCGCGAGGATCCCGCCCGGCGCGTCGCGCTCGTGGTCGCGGAATAGCCGGATCGCCGCGCCGGAGGCCTCGGCCGCGTGGACGCCGTGACCCAGCCCGTCCGCCACCACGACCGTCCAGCCCTGCCCGTGGACGCGCGCGCAGTAGGCGTCGCCGCATTCGTCCTCGCCCCGCATCGGGACCGCCACCGCCCCGAAGGGCGACGAGGCGTCGGGGGCCGCCTTCGCGGGACGGGCTTGCGCCTGGATGCGCGCGAGCACGGCCGTGCCGCGGCCGGGCCAGGACGCGACGTCGAAGGACTGCGACTGCCGCCGCACGGAGCCGAGCCCCGTGCCGCCGCTCCCGCCCGTCGAGTGTCCGTCGCGAAGCGCCTCGTCGACATTGCCGAGCCCCTCGCCCCGATCGAGCGCGATCACCTCGACTCCCGTCCCGGTCGCGTCCTCGAAGGCCGAGAGCAGGATCTCGCCGGGCGAGGCGTACTTGACGAGGTTCGTGGCGAGCTCGGTCGTCACGATGGCGACGCGCCCGCTCGCGGTCTCGTCGAAGCCGAGCCGGTGCGCGATCGCGATGGCGCGTCGCCGGACATCCGCCACCTGGCTCGCCTCCGTGACCGGAACCGAGATCATGCTCACTTCCACCGCGCGAGGACGATGCGGGTGCCGACGCCCGGCGTCGATTCGATGCGGAACTCGTTCGACAGGCGTTTCGCGCCGCCGAGCCCGAGCCCCAGCCCGCCCCCGGTCGTGAACTTGTCCGTCAGCGCGCGCTCGATGTCGGGGATGCCCGGCCCCTGGTCCTCGAAGGTGAGGCGGATGCCGCGGCGCGCGCCCTCCTGCACGACCTCGACGCGCACGTCCCCGCCGCCACCGTAATCGAGCGTGTTGCGCGCGATCTCGCTCGCGGCGGTCACGATCTTCGTCTGGTCGACGAGGCTGAGGCCGATCTCGACCGCGCGGGTGCGGACCTGCTGGCGCACGCGCACCACGTCGTCGCCGGACCTGATCGGCAGGGTGTCAGTCTTCGTGACGGGCACGCGCGCTACCGCCGAAATCGTCTTCGTCGAGGCGGGCCTGGATCAACGCCATGCCACGCTCGACGTTGAGCGCCGTCTTGATGCCGGTGAGTTCGAGCCCGAGCTCGACGAGCGTGATCGCGACGGCCGGGCGCATGCCGACCACCACCGTCTCCGCGTCGAGAACGCGGGAGATGGCCGCGATGTTGTCGAGCATGCGGCCGATGAAGGAATCCACGATCTCGAGAGCGGAGATCTCGAGCAGGACGCCGCGCGCGCCCGTCGCGGCGATCTTCTCGGTGAGGTCCTCCTCCAGCGCCATCGCGAGCCGGTCGTGCATGTCGACCTGGATCGTCACGATGAGCGCGCCGCCGAGCTTGAGGATCGGGATGCGGTCCATGGCGTCAGCGGCGCTCGTCGGACGGGGAGGCCGGCGCCGCCGCCTTCTGGCGCACGACCGTGCGGCCGGTGCGTCGCAGCGCCAGCGCGAAGGCGTCCGCCAGCGTCGCCTTCGAGACGACGTTCAGCTCGACGCCGAGATGCACCATCGTCTGGGCGATCTGGGGCCGGATGCCCGAGATGATGCAGTCCGCCCCCATCAGGCGGGCGGCCGCGATCGCCTTGAGGAGGTGCTGCGCGACCAGCGTGTCGACCGTCGGCACGCCCGTGATGTCGATGATCGCGATCTCGGCCTCCTCGTCGACGATCGCCTGGAGGAGGTTCTCCATGACGACGCCCGTGCGGGCGCTGTCCAGCGTCCCGATCAAGGGCAGGGCCAGGATGCCGTCCCAGAGCTGGACGACCGGCGTCGAGAGCTCGGCGATCTCCTGGCTCTGCCGGCCGATCACCTCCTCGCGGCTCGACAGGAACACCTCCATCGTGTGGAGGCCGAGCTGGTCGATGAGCCGGCTCGCTAACACCGTGGCGGCCTGGACCGACGCCACGTCGCGGGAGCCCGACCTGGCGAGCGCCTCGAAGACGGGCTCCTTCAGCGAGAAGACGAAGTTTGCCGTATCGGTCGGCGTGAAGCCCTGCACGGCGCGGGAGCGCGAGATGTCGCCCAGCATCTCGGTCAGGCCAGCGTAGGCTTGCGAGTCGGCGTCCGCCTCACCGGATTCCAACCCGTCACGCAACAGCCCGAGCACGGTCTTCGCCTGGGTCTGGAGTTCGGCCTCCCGGATGCGGCCGGTCTGCAGCGAGCCGCCCTCCTTCAGGGTCGCGAGCCAGCCGGCCAGGATCGCCGTCTGCTCGGCCGCCACGGTCGCGGCGACCGTCTCGATCGCAGTCTTCGCCATTCACACGATCCTCGGGGCCGGACGGCTCGTGTCGAGGCTCTTAGGCCCATCGATCCGCGACCGAAAGCCGGGATGCGGCCCGAAGTGCAATGCTGGTGAACGCGCCTCGGACGGTCCGTCCGCGACCGTACGCCTTACGCCGCGAGCCGCCCTTCGGCCGGGATCGCGCCCGCGACCGCGTCGGCCACGGTCTCGGCCGTCGCGGCGGACAGGGTCCAGCCGAGATGCCCGTGCCCCGTGTTGTAGAACACGCCCGGCCGGCGCCCGGCCCCGACCCGCGGCAGCATGTTCGGCATCATGGGACGCAGGCCTGCCCATGGCGTGATGCGCGACGTGTGGACGTCCGGGAAGAGCTCGTGCACCCACGCGACGAGCGGGTTCACGCGGTCGGCCCTGATGTCGCGGTTCTCGCCGTTGAACTCCGCCGTCCCGGCGACCCGGAACCGGTCCGGCCCGAGCCGGCTCGTCACGATCTTCGCCTTGTCGTCGAGCAGGCTCACCCAGGGCGCGGCCGCGCGGCTCGCGGCGTCGTCGAGCGCGACCGTGATCGAGTAGCCCTTGACGGGGTAGATGTTCACCCGGTCGCCCAGCATCGCGGCGAAGCGCCGGCTGGCGACGCCTGCGCAGATCACCACGCCGTCGACGCGCAGCGTCTCGGAGGCGAGCTGGACGCCGTTCGCGCCGGCCGCGCGAGACCAGCCGATCGCGAGGCCGCCCGAGGCCTCGTACGCGATGCGCCGGACATCCGCCCCGTGGACGAACCGCGCGCCGCGCCGCTCGCAGACCTCCGCCAGCCCGCGCGTGAACGCGTGGATGTCGCCGGTCGAATCCGACGGCGTGAAGAAGCCGCCGTGAAACGTGCCCGTCAGCGCCGGCTCGATCGTCCGCATCTCGTCCGGCGTCACCGCACGGCGGTCGAGCCCGCCCTCGATCAGCAGTTCGTTGACCCTCCCCGCATGATCGAACCCGGCCTTGTCGCGGTACACGTGCAGGATGCCGCGCCGCTCGTGGTCGAACGCGATCCCCTCGCGGCGCGCGATCTCGAAGAGGTGCCGGCGGGCCGCGATCGCGAGGCGCGTCGTCTCGACCGTGTTCGCGCGGTAATGGCGGATATTCGCCACGAACTCCGCCATCCAGGACAGCTTGTGCCAGGTGGGACGCGGGTTCACGAGGAGCGGCGCGTCCCCGCGCAGCATCCAGGCGATGCCCTTCATCACCGTCGACCAGTGGTTCCAGACCTCGGCGTTCGAGGCGGAGAGCTGGCCGCCATTCGCGAAGGACGTCTCCATCGCGGCGTAGCGGTGGCGGTCGATCACGGTGACGGAATAGCCGCGCCGGGTCAGCGCGTAGGCGGTGGTGACGCCGGTGATCCCGGCCCCCACGACGGCGATGTGCTTCAAGGGAGAACTCCCGCGACAGAGGACGCAAGTGAACCGGCGTGTCGCCGGCCCGGTGGTCCCCATCTGTCACGGTACCTGAGAGCTTACCCCGTCACCCTCGGCGGGCGGCGGGACTTCCCCTTCGGTGGGCGCACGGGCCCGTCGTGCCCTCGCGCCTCTCTCCAGATCGTCCAGTAACGCGGTCCCTTGTGCCTGAGAGTTTCCTGGGGGGTTGCTCCGTCGGCGTCGACGATCGGGTCGTCGATCTCTCCCGCATAACCTTGTCGGACACGGCCCCTATCCCACGGAACGGCCGGCGAGGCGAGACCGGGCTTGCGGTTTTTGTGGGCATGACTGCTCATCGTGTCGGCGCAGGCATACGGTCTTGTACCGGCCGCCACGATGTGGGAGGCGCGCAGCCGACCGAACGCGCCGGATGCGGCGCCTGCCCGGAGCTCGGCCCATGTCGCACCCCGTCTCGCCGCTCGCGCCCGCCACGATGCCCGACATGCCGCCTGTCGCGGGGGTCGCGATGACGACCGCGACCGCGGGCATTCGCTACAGGGGTCGCACCGACGTCCTCTACGTGGCGCTGGACGAGGGCACGCAGGTCGCGGGGGTGTTCACCCGCTCGCGCTGTCCGTCGGCCGCCGTCGACTGGTGCCGCGAGACGCTGCCGGGCGGCGGGGCTCGGGTGCTCGTGGTGAACTCGGGCAACGCCAACGCCTTCACGGGGCTGAAGGGCCGCGAGTCGGTGCGGCTGACGGCCGAGATCGCCGCGGAGGCGGCCGGGTGCCGGACGGACGAGGTGTTCCTCGCCTCGACCGGCGTGATCGGCGAGCCGCTCGACGCCTCGAAGTTCTCGGGCGTGCTGGAACGATGCGCGGGCAAGGTCGAGCCGGGTGGCTGGACCGAGGCGGCGCGCGCCATCATGACCACGGATACGTTCCCGAAGGTCGCGACGCGGCGCGTGCGCCTCGGCGACGCCGAGGTGACGATCAACGGAATGGCGAAGGGCGCGGGCATGATCGCGCCCGACATGGCCACCATGCTGTCCTTCGTGTTCACGGACGCGGGGATCGCCGCCCCGGTCCTCCAGGCCATGCTGGCCGAGGGTGCCGCGAAGAGCTTCAACTGCACGACGGTCGACGGCGACACCTCCACCTCCGACACGCTCCTCATGTTCGCGACCGGCCGGGCGGGGCACGCCCGCGTGACGACGTCCGGCGACCCGGCTCTGGGCGCGTTCCGGGCGGCGCTCGACGACCTCCTCGTGGAACTCGCGCAGCTCGTCGCGCGCGACGGCGAGGGCGCGCGCAAGTTCATCACCGTCGAGGTCGAGGGCGCCGAGAGCGACGCCT
>CAXUHE010000026.1:11326-16425 GCA_964250725.1 uncultured Enterovirga sp. | reverse complement strand
CATCGGATCGCGATGTCGATCGCGAACTCACCGCTGGTGAAGACCGCGATCGCCGGCGAGGACGCGAACTGGGGTCGCGTCGTGATGGCGGTCGGAAAAGCAGGCGAGCCGGCGGACCGCGACCGGCTGGCGATCTGGTTCGGCGACGTACGGGTCGCGGTCGATGGTGCGCGCGACCCGGCCTACGACGAAGATACGGCCTCCGCGGTGATGAAGCGCGACGAGGTCACGGTGAGGGTCGAACTCGGGCTCGGGTCCGGGACCGCGCGGGTGTGGACCTGCGATCTGACCACGGCCTATATCGAGATCAACGGAGACTACCGCTCGTGAGCGTCCGGCGGTCATGAATGCGCCGCGGTGATCGGGTCCTCTCGGTTCGAGCGCGGGGGCGTGTGGATGTGAGGATCATCGTGTCGATCGCCGCCGCAATCGTGTCGATCGCCGCCGCGTCGACCGCGTGCGTGCTGCCGACGGCCGCATGGGCCGCCCCGGCGGACGGTATGCGGGCCGATCCGAGGCCGCCGGCCGTGCCGGGCAGGCCGGACCTGCCATCGGGTAGGCCGGGCGTGGACCTGTCGCCGTCCGCGCTGCCACCCGTGCCCGATCCGATCCTCGGCGCTGAGCCGCGTGCCGCCGCACCGGTGGCGCGCGATCTGCGCACGGGCCATCCGCGTGCGGGCGCGAACAAGCCCGCCCGGAGCGACGATACGGACGATGACGACCTCCCGGCGCGCCCGGGTACCTTCACGCCCGCGCCGACGAAGATGCCGAGCCCGCTCCACAAGCAGCGGGTGATCGCCCCGCACACGGCCTCGCCGGACATCGAGATGGACCTCTCGAAGCGCAGCTCCGTCGGGGTGTTCGGCGAGGTCGGGCGGATCAACCGCGAGGACATCCGCACGAGCACCGTCAAGGAGGGCCGCGATCTGGGGGCCGGTGTCACTTGGCAATACAAGTTCGACAGCCGCTGAGATGAGACTGCTCCTCGTGGTCGCGGTCGCGCTGATCGACCCGGACGGCCGCGTCCTCGTGGCGGAGCGTCCCGCCGGCAAGCAGCTCGCGGGCCTGTGGGAGTTCCCCGGCGGCAAGGTCGAGCCCGGCGAGCGGCCGGAGGCCTGCCTCATCCGCGAGCTCGGCGAGGAATTGGGGATCACGGTCGAGGAGGCCTGCCTCGCGCCGCTCACCTTCGCGAGCCACGCCTACGCGGAGTTCCACCTCCTCATGCCGCTCTACGTGTGCCGGCGCTGGTCGGGCTTCGCGGAGCCCCTGGAGGGGCAGCGTCTCGCCTGGGTGCGGCCGCGGGACCTGCGGGACTATCCGATGCCCCCCGCCGACGCGCCGCTGATCCCGGCGCTGATCGAACTCGTGGGGCCGCTCGGGAAATAGAAGCTCGGCGCTTGTCCCTCCCCGCAGGGGAGGGCCGGGCAGGCGCGGGACGCGCCGCCCGGGGTGGGACAGCCCGGCCGGACATCCCCCTCTCCGTCAGGCGCTTTCGCGCCTGCCACCTCCCCCTGCGGGGGAGAAGAATTGCGCCGGGGATGACAGTCCTACCCGACCTCCTCGATCGCGACCTTGTTCGGGTAGAACGCGAGGTGGCCGGCGATCCCAGACATGGCCGGGAACGGCGTCTCGTAGCTCCAGGCGGCGTCCGGCTGCTCGGAGCCGCCGGCCGCGATCGTGTAGTAGCTGGCATCGCCCTTGTGCGGGCAGTGCGAGCTGCGGGTCGTGCGGGTGAACATCTCCATCCGGGCGTCCTCGCGCGGCACGTAGAGCACCACGGGCGAGCTTCCCTCCTTGAGCGACAGCGCCCGCGTCGTGTCGACCACGGGCACGCCGCCCACGAGGACGCGCACGTGCTTCGGGTTTCGCGTGATGGTGATGTGAGCGGCCATGAGAACTCCTGTTCAGTGGGGCGGCACGCCGAGGGCGTCGGCAGCCAGATTGACCATCGCCACGGCATCGCGGGGCTTCTGCTGGCTCTCGTGCGGTGTCCAGCCGGACAGCCAGACGAGGTCGAAGGTCGCGCGCACGCGCCCGTCCGGGTCCGCGAAGCGCCGGGCGTAGATCTCGGCCATCCGCAGCAGCGTGGCGCGCCGGAGCGGCGTGCGGCGGCGGTCGACCAGCACGTTGGTCAGCCCCATCGCGCGCAGGTCGGCGAGCAGCCCGAACGGGCTCGCGTAGCGCACCGTGACGGGCTCGACATCCGCGACCGGCAGCGCGAAGCCGGCGCGCTGGAGGAGACCGCCGAGCGCCCGCACCTCCGCGAAGGGCGCGACGCGGGGGCTGACACCGCCCTCGATCTCGCTCTCGGCCTGCGCGAAGGAGGTACGCAGCTCGGCCAGGCTGTCGCCGCCCATGAGGCACGCGACGAAGAGGCCGTCCGGCATGAGCGCGCGGCGCGCCTGGACGAGCACGCCCGGCAGGTCGTTGACCGCCTGGAGCGCGAGGAGCGACACCACGAGGTCGAACGCGCCGTCGCGGAACGGCAGCGCCTCCTCGTCGCCGACCACGTCCGAGCCGGCGAGCGAGGAGAGGCGCACGACCTCCGCGGCCTTGCCCGAGGCGGTCATGACCCGGGCCGCGGCGGAGCCGGGCGTCCCGAGATCGAGCGCGCGCGCGAAATCGCGCTTCACCACGCCGAGCCGGTCGTCGAGGTCCTCGGCGGCGCGGCGAACCAGGAAATCCGCGTGCCCGCCCGCGGCCGCACGGGCCATCCGCCGCCGCATCAGCGCACGGTCGAAGAGGCGGGGGGCGGGTCCATCCATCGCGCACATATCGGTCTGGCCCGGCCTTGCGCCAAGGCGCTATGATCCGGCGATGGACGAGACGGCGATCACGGATCGAGGATGGGCCGCACGGCTGGCCTCGGTCACGCGCGCCCTCGGCGGCGCCGGGCGCACGCTGGTCGGCCTCGTCTACCCGCCGGGCTGCATCGCGTGCGGGTCCGCGACGGGCGAGCCGCACACGCTCTGCGCCGCCTGCTGGCGGGGCATGCGCTTCGTCGAGCGGCCCTATTGCGAGCGGCTGGGGACGCCGTTCCCGGTCGATCTCGGGATGACCCTCGTGTTGCCGGCCGCGATCGCCGACCCGCCGGTCTTCGCCCGCGCCCGCACGGTCGTGCGCTACGACGAGGCGGCGCGCCAGCTCGTGGCGCGGCTGAAATATTCCGACCGGCTCGACCTCGCGCCCGCGCTCGGCCGCATGATGGCGCGCGCCGGGGCCGAGGTCGCCCGCGACGCCGACGTGATCGTGCCCGTGCCGCTCCACCGCGCGCGGCTCTGGCGGCGGCGCTACAACCAGTCGATGGAGCTCGCGCGGCCCGTCGCGGCCGCCTGGGCGAAGCCTTGCGACCACTCGCTCCTCGCCCGGGTGAAGCGCACGCGGCCGCAGGTCGGGCTCTCGCGGGCGCAGCGCGGCGAGAACCTCCAGGGCGCGTTCCGCGTGCCGGAGGACGCGAAGCCGCGCCTTCAGGGGCGGCGCGTGCTCCTCGTCGACGACGTGATGACGACCGGCGCGACCGCGAACGCCGCCGCGCGGGCGCTCCTGCGGGGCGGCGCTACGGCCGTCGACCTCCTGACCTTCGCGTCCGTGGTGCCGGACGGATAGCGTCCGTGGTGACGGACGGGTAGGTTGCGGGATCGGCGCATCGCGCTACATTCGGGTCCGACAACGAGACCCGTGGAAATTCGCACACCATGCCGCCCGTCACGATCTACACGAAGAGCTGGTGTCCTTATTGCTCGGCCGCCAAGGACCTCCTGGCGAAGAAGGGCGTGCGCTTCACCGAGATCGAGATCACCGGCCGCGCGGCCGAGCGGGCCGAGATGGTCCAGCGCAGCGGCGGCGGATCCAGCGTGCCGCAGATCTTCATCGGCGAGCGCCATGTCGGCGGCTGCGACGACCTCTACGACCTCGAGCGCGGGGGCGCGCTCGACCCGCTCCTCGCGGCCGCCTGACAGGAGCCAAGCTCATGACCAAAGCCCCGACTTTCGTCGCCGCCTGCGCGACCATGCGCTCCGGCCGCGACGTGCTGGCGAACCGGGACGCCGCGATCGCGCTCGTCCGCGAGGCGGCGGCCGGCGGCGCGGATTTCGTGCAGACGCCGGAGATGACCTCGCTCGTCGACCGGGACCGCGCCGCGTCCTTCGGCAAGATCGTCCCGGAGGCGTCCGACCCGACGCTCTCCGGCCTGCGCGAGGTCGCGCGCGAGCTCGGCGTGATGGTCCAGATCGGGTCGCTCGCGATCCGCAACGGCGAGAAGGTCGCGAACCGCGCCTTCCTGATCGACCCGGACGGCGAGATCGCGGCGCGCTACGACAAGGTCCACCTCTTCGACGTCGACCTGCCGAACGGCGAATCCTGGCGCGAATCCTCGACCTACACGGGCGGCGACACGGCGGTGCTCGCCGCGACCCCCTGGGGGCCGCTCGGCCTCACCATCTGCTACGACGTGCGCTTCCCCGCGCTCTACCGCACGCTCGCCGAGGGCGGCGCGTCCTTCCTCTCGGCGCCCGCCTGCTTCACGCGCCAGACCGGCGAGGCGCACTGGCACGTGCTCCATCGCGCCCGGGCGATCGAGACCGGCTCGTTCATGATCTCGGCCGCGCAGGCCGGCACGCACGAGGACGGGCGCGAGACCTTCGGGCACTCGCTCATCGTCGACCCCTGGGGGCGGGTCCTTGCCGAATCCGGCACGGAGCCCGGCATCGTGATGGCGCGGATCGACCCCGCGCTCGTCGCCGACGCGCGCGGCCGGATCCCGGCGCTGAAGAACGCGCGTCCCTTCCGGCTCGACGATTCGGCCGCGCGCCCGCGTCTGCGACCACTTGCCGCCGCGGAGTAGCGGGTCGCTCGTCGCCATGTCCGGGCATCGCCGCATGACGACGCCGCGGCACAGCGTTCCGCCGAGCACGAGCACATGATCCGCTACGCCCTGGCCTGCGACGACGGCCACGAGTTCGAATCCTGGTTCCCCTCCGGCGCGTCCTACGACGCGCAGGCGGCGGGCGGCTTCGTGTCCTGCCCGGTCTGCGGCTCCGCGAAGGTCGAGAAGCGCATCATGGCGCCCTCGCTCGGCTGCAAGGGCGCCTCGGCCCGAC
>CAXUHE010000026.1:0-11316 GCA_964250725.1 uncultured Enterovirga sp. | reverse complement strand
CAAGCCCCGTCCGCCCCGAGCGGGAGCGAGCCCGCGCCCGCCCTGCCCGTCCCGGCGCCGCAGCCGATGGCGCTGATGTCCGAGCGCGACATGGCGATCCGCGCCATGATGCGCGCCGTGCGCGAACACGTGACGAAGACCGCCGACTACGTCGGGCCGACCTTCGCGGACGAGGCCCGGAAGATGCATTACGGCGACATCGAGCATCGCTCGATCTACGGCGAATCGACGCCGGACGACACGCGCGCGCTGATCGAGGAGGGGATCGAGATCCACCCCCTTCCGACCATGCCGGACGAGCGGAACTGACGGTCCTCTTCACCTCGGACCACCATTTCGGCGACGCCCGCCGGCTCGGCATCGACCGGCGGCCCTTCGCGTCCGCGGCCGAGATGGATGCCGCGATGGTCGCGCGCTGGAACGCCGTGGTCGGCGAGGCGGACGAGGTCTGGCATCTCGGCGACGTCGCGAAGACGGCCGATCCGGCCGGGATCGCCGCCCTGCTCGGGCGGCTCCATGGCACGAAGCACCTCCTCGTCGGCAACAACGACCCACCCGCGACGCTGGAGGCTGCCGGCTGGGCGAGCGTCGCTCGTTACGCCGAGATCGTGGTGGACGGGACGGCGCTCGTGCTCGGCCACTACCCGTTGCGCACCTGGAACGGCATGGGGCGCGGCGCGATCAACCTGCACGGCCACAGCCATGGCCGGCTCGGCCGCATGACGCGGCAATACGACGTCGGGGTCGACGTGCGGGATTTCGCGCCGGTGACGCTGGCCGGGTTGAGGGCGGACCGGCGGCGCGTGGACCGAAAGACAGGGCCATCGCATTTGAGACTTCAGCTTGGCGCGGGGAACCCTCTCCCCGATGGGGAGAGGGCAGGGTGAGGGGGTGCCGCCTCATCCGGAGATGGCGCTTCCCCCTCACCCGGTCGGCTCGCGCCGACTCGACCTCTCCCCCTCGGGGAGAGGTGAACCCCCGCCAAGCGCCCAAATGCGATAGCCCTGGACCGAAAGACCTGAAATCTTGCGCGGGCCCTGGACGGATGCTATCTCGTCCACATCAGCTCTGGTTATGGTGCTCGCACCATTGTCGGGAGCGGGCCCGAGAGGGTTCCGCTCTTTTTTTATGGCTCCGGCGCCGGAGAGGCCGGGAGCCCCGATGGACACGATGACGGACGGACCCGAACCGAGGTTCCACACCGAGACCGGCGCGGCCGCGCGCGTCGCCCAGATCGTCGAGCCCGTGCTCGAGGATCTGGGCTTCCGCCTCGTGCGCGTGAAGGTGTCGAGCCAGAACGGCATGACCGTCCAGATCATGGCCGAGCGGCCGGACGGCACGATGAACGTCGCGGATTGCGAGAGCGTGAGCCGCGCGGTCTCGCCCGTGCTCGACCTCGAGAACCCGATCACCCAGGCCTACCACCTCGAGATCTCCTCGCCCGGCATCGACCGGCCGATGGTGCGGGCCGGCGATTTCGACCGCTGGGCCGGCTATGAGGCCAAGGTCGAGCTGACGCTGCCGCTGGAGGGCGGGTCGCATGCCGGGCGCAAGCGCTTCCGCGGCACGGTGCGCGGCTCGGCGGCGGAGGCCTTCGCGCTGATCGAGCTGCCCGACGTCAAGGAGGGCGAGGACGCCCAGGTCCGCCTGCCGCTGCGCGACATCACCGAGGCGCGGCTCGTCCTCACCGACGCGCTCATCCGCGAATCCCTGCGCCGGGGCTCGACCCCGCCGCCGGACGACGAGACGGACGAAGACCCGCAGGCGGCCGGAGACAACGTGGTGGCCTTCGCGCCGCGCCGACGCCAGACGAAGCAAGCGTAAGGAGAACGCATCATGGCGGTCAGCGCCAACAGGCTCGAATTGCTGCAGATCGCCGACGCGGTCGCCCGCGAGAAGGTCATCGACCGCGGCATCGTGGTGGCCGCCATGGAGGACGCGATCGCCAAGGCGGCGCGCTCCCGCTACGGGGCGGAGACCGACGTCCACGCCGAGATCCACCCGAAGACCGGCGAGCTGAAGCTGTCGCGCCACCTGCTCGTGGTCGACCAGGTCGACAACGACTCGACCGAGATCGCGCTCGACGACGCGCGCCGCCGCAACCCCGCCGCCCAGGTCGGCGACGCGATCGCCGAGACGCTGCCGCCCTTCGATTTCGGCCGCATCGCGGCGCAATCGGCGAAGCAGGTCATCGTCCAAAAGGTGCGCGACGCCGAGCGCGAGCGCCAGCACGACGAGTACAAGGACCGGATCGGCGAGATCATCAACGGGCTCGTGAAGCGCGTCGAGTACGGCAACGTCATCATCGACCTCGCGGGCCGGGGCGAGGGCATCGTGCGGCGCGACGAGCTGATCCCGCGCGAGACCTTCCGGCCGGGCGACCGCATCCGCGCCTACCTGTTCGACGTGCGCCGCGAGGTGCGCGGGCCGCAGATCTTCCTCTCGCGCACGCATCCCCAGTTCATGGCGAAGCTGTTCGGCCAGGAGGTCCCGGAGATCTACGACGGCATCGTGGAGGTGAAGGCCGTGGCGCGCGACCCCGGATCGCGCGCCAAGATCGCCGTGACGTCGCGCGATAGCTCGATCGATCCCGTCGGGGCCTGCGTCGGCATGCGCGGCTCGCGCGTGCAGGCGGTCGTCGGCGAGCTCCAGGGCGAGAAGATCGACATCATCCCGTGGTCCTACGACCGCGCGACCTTCATGGTGAACGCGCTCCAGCCGGCCGAGGTCGTCAAGGTCGTGCTCGACGAGGATGCCGAGCGCATCGAGGTCGTGGTGCCGGACGAGCAGCTCTCGCTCGCGATCGGGCGGCGCGGCCAGAACGTGCGCCTCGCGTCCCAGCTCACCGGGTGGGACATCGACATCCTGACGGAGGCCGAGGAATCGGAGCGTCGACAGAAGGAGTTCGTGGAGCGGACCGAGCTGTTCATGGCGGCGCTCGACGTCGACGAGACGGTCGGCCAGCTCCTCGCGGCGGAAGGCTTCCGCACCGTCGAGGAACTCGCCTCCGTGGACCTGTCCGAGCTCGCCTCCATCCAGGGGTTCGACGAGGAGACCGCGACCGAGATCCAGAGGCGTGCTCAGGACTATCTCGACCGGATCGAGTCGGAGCACGAGGCGCGCCGGACCGAGCTCGGCGTCAAGGACGAGTTGCGCGAGATCGACGGCGTCACGACCGCGATGCTGGTCGCGTTCGGCGAGAACGACGTGAAGTCGATCGAGGACCTGGCGGGCTGCGCGACCGACGATCTCGTCGGCTACACGGAGGGGCGCGGTCCCGACGCGGTGCGCGAGGCCGGTTTCCTCGACGCCTTCGAGCTGTCGCGCACGGAGGCCGAGGCCATGATCATGGCGGCGCGCATCCGCGCGGGCTGGATCGAGGCCGAAGCCCCGTCCGAGGAGCAGGATCTCGCCGAGACGGAAGCCCAGCCGAGCTGAGTTATCGTCTCCCCGTGAAACGGGGAGAGGTCGAGCAGGCGCGGTAGCGCCGTCCGGGTGAGGGGCGGGCTCGCGAGCGGCGTCGAGTGTCCAGCGCCCCTCATCCGGTCGCACTGACGTGCGACTCGACTTCTCCCCGCTCCGCGGGGAGAAGAAGCACCATGCCCAAGCAAGAGCCCGAGCGAAGCTGCATCGTCACCCGCGAGGCGAAGCCCGCGGCCGAGCTGATCCGCTTCGTGCTCTCGCCGGACGGCGAGGTGGTGGCGGACCTCCGCGGCCGGCTGCCGGGCCGCGGCGCCTGGACGAATCCGACCGCCGAGACCGTGCGCCAGGCGGTCAGGAAGCGCCTGTTCTCGCGCGCCTTCAAGGCGGACGCCAAGGTCTCGCCCGACCTCGCGGACGAGATCGACGCCGCCTTTGTGCGCGACCTCCAGGGCGCGCTCTCGCTCGCCGTCAAGGCGGCGGCGCTCACCACCGGGTTCGGCAAGGTCGAGGCCGCCTGCCTCAAGGGCGAGGTCGCGGCGCTCGTCCATGCGCGCGAGGCGGCCGATGACGGCCGGCGCAAGCTCGCCGGGGCATTGCGGAAGGGCGCCCGGGTGCCGATATCCGATCTACCGGTTTTCGACGACCTGTCCGGCGACGAATTGGACGTGGCGCTGGGGCGGGTTCATGTGATACATGCAGCGCTTCTCGCGGGCGCAGGCGGCGAGGGTTGCGTCACGCGGTGGCGTCGCCTTCGCCGGTATCGTGGGCTGGGCGATTCAGCCGGGCCGCAGCGGGACATCGATCAGGTGAGCGGCCCCGCGGGGCCGAGCGGGCAGACGAACGGGCAGGGCTAACGCTGTATGAGTGACACCAAGACACCGGGCGACAAGACGCTGCACGTCCCCAAGACGCTGTCGCTGAAGAGGCCGGTCGAGCAGAACATGGTTCGCCAGAGCTTCTCCCACGGCCGTACGAAGGCGGTCGTGGTCGAGACGGTGAAGCGGCGCGCGCCCGGCCCGGCTCCCGCCGCAAGCGTTGCGCCGCGCCCAGGCTCGTCTGCGAGCCCGGTCGCGCCGGTCGTGCGCGCACCCCTGGGTCTCGCGGGCCGTCCGGCCGTGATCCCGAACCCGCCACGTCCCGCTCCGGCTCCCTCCGCTGTCGCGGCTCCTGCACCCCAGCCCGCAGCGGCCGCACCCGCGCCTGCCGTCGCAGCGGCTCCGGCCGCGGTAGCGCCCGCTCCCGCGCCTACCGCGCGCCCGACCGGCATCGTGCTGCGCACGCTGACCGAGCAGGAGCGCGACGCCCGCACCAGTGCTCTCACGGATTCGAAGCGCCGCGAGGATGAGACCAAGCGCGACGCCGACGACCGGCGCGCCGCCGAGGAGGCCCAGCGCAAGCGCGCCGAGCGCGAGGCGCGCGACGTGCAGGAGCGCGAGGCGGCCGAGACGCGCAAGCGCGACGAGGACGAGCGCCGCCGCTCCGAGGACGACCGCAAGCGCCGCGCCGAGGAGGAGGCCCGCCGCCGTCTGGGCGATGGCTCCACCGCGCCGGCCGGGCCGCCGAGCCCGCGCATGCTGGACGCGCATCGCCGTCCCATGAACCTCGACATGCTGGGCCGCCGCCCGGCGCCCGCTCCGGCCGCGACCGCCAAGCCGGATGCCGGCGCCGCCGCTCGTCCGACGACCGCCGGGGCGGCACGCCCGGGCGCGACCGCCGCCCGTCCGGCCGGACGTGCCGCGACCGCGGCCGACGACGAGTCGAACGAGAAGCGGGTGATCCGCCGGCCTGGGCTGCCGCTGAAGGTCATCGTTCCGCCGAAGACGCCGAAGGTCGCGCCCGGACGCGACCGCCGCGGCCGCCTGACCGTGACGACCGCCACCTCGGGCGAGGACGAGCGCACGCGCTCCGTCGCCTCCTATCGCCGCCGCCAGCAGCGTCTCACCGGGCATCGCGTGCAGGAGGAGAAGGAGAAGCTCGTCCGCGAGGTGACGATCCCGGAATCGATCACGATCCAGGACCTCGCCAACCGCATGTCCGAGCGCGCGGTCGACGTGATCAAGCTCCTCATGCGCCAGGGGCAGATCCACAAGATCACCGACGTGCTCGACCCCGACACCGCGCAGATCGTGGCCGAGGAGTTCGGCCACACGGTGAAGCGCGTCGCCGAATCCGACGTCGAGGAAGGCCTGTTCGACGAGGCCGAGATCGAGGAGGACCTGATGCCGCGGCCACCGGTCGTGACCATCATGGGCCATGTCGACCACGGCAAGACCTCGCTCCTCGACGCGATCCGCAAGACGGACGTGGTCAAGGGCGAGGCAGGCGGCATCACGCAGCATATCGGCGCCTACCAGATCATGACGCCGGCCGGCTCCAAGGTCACCTTCATCGACACGCCGGGCCACGCGGCCTTCACGGCGATGCGCTCGCGCGGCGCCAAGGTGACGGACATCGTGGTCCTGGTGGTGGCGGCCGACGACGGCGTCATGCCTCAGACGATCGAGGCGATCAGCCACGCGCGGGCGGCGAACGTGCCGCTGATCGTGGCGATCAACAAGATGGACAAGCCGGACGCGAACCCGCAGCGGGTCCGCACCGAGCTCCTGCAGCACAACATCCAGGTCGAATCGATGGGCGGCGAGACGCTCGAATTCGAGGTCTCGGCGAAGACCGGCGACGGTCTCGACACGCTGCTCGAAGGTCTCCAGCTCCAGGCCGAGATCCTCGACCTAAAGGCCGACCCGTTCCGCACCGCGGAGGGCACGGTCATCGAGGCGAAGCTCGATCGCGGCCGCGGCCCGGTCGCGACCGTCCTCGTCCAGCGCGGCACGCTCGACGTCGGGGACATCGTGGTGGCGGGCGCCGAGTGGGGGCGCGTGCGCGCCCTCGTCAGCGATTCCGGCGAGATGCTGAAGGAGGCAGCGCCCTCCTTCCCGGCCGAGATCCTGGGCTTCAACGGCACGCCGGACGCCGGCGACCGCATGGCGGTCGTCGATTCGGAGGCCCGCGCCCGCGAGATCACGGATTACCGCGCCCGCCAGAAGCGCGAGCGGCAGGCGGCGCGGCTCTCGGGCGCGCGCGGCACGATGGCCGACATGATGCGCGACCTGCGCGAGGGCGCGGCCAAGAAGGAGTTCGCCCTCGTGATGAAGGGCGACGTCCAGGGGTCGGTCGAGGCGATCAACACCGCGCTCGAGAACCTCGGCAACGACGAGGTCTCGGCCCGCATCCTCCACGCGGGGGTGGGCGCCATCACCGAATCGGACGTGACGCTGGCCCAGGCGTCCGGTGCGATCCTGATCGGCTTCAACGTGCGCGCCCACAAGGAGGCGCGCGAGGCGGCCGAGCGGGCGGGCGTCGAGATCCGCTACTACAGCGTCATCTACAACCTCGTGGACGACGTGAAGGAGGCGCTCTCCGGGCTCCTGCCGCCGAACCTGCGCGAGGAGCGCCTCGGCGAGGCGCGAATCCTCGAGGTCTTCGACGTGTCGAAGATCGGCAAGGTCGCGGGCTGCCGCGTCGAGGACGGCCGCGTGGAGCGCGGGGCCCATATCCGGCTTCTGCGCGACAACGTGGTCATCCACGAGGGCGGCAAGCTGCAGACGCTGAAGCGCTTCAAGGACGACGCGAAGGAGGTCGTGGCCGGCCAGGAATGCGGCATGTCGTTCGACAACTACGACAAGATCCGCGTCGGCGACTTCATCGAGTGCTTCCTGGTCCATGCCGAGAAGCGCAGCCTGTGAGCATGCTCGGCGCGAGCATCGTTCAGCAGCCGGCCGGCGCTGCTTCGGCAGCGTCAGACGACGGCGCCGGGATGACGAACCCAACCGTGACGGTGCTCGACGGGATGCTCATGCTGACGATGCCCGGGCTCGATCGTCGTCCTCGCCTGATCGAGGAGGGCTTCGATCGTCTTCACGCGGCGGCTGATTCACTGAGTCGCACGGCGGAGACATCCATCGTCGCGGTGGCGGCGATCTCCGCCCGAGGCGACCGCATCGACAGGATCCAGGCCGAGAATCGATCTCGACTTGGCGCACTGGTCGATGGTCAGGCCGGATGAGCGGCCCCGAGGCTCAGCCCGGTCCTCCGGGGGGAGCCTGATCCGAGGACCGCTTGGCAGTTGCCGTCCTGGCGGCGGGTGGCGGAGTTCTTTGCGAACGTCGTGACCTTGGAGCACGCCGTCGATAGCTTGCGGGAGCAGAACCGACGGCTCGAGGACGAGGTCGGCCGGCTCCAGCGGCAGGTGGACGAACAGGCGGGACAACTGAAGGTGTTGGTGTCTTTCGTGGAAACGTCCTTGAACGAGCGCGTCGAGCGCCAAGCCGCGCGGGCGGCCGCCTCCGTAGTCGAGCGCCTCATCGCGGTGCGAGGCGAGCCGGGACCCGACCGTCTAGACCGTTGAGCGGATCGGCATGACTCGCTCAAACGCTCCGTCGAGAGGCCCGAGCCAGCGCCAGCAGCGCGTGGCGGAACTCGTGCGGCACGCGCTGGCCGAAGTTCTGGCGCGCGGCGACATCCAGGACCCGGTGCTGACCGCGCATGTCGTGACGGTGCCCGAGGTGCGCATGTCGCCCGACCTCAGGATCGCGACGGCCTACGTGATGCCGCTCGGCGGCGGGGACGAGACGCCCGTCATCAAGGCGCTCGCGAAGCACAAATCCGTGCTGCGCACCGAGGTGGCGCGCCGGGTGAACCTGAAATTCGCGCCCGACCTGCGCTTCCTGCGCGACGAGACCTTCGACGAGGCCTCCCGCATCGACGCGATCCTGCGCACCGAGCGGGTGCGCCGCGACATCGACACGCCGCCCGAGACCGGGCCGAAGCCCGGCATCGGGCCAAAGCCCGACACCGGGCCAGAGGACTGACATCATGATCGCCGACGAGGCAGAGCCCGCCGAAGCTCGGGCCGAACGTGCTGGCGGGGAGGAGCGCACGCGCCGCGGCCCCCGCCCGCAGCACGACCGCCCCAAGCGGCGCGTCGTCAACGGCTGGGTGATCCTGGACAAGCCGGTCGGCATGACCTCGACCCACGCGGTCGCGGCCGTGAAGCGCGCGCTCAACGCCAAGAAGGCGGGCCATGCGGGCACGCTCGACCCGCTGGCGTCGGGCATCCTGCCGATCGCGCTCGGCGAGGCGACGAAGACCGTCCCCTACGTGATGGACGGGCGGAAATCCTACGTCTTCACGGTCGACTGGGGCGTCGAGACCGACACCGACGATTCGGAGGGCCAGCCGGTCGAGACGCGCGAGACCCGCCCCGAACAGGCGGAGATCGAGGCGCTGCTGCCCCGCTTCGTGGGCCAGATCGAGCAGGTGCCGCCACGCTATTCGGCGGTGAAGATCGCGGGCGAGCGCGCCTACGACCTCGCGCGCGACGGCGAGATCGTCGAGCTGAAGGCGCGCACCGTCGAGGTGACGCGCCTCGCGGTCGTGGCGCACGAGCGCGACCGCTCCGTGATCGAGGCCGATTGCGGCAAGGGCACCTATGTGCGCGCGCTGGCGCGTGATCTCGGCCGCGCGCTCGGCTGCCTCGGCCACGTCTCGGCCCTGCGCCGCACGCGCGTCGGCCCCTTCGCGGAGGCCGACACGACCAGCATCCCGGCGCTGGAGGAGACCGCGAATGCGCCCGAGACGCTGCCGGGCCTGATCTACCCGGTCATGTCGGCCTTGACCGAACTCCCGGCGATCCCGGTCTCGCGTGACGGCGCGGGCCGGCTGATGCGTGGCCAATCGATCGTGCTGCGCGGGCGGGACTCGCCCGTGGAGGGCCGCCTCTACGCGACGCTGAACGGCGCACTGGTGGCGATCGGCGACATCGATCGCGGCGAGTTCGTGCCGCATCGCGTCTTCAACCTCGGCGAGTAGCGAGACCCCGAGATGGCGCTGGTCGGCCGCAAGCCCGGATGGCTCCTCGACAAGATCCTCGGCCGCGAGTCCGAGGATGTCGAACCGGTCGCCGTCCCGCCCGCCTTCCCGGAACCCTCGATCCCGATCCCGCTGGCGCCCGTCGCGGCGCCGGAGCCGGCACTCGAACCACCGGCATTGTCGCCGGCGTCGTTCTCAGAGGGCGTGCCGGACTTTACGCCCGCATCCGAGGCCGCGATCCCGGTCGCCGCCCCACCGAGCGTGACGGAAGCGTCGCCCGAGGCCCTGCCCGCGACGGTGCCGGTTCCGGACCTCACGGGCGCGACGCTCCAGCCGATCGCGGGCGCGCCGGAGGGCGCGGTGTTCCCGGATGCGGCCGACGCGCAATCAGCCGATGCGGAGCCGCGGCGCTGGTGGCGCAGGCTCACGCAGGGCATGCGCCGTACCTCCTCGGCCATCGGCGAGGGCGTCACGGGGCTCTTCACCAAGCGCCGGCTCGACCGCGCGACGCTCGACGACCTGGAGGACCTGCTGATCGGGGCGGATCTCGGCGTCGAGACCGCGACCCGGATCACGGAGGCGGTCGCGGGCGGGCGCTACGACCGCGAGATCTCGGCCGCCGAGGTCCGGGAGATCATGGCGGGCGAGATCGAGGCCGTGCTGGCGCCGGTCGCCCGGCCCCTCGCGCTCGACGCCGCCGCCAAGCCCTTCGTGCTCCTGATGGTGGGGGTGAACGGGGCCGGCAAGACGACCACGATCGGCAAGCTCGCGCAGAAGTTCCGGGCCGAGGGCCGCTCGGTCGTGATCGCGGCCGGGGACACGTTCCGGGCGGCAGCGATCGAGCAGCTCAAGGTCTGGGGCGACCGGGTCGGCGCGCCGGTGATCTCGCGCGCGCAAGGGTCGGACGCGGCGGGCCTCGCGTTCGACGCGCTGGAGGAGGCGCGGGGCCGAGGCGCCGACATCCTGATGATCGACACGGCCGGCCGGCTCCAGAACAAGGCCGGGCTGATGGCGGAGCTGGAGAAGATCATCCGCGTGCTGCGCAAGATCGACGGCAGCGCGCCCCACGCGACGCTCCTCGTGCTCGACGCGACCGTCGGCCAGAACGCGCTCTCCCAGGTCGAGCTCTTCGGCAAGGTCGCGGGCGTCACGGGCCTCGTGATGACGAAGCTCGACGGCACGGCGCGCGGCGGCATCCTGGTCGCGCTCGCCGCCAAGTTCGGCCTGCCGGTGCATTTCATCGGCGTCGGCGAGGGCGTGGACGACCTGGAGCCCTTCACCGCGCGCGACTTCGCCCGCGCGATCGCGGGGCTGGAGGAGACGGCTTAGGTCATGGCGGCTTAGGTCATGGCGGCCCGGATATCCGTCTGCGGAAAGTCCTTGCCCTTGTAGAGCAGCGGCGCGTCGAGGCTCTTCGCCAGCGCGTAGGCGAAACAGTCCCCGTAGTTCAGCCCGGCCGGGTGACGGCCCTTGCCGAAGCGCGCGAAAGCGTCGGCCGCGAGCTGCGCGGTCGTGAGGTCGACAGCTTGGATGCGGATACGACGATCAATCAGCCACGCGTCGAGTGCCGCGCGCCCGCTGAACCGGCTCTCCGCGATCATCGCGCTCTCGAGATAGTTGCCGGCCGACATGGACAATCCGTCGGCCCGGCTCAACGCTTCGCCGAACGAGGCGGCCTCGGGTTCGCCGCCCTTGATGGCCACGAAGACCGACGTGTCGACGACGATCACGCCGGCAACCCGTTCTCGTCATAGGCCACGATCTCGTCGATCGGACGCGGATCGACGATGAGGAGGCTATCCCATGTCTCCCTGAGGCGGCGATCCGCATCGAGTCCGATCGCGATCCTCTGCCCGACGCCCTCGTCCAGCCGCGCCTGCTCCCGCCGGAGCAGATCGAGCAGGAGGTCCGTCGTGTCCTTTCCGGTGCGTCGTTTCAGCTCGTCGACCAGATACTCTGCCTCGGGATTCTTGACGTTGATGGACACGACCAAACTCCCGGCGATAGAGAACTCGCTGACCCCGT
>CAXUHE010000025.1:13969-25658 GCA_964250725.1 uncultured Enterovirga sp. | reverse complement strand
GCGCGCCCGCGCGACACGTCGGAGATCAGGCTCGATCCGGACTTCCACCGCATCTACAAGGAGATCTGGTCGCGCCTTCGCGCCGAGGTGCAGAAGACCTACGCCGACCTGGAGGTCGCGTCGTGAACCGGCTGGCGCTGACCGCCTGCCAGCTCGCCGTCGCGGTCGTCCTGCTCCTCGCCTGGCACGTCGTCACGGTCTATCCCGTGTTCGGGAGCGTGAGGAACGCGCAGTTCTTCTTCTCGACGCCGCTCGACGTCATCGCCCGGGTGGTGCGGGAGTTCTCGGGTGGTGAGATCTGGGGGCATCTCTGGATCACGCTGCAGGAGACGGTTCTCGCCTTCCTGTTCGGTGCCGGCGGCGGTATCCTCTTGGGGTTCGTGTTCGCCCGCCGGGACGGGCTCGCGGCGGTGTTCGACCCCTACATCAAGGCCGCGAACGCGCTGCCGCGCGTCGTGCTGGCGCCGATCTTCGCGCTCTGGTTCGGGCTGGGCATCTGGTCCAAGGTCGCGCTCGGCTTCACGCTGGTCTTCTTCATCGTCTTCTTCAATGTCTACCAGGGCGTGCGCGAGGTGCCCCAGGTGGTGCTCCAGAACGCCCGGATGCTGGGCATGAACGAGCGCCAGCTCCTGCGCCACGTCTACTGGCCGGCGGCGCTCTCGTGGGTCTTCTCCTCGCTCCACACCTCGGTCGGGTTCGCGCTCGTCGGCGCGGTCGTCGGCGAGTATCTCGGGTCGTCGGCGGGCATCGGCTACAAGATCCACGAGGCGGAGAGCGTCTTCGACGTGACGGGCGTCTTCGCCGGCATGGCGATCCTGTCCATCTTCGTCCTCGTGATCGACCTTGCGGTGACGCTGATCGAGCGCCGGCTCCTCGCGTGGCGGCCGGGGCAGGGCGGAGAGCGATAGCGCTGCCGCATCTTGTCCGGCGGTTCGCCGATGCCGTACACAGCCAGGACAAGAAGATCGGGAGGACTACCATGGATCGCCGCAAAATCCTCGCGGGCGCCGGATCGCTCGCCGCGATGGCGGCCCTCACGGGGCGCGCCGCAGCCCAGGCCGCCGGCAAGATTGAGAAGTCCAGGCTGACGCTCGGCGTCGGGGGCAAGCCGCTCCTGTACTACCTGCCGCTCACGATCGCGGAGCGCCGCGGCTATTTCAAGGAGGAGGGTCTCGACGTCGAGATCAACGATTTCGGCGGCGGCGCAAAATCGCTCCAGGCGCTGATCGGTGGCTCGGTCGATGCCGTGACGGGCGCCTACGAGCACACGATCCGCATGCAGGCGAAGGGCCAGGACGTCCGCGCTGTCTGCGAACTCGGGCGTTTTCCGGCCATCGTGATCGCGGTGAAGACGGAGCGTGCGGGCGAGATCAGGTCGGTGGCCGACTTCAAGGGACGCAAGATCGGCGTGACCGCGCCCGGCTCCTCGACCGCCATCACGGCGCAATACGCGATGGTGAAGGCGGGGCTGAAGCCGAACGACGCGGCTTTCATCGGGGTCGGCGGGGGTGCGAGCGCGGTCGCCGCGATGGAACGGGGCGAGATCGACGCGATCTCCCACCTCGACCCCGTGATCGCTAAGCTCGAACAGGACGGCGCGATCAAGATCCTCATCGACACGCGCACCGAAGCCGGGACGAAGGAGCTGTTCGGGGGCTCGAACCCCGCCGCGGTCGTCTATCTGAAAGGCGACTTCGTGGCGGCGAATCCCAACACGACGCAGCGCCTCGTCAACGCCCATCTCAAGGCGCTGAGATGGCTCGCTTCCGCGACGCCGGAGCAGGTCGCGGACACGGTGCCGCCCGAGTATCACCTCGGCGACAAGCCGCTTTACCTGCGGGCGGTGAAGAACTCGCTCGAGAGCTACTCCCGTACCGGCATCGTGCCTGTGAGCGGGCAGGAGAGCGTGCTCGACATGCTACGCAAGCTCGATCCCGAATTCGCGAACGCCACGATCGATCTCGCGGCGACGTTCGATGGCAACTTCGTCAAGCGCGCGGCGGGTTAGCGAGCTACCCCGAGTCACTGACCGGCATAGCGATTAAGCATCGCTTATGGCCCAAGAGCGCGGTTCACCTCTCCCCGAGGGGAGAGGTCGAGTGGGCGTAGGCCCACCGGGTGAGGGGGGAGCGCGCTGTCCGGAGAGGGTGAGTCCCCCTCACTCTGCCCTCTCCCCTCGCGGAGGGGGATCCCCGCGCCAGACTCACGTCTCAAAGCGATGCCTTGGGTGTAGCGGTTAGGTCGGCGTTTACCGGTTTCTCCAACGCTTCCTTACGGTCGGCCGCGGTAGACGTGCGTCTCGCCGGCCGGTGGACGTCCCGTGCTTCGCAAATCCCGCTATCCCCTGGAGCTTCAGGTCGCCGTCCTGGTCGGCCTCCTCTGCCTGGCGCTGATCGGCATCCTGGTCTCGGGAGCGATCCTGATCGGGCGCCGCGATGCGGTCCGCCTCATCAGCGCCAACATGTCCGAACTCGCGGGCAACATGGTGTCGACGTTGGACCGCGCCATGTACGACCGGTTCCGCGAGGTGCGCGTGATCGCCGAACTGGGTCCGCTCCGCTCGCGATGGAGCGCGAACGGAGACGAGATCCGCGACGTGCTAAACGGTCTCCAGGCCTCGCTCCCCGCCTATACATGGATCGGTTTCGCGACGCCCGACGGGATCGTACGGGGCGCCACGAAGGGGTTGCTCGAAGGAGCCTCGGTCTCGGCACGGCCCTGGTTCACGCAAGGTCTGCGCGCACCTGCCTTCGGGGACGTGCACGAGGCTCTGCTGCTTGCCAAGCTCGTAGGTCAGCCGGCCAACGCCGAGCCGTTCCGGTTCGTCGACGTCTCGACGCCGGTCTTCGACGGGGCCGGCAAGCTCGCGGGTGTATTGGGGGCGCATCTCAGCTGGACCTGGGCCGGCGAGGTCCGGCAGGCGCTGCTCGCCAATAACGGGTCCGGACAGGACACCGACATCTGGATCCTCTCGTCGGACGGGAAGGTGCTTCTCGGGTCGCGCTTCGGATCCACGCCCTTCGACCCGGTACGGCTAAAAGCCATGCTCGCGTCAGGGCGGGGCGTATTCCAGGACGACAGTGCCCCCGACGCCGTTCTCACCGGGTTCGCGGTCAGCTCCGGGTACCAGGATTATCCGGGCCACGGCTGGATCGTGGTCGCGCGCCGTCCGGTCAGCGTCGCCTTCTCGTCGGTCCATCACACCATCGAGGCGACGCTTCTACTCGGCTCGGTCGTGGCGCTGCTCGGCATCGTCCTCGCCTGGCTCCTCGCCCGGCGAGCGACGGCCCCGCTGCTCAGGCTCACGCTGGCGGCGCGTCAGATCGGACGCGATCCGAAGACCACGATGCTTCCGCGTCTCGGGGGGCCGAGGGAGTTCGTGGAGCTCTCGGCGTCTCTGCGTTCGCTCGTGCGGCGAATCGGGACCGCGGAGCAGAAGCGCGACGAGGCGGAAGAGCGCTCCGCGCGCACGGCTGAGCAGTTCACGGCGAAACTCACGACGCTCCAGCACGAGGCCGATACCGATCCCCTGACCGGCCTCCTGAACCGTCGCGCATTCCTCGCCTACGCGGAGGACGCGCTGACCTATTACCGGCGCTACCGCCGCACGATCACGGTCCTCGTGATCGACATCGACTTCTTCAAGCGGGTCAACGACGTGTTCGGGCACGCGGCCGGCGACGACGTGATCCGGTCCGTCGGCACGATCATCACCGAGACGGTCAGGGCAACAGACAAGGTCGCGCGTTTCGGCGGCGAGGAGTTCGTCGTCCTTCTGCGCGAGATCGAAGAGGATGCCGTCCGTGCTCTCTCGGAGCGTATTCGGGCTTGCGTCGAGGCCAGCCTCATCCATCACGGCGACGACGAGATCCGCGTCACGGTCAGCATCGGGGCGGCCTGTGTCATGAACGAAGACGCCGATATCCAGACCCTGATCGAACGGGCAGACCATGCTCTCTACGACGCGAAGAGCGCAGGCCGAAATCGGGTCAGGCTGGCCTCGGACAGCTCACGGTCGAGGCTGCCCGCGGCGGCTTGATCCGACGGGAAGCGGTCGACGCCGACCCAGCACATTGCAGACGAGCTCGGAACGCTGGGGTCACGACGGCTTTCTGTTGTAAGTCCCGCGACGATGGAAGCCCCGGTCGGGGCAGGCACGTGGACACCGTGCCGCGCCGGAGAAGTAAGATGGATTCGAGTTCGGCCAGAGCCGCATCCTTTGATGACCGCGACGATGCAGGGTTGACGGACAGCGCCGCGGCCGTGGCGGCGTCTGTGGTCGTGTCGCCGCTCCAGGCCGCGCCGGCTGCAACTTCGACGCCGGAGGGGACCGTGTTCGGGGTCATCGCGGCGGTCAGCTTCTGTCATTGCCTGAACGACCTCATCCAGTCGCTCGTACCGGCCATCTACCCGATCCTGAAGAGCACCTACGCGCTCGACTTTGCCCAGATCGGGCTCATCACGCTGGCGTTCCAGCTGACGGCGTCGCTGCTGCAGCCGCTCGTCGGCGTCTACACCGACCGCAAGCCACAGCCGTTCTCGCTCGTGATCGGCATGGGTTTCACGCTGGTCGGCCTTCTTATGCTCTCGCGAGCGAGCAGCTTCATGCTGATCCTGATCGCGGCGGCGCTGATCGGGACGGGATCATCGGTCTTCCATCCGGAATCCTCCCGCATCGCCCGCGCGGCATCAGGTGGACGCCACGGGCTTGCGCAGTCGCTGTTCCAGGTCGGGGGCAATTTCGGCCAGGCAATCGGGCCGCTGCTCGCCGCCTTCGTGGTCGTTCCTCATGGTCAGGGTAGCGTCGCGTGGTTCTCCGTCGCGGCGCTCGTCGCGATGGTCGTGCTCGTCCAGGTCGGGCGCTGGTACGCGAACCGACAGGCGGCCGCGAAGGGGAAGAAGGTGGTGGCCGTGCAGCCTGTCGCGCTGTCGCGGGCGCGGATCGGCTGGTCGATCGCGCTGCTCGTCGCGATCGTATTCTCCAAGAACTTCTACACGGCCGGGTTCAGCTCCTATTACACCTTCTATCTCATCCATAAGTTCGGCGTGCCCGTGCAGAGCGCGCAGATCTACCTCTTCGTGTTCCTGGGCGCGATCGCACTCGGGACCGTGCTCGGCGGCCCGATCGGCGACCGGATCGGGCGAAAGCCCGTCATCTGGGGCTCGGTGCTGGGCGTCCTGCCGTTCTCGCTCATCCTGCCCTACGCCGACCTGACCTGGACGGTCATCCTGACCATCCCGATCGGCCTCATCCTCGCCTCGTCCTTCCCGGCGATCATCGTGTTCGGGCAGGAACTCCTGCCGGGCCGGGTCGGCGTCGTGTCCGGCCTGTTCTTCGGCCTCTCCTTCGGGATGGGCGGACTCGGGGCGGCGGTGCTGGGTCAGCTCGCAGACCACACGTCGATCGAGTTCGTCTACCGGATCTGCTCGGTCCTGCCCGCGATCGGGCTCCTCGCGGCGTTCCTGCCGAACCTTCGCAAGCTGAAACCGTCCTCGCCTTAGAGGCGCTCAGCCGGCCAGCCACCCGAGAAGGCCAGCGCCCGGCGCCAGCATCGCAAAGGCCCAGACGGCGGCGGACGCGATGTTCGCCCCCTGGAAAGACCAGCGCGCCATCTCGAACATGCCGGCGACCAGCGGCACCAGGGCGCGCAGCGGCCCGAAGAACCGGCCCAGGAACACGCCCCAGACGCCGAAGCGCGCGACATAGGCTTCCGCGCGCTGGACGAGCTCAGGCTGACGGCTGAGCGGCCAACTTGTGCGAGCCCGCTCACCGACAGAGCGTCCGAACTCGTAGGAGAGCCAGTCGCCGAGAAAGGCGCCGAACGCGCCCGCCGCCCAGATGATCCAAAACTCGGCGCTCGCCAAACCGATCCCGGCGGCTCCGAGCAAGGCTCCGATGCCGAGCAGCATGACGGTCGCGGGAATCAGCAGCGAGAGGACCGCGAGCGATTCGCCGAAGGCGAGGACCGCTACGATCGGAGCCGCCCACGCCTGATGGTCGCGCACGACATCGATGACGGGCGTGGTGAAGCTGTCGAGGTCCATGTCGCTTCGGGTATCATCTGGACGCAAGATGACCCAGGTCTGTTCCCGCGTCTAAGGTCGACGAAGCTCACGTCAGCTTCGTTGCCATGAAATCGAGGCTGACGGCCTCGGGCGGTATGGGCACGCGACTGGTCTTCAGAGATCGAAGGACGTCCGAGATCCACGTCCGCTCGGGCAGGTCCGCCTCGGAGGTCGCCCTCAAAACCGCTTCGATGGATCGTGTGTAGCCCTCCGGAAAAGACGCCACCAGCGATCCGATCTGGCTCCAGAACAACTCCTGGAACGGGAGATCGCGCTCGAACAGCATCCGGATCGCCATCAGCTTCGCGCCGTGGAAATGCAGGATGCTCGCGCGGTCGATGTCGTTCCAGTAGGGCTTCCAATTGAATTTGGGATCGAGCGAGGTCCATCGATCGCGGAAGAACGCGTTGTAGGCGAACTGGTCATGGTACACCTCGCCATCGAGCTTTCTGATCTCGTCGCGTGCGAAGGCCAGGAACGTCGGACTCGCGTCGCGTAGGCCCGCGACGTTCATCCACATGACGCCCGAGTTGAAGTAATCCGCTCCCTCCATCTTGAACTCGGGCGCGCACGCCAGCAGCGGCGGACGGATCGTACGCATCCGGATCCCGCGCAGGAAGACGACGTCGCAATCCGTGTAGAGGACGAACTCGTCCTCGTTCTCGATCAGCGGGATCTCGCAGCGGAGCCAGTGCCCCGCGTAACTCCGGCTGTAGCGCCCGGCATCGGCCATCTCGCCGATAGTCGCCGCAAGGGGCTGCTTGCCCTCGATGATCCGTACGCCGTGGGCCTCCATCCACGCGGTGAACGCGTTGCGAAACCCGGTCGTGATAAGGTGGGGTTTCAGCCGGGTGTTCTGCAAAGCCGAGAGCACGGCCAAACGTGCGTGTAACCCACTCTCGCCCGACGAACCGCTCTCGTCGGTCGCGAAATACCACTTGATCGCCTCCCCTTTTCCCTCGACTGCGGTGGACAGCCGGGTTCTGAGTTGCGCGCCCGCGCTACGGACGCGCTGAGCGGCTTGTCGAAGACTTGGCATGCTCAGGAAGGCTCGTGCGGGACGCGGTCGATCTGGCGGGTCAGCAACAGTATCAGATGAAGATTCTATCGATCCAATCCCACGTCGCCTACGGTCACGTCGGCAACGCCTCCGCGACCTTCCCCATGCAGCGGCTGGGGCACGAGGTCTGGCCGGTCAACACCGTGCAGTTCTCCAACCACACCGGCTACGGCTCCTGGACCGGGCGCGTGCTCGACGGTCAGGCGATCGAGGAACTCGTGGACGGGATCGCGCAGCGGGGCGTGCTGCCCGTCTGCGACGGGGTGCTGTCCGGCTATATGGGCTCGGCCGATATCGGGCAGGCGATCCTGTCGAGCGTGAAGCGGGTGCGCGAGGCGAACCCGAAGGCGCTCTATTGCTGCGACCCCGTGATCGGCGACGTCGGCCGCGGCGTGTTCGTGCGCCCGGGCATTCCCGATTTCATGCGCGAGCACGCGGTGCCGGCGGCCGACATCGTGACACCGAACCAGTTCGAGCTGGATCTCCTCTTCGGCCGCGCGACCACCACCGAGGCGGACGCGAAGGCCGCGCTCGCGGCCGTGCAGGATATGGGACCGCGCGTCGTCCTGGTGACCTCCCTCGTGACGGACGAGACCCCGGCCGACGCGGTCGACCTCATGGCCGGGGAGGGGGGCGAGGTCTGGCGGCTGCGCACCCCGAGGCTCGGCGTCTCGGTCAACGGCGCGGGCGACGCCATCGCGGCCCTGTTCTTCGTCCACTATCTCGCGACCCGCTCGGCCCGGCAGGCGCTGGAACGCGCGGCGTCCTCCATCTACGGGCTCCTCAAGCGCACCGAGGAGGCGGGATCGCGCGAGATCCTGATCGTCGGCGCGCAGGACGAGTTCGTCCAGCCGACCTGGACCTTCACGGCCGAGCCGGTCTAATCCGGCCCCGAACCAGTCCCGGGAATCCCTATGCGCCGCCGCTACGTCACGCTCGACGTCTTCACCACGAAGGCCTTCGCGGGCAACCCGCTCGCCGTCGTGCTCGATACCGACGGCCTCGACACGGAGCGCATGCAGGCGATCACGCGCGAGTTCAACCTGTCCGAGACGGTGTTCGTGCTGCCGCCCGAAGACCCGCGGCACCGGGCGAGGCTGCGCATCTTCACGCCCGGCCGGGAACTGCCCTTCGCTGGCCACCCCACCGTCGGCACGGCCGTGCTCCTGGCGCTTCACGACGACGCCCAAGCCGACGCGCAGATGTTCGGCCTGGAGGAGGGCATCGGCATCGTGCCCTGCGTGGTCGAGACGCACGGCGACGACCGTGGCTACGCGCGCTTCCGCCTGCCGCGCCTGCCGGAGGCCGTCCTGGACGCCCCGAGCCCGATGGACGCCGCCTGGGCGCTCGGGCTCGACCCGGCCGAGATCGGGTTCGACCTCCACCTGCCGAGCCGGCACTCCGCCGGCGTCCCGTTCGACTTCGTGCCCGTGAGATCGCTCGATGCCGTGGCGCGGGCGCGACCAGCCTTCGATGCCTTCACCAAGACCTTCGGGGGCAACCATCCGGGCGTCTACGTCTATTGCCGCGAGACTGCCGAGCCGGGCCGGCACTTCCACGCGCGCATGTTCGGCAGTCCGTCGATCGGCGTCGGCGAGGATCCGGCGACGGGTGCGGCGGTCGCATCGTTCGCGGGCGTCCTCATGCAATTCGAACCGCTGGGCGAGGGCGAGCACTCCTTCCTGATCGAGCAGGGCTACGAGATGGGGCGCCCGAGCGAGATCGACCTGCAGATCGTGATCCGCGAGGGTGCGCTCGCCTCGGCGGAGATCGGCGGCAGCGCGGTCGTGATGGCGAAGGGCGAGATCGACGCGTGAGCGCGATTTTTCGCGTCGCGGAGGTCCGGGCGACGCTCGAGCCCTACGATTGGGCCTGGGCGGACGCGAACCGCGACCTCGTCGCCGCGCATTGGGCGCGCCGGGTCGCGGAGACGCCCGCGATGTTCAACGGGCGCGTCCTCATGGTGGCTGGAACGCGGCTCGACGGCGAGGTTCTCAACGCGCGCTTCTTCGCGACCGACTACGCGAACCTGATCGCCTGGGTGGAGCACGGCTTCCCCGACGCCAGCGTGGCGAACGGCTTCGCGATGGGCGCGCTCCGGGGCCGCGACGGCGGATTCGTGCTGGGCCAGATGGGTCCGCACACGGCGAATGCGGGCCGGCTCTACTTCCCTTGCGGGACGCCCGACATGTCGGACGTGACGGCGAGCCACGAGGTCGACCTCGCGTCGAGCCTCACGCGCGAGATCCGGGAGGAGACGGGGTTGAGTTCGGACGAGTACACGGTCGGGGCCGGCTGGACGATCGTGCGGCACGAAGGCCTGCTCGCCTTCATGCGCCCCGTCCGGCTCGCGATGATCGCCGAGGCGGCGCGCCGGCGCATCCTCGCGCATATCGCGGCGGACCCGAAGGCGGAGCTGTCCGACGCCGTGATCGTGCGCGGCCCCGCCGATCTCGACGGGGTCCGCATGCCGGGCGTGGTGCCGATCTACCTCCGCGACGCTTTCGCGGCGGATCAGCGATAGCCGTAGCGGCTCTTCGTCGAGGCGAGCGAGGCGCGCGCCTCCCCGTCGCGGCCGGCCGAGCAGGCACCGTCGGCCCGGTCGGTATCCGACATGGCCCGCGTGTAGACGCCCTCGCCGACATTGCCGGTCTCGACGTCGTTCTTCATGACCGCGCGGAACTGCGCGATCTCGCCGGCGCATCCCGCGCCCGCCGGCATGCGAAACGTGTTCGGCGTGACGCCCGGGACCACGCCCGGCGGCGGCGCGGCCGGGGTCGAGGCGGTCTGCGTACATCCCGCCAGCGCGAGCGCGAAAAAGATTGTGGAGAAGGCGCGAAGGCGCAGATCATGGTCTCGGTGCGGCAATCGTCTGACTCCTGGGTTCGGAACAGTCAGGCATCCGTGTAGCGCCGACGTCGAGCCACATGCCTGATGTTGAGGATTACCAACGTGCCACGATCGGGCTCGAAACGATAATAGATGAGGTAAGGGTAGCGGCGAACCACCGCTCGCCGGACGGCCGTTCCACGCTGTCGCCGTCCGCTTTCCGGCAAGATCATCAGATCTTCGAGGCATGCGACGATCGCGCTCCTGACCCGTAACGACGCCGCAGATGACGCCGCGCCTGCGAGATAGGATATGACTTCGTCGAACTCGCGTTCGGCACGCGGCGTGAAGACTAGGTTCAAGGTGCGCGCAGGCGGTCGAAGATGGCTCTGACCGCCTCGTCGCTTGCGAACTCACCCCTGTCCGCCTCGGCCACGCTCGCAAGTACGTCCGGCAGATGCTCCGGGTCGATCTCCTCCGGCTCGTCCTCGTCCAGGAGGCTCAGCATCGCGGACGCGATCCGGTCCTGCGCCTCCGGGTCGAGGTTGCGCACGCTGGCGATGGCCCTGTCGAGACGCTCCGTCATGTCCTCTTCCTCTCGCGACACCGCTGATTTTACGACGATCGTCCCGCGCCGTCGAATGGTATAGCGGGCTCGAACAGGGAGACATTCCATGCCCGAGCGCCACAATCGTCGCATCGTCCTCGCGAGCCGCCCCAAGGGCGAGCCGAAGCCGGAGGATTTCCGGCTGGAGACGGGTGCGGTGCCCGAACCCGGCGCGGGCGAGGTCCTGGTCCGCACGCACTGGCTCTCGCTTGACCCCTACATGCGCGGCCGGATGAGCGACGCGAAGTCCTACGCGAAGCCGGTCGAGATCGGGGCCGTCATGGAGGGCGGCACGGTCGGTGAGGTCGTGGCGTCGATGAATGAGCGCTTCCGTGAGGGCGACATCGTGCTCGGCCAGGGCGGCTGGCAGGGTTACGCCGTCTCGGACGGCAAGGGTCTTCGCAAGCTCGATCCTGCCGCGGCGCCCGTCCAGACCGCGCTCGGCGTGCTCGGGATGCCGGGCATGACCGCCTATATGGGGCTCTTGAACATCGGCCAGCCGAAGGCGGGCGAGACGCTGGTCGTCGCGGCCGCGACAGGGCCGGTCGGCTCGGCGGTCGGGCAGATCGCGAAGATGAAGGGTTGCCGCTCGGTCGGCATAGCGGGCGGACCCGACAAGTGCCGCATGCTGACCGACGAGTTCGGCTTCGACGCGGCCGTCGACCACCGCGCGCCGGATTTCGCCGAGTGGCTCGCGAAGGCCTGCCCGAACGGGATCGACATCTATTTCGAGAATGTCGGCGGCAGGGTCTGGGACGCGGTCTTCCCGCTCTTCAACGATTTCGCCCGCGTACCCGTTTGCGGAATCGTCTCGCATTACAACGACACCGAACTGCCCTCGGGACCCGACCGCACGCCCCAGCTCATGGGTTCGGTCCTGCGCAAGCGCCTGACGCTGCGCGGCTTCATCGTGTGGGACTTCGCCTCGCAGCAGGCCGAATTCACCCGAGAGATGGGCGGATGGGTGCGCGACGGGCGCATCAAGTATCGGGAGGACGTGGTCGACGGGCTGGAGGCCGCCCCGGAGGCGTTCCGCGGCCTGCTCAAGGGACGCAATACCGGCAAGCTCCTGGTGAAGGTCGGCTAACCGACGCCTGCCGGCCTTGCGGCCGCCCCCATTCGCCGCT
>CAXUHE010000025.1:4944-13959 GCA_964250725.1 uncultured Enterovirga sp. | reverse complement strand
CTAGGCGTGGGACATCGGGCACATCGCCCAAGCGAGGATCGCATCCGTGAGCCGTCTCGGCACCGGACATGACGCACAGCACGCTTCCCCAGCGGGCGGCGCGGTTTTGCGCGCGATCCTCCTCTCGGACCTCCTCCTTACCAGCCCCTGAGGGCCGGCAGGGCGCGTCGCGCCTGGGCGCTCAGGGGTTCTCCGGACAGGACCCGAGCGCCGCACGCGCGAACCCGAGCAGGATACCGACATGACCCCATCCATCATCGCGCCCGCGAAAGAGCGCGTCATCATCTTCGACACGACCTTGCGCGACGGCGAGCAATGCCCGGGTGCCACCATGACCTTCGAGGAGAAGCTCGCGGTCGCGGCGCTCCTCGACGAGATGGGCGTCGACGTGATCGAGGCCGGCTATCCGGCGGCGTCCAATGGCGATTTCGAGGCGGTGGCCGAGATTGCGCGGCGTACCAAGCGCGCGGTCGTGGCGGGCCTTGCGCGCACCGCCGCGAACGATATCGACCGCGCCGGCGGCGCCGTGAAGGGTGCCGCCCGCCCCCGCATCCACACCTTCGTGTCCACCTCGCCGGTGCACATGAAGTACAAGCTCCAGAAGAGCGCTGACGAGGTGCTGGAGATGTCGGTCGCGTCGGTCACGCGGGCGCGCAACCTCGTGGACGATGTCGAGTGGTCGGCGGAGGACGGCACCCGCACCGAGATCGACTACCTCTGCCGATGCGTCGAGGCGGTCATCAAGGCCGGCGCGACCACGATCAACATCCCCGACACGGTTGGCTATTCGACCCCCGATGAATACCGCGCGCTCTTCCGCACCGTGCGCGAGCGCGTGCCGAACTCGGACAAGGCGGTCTTCTCCGTCCATTGCCACAACGACCTCGGGCTCGCGGTCGCGAACACGTTGGCGGGCGTGGAGGGCGGTGCGCGCCAGATCGAGTGCACGATCAACGGGATCGGCGAGCGCGCCGGCAACGCGGCGCTCGAGGAGATCGTGATGGCGCTGCGCGTGCGCGGCGACGTCCTGCCCTACGAGAGCGGCATCGATGCCACGATGCTCACCCGCGCCTCGAAGATGGTGTCTGGCGCGACCTCGTTCCCGGTCCAGTACAACAAGGCGATTGTCGGGCGGAACGCCTTCGCGCACGAGAGCGGCATCCACCAGGACGGCATGCTGAAGCATACCCAGACCTACGAGATCATGGAGCCGAAGAGCGTCGGGGTCAGCAAGACCTCGCTCGTCATGGGCAAGCATTCGGGCCGCGCGGCCTTCCGGGCGCGGCTGGAGGAGATGGGCCATCATCTCTCCGACAACCAGCTCCAGGACGTGTTCACGCGCTTCAAGGAGCTCGCCGACCGCAAGAAGCAGGTATACGACGAGGATATCGAGGCCTTGGTCGACGAGAACTTCGCCCACCTGCACGACCGCATCCGGCTCCTCTCGCTGACCGTCATCGCCGGGACGCGCGGCCCCCAGCGCGCCACGATGCGGCTCGACATCGACGGCCGGCAGGCGACCGAGGAGGCGGACGGCAACGGGCCGGTCGACGCCGTGTTCAACGCGATCAAGGCGCTCGTGCCGCACGAGGCGGTGTTCGAGCTCTACCAAGTCCAGGCCGTGACGGTCGGGACGGACGCGCAGGCCGAGGTGTCGGTGAGGCTCGCGGCGGGCGACCGGAGCGTCACGGGCCGGGGCGCCGATCCCGACACGCTGGTCGCGTCCGCGAAAGCCTATCTCGGCGCGCTGAACAAGCTGATCGCGGGCGGCGCGCGCATCCACGCCCAGCACGCCGCGGAGTAGCGCCCGATCGCGGATCGGCACGAGGGTGGACAGGCGCGGGGGGCTTTGCTAATCCCTCGCCCAGACGGACGCGGCCGGTGAGGGCCACGGCGTCGGGCGCATAGCTCAGTTGGTAGAGCAGCTGACTCTTAATCAGCGGGTCCTAGGTTCGAGCCCTAGTGCGCCCACCACTTCCCGACGTTGATGCAGGTCCGCCAAGGCGGGCTCTGCCGTACGTGACACGGACCTGATGGGCCGTTGCCGGTCGCCGTCGCGATGTCGCCCATTCTGGCGAGTTAGGATCCGTGGAGATCTATGCCGTTTGGCCGGCGCGCCATACCGGCGATCTGGTCTCCGATGGCAGGGCGGGTACCCGTGATCTCGGCATCGTCAACTGGCGTCGTAGCCGGGCGACCGACACGGACAAGGCGCCGTTCAAGACGCCTCACAAATCATCGACTCGTAGATGGCCATGCTGTCGTTGCCCACATTCTTCCCGTGCTGTTCGATGTTTCTGAGCATCTCATGGGATGACTGATTGTAGTTGACCCAGACGATGGAATCGAATCCAGCATGTTTCAGTGACGACTCGAGCTCCCTTCTATCGTAGAGAAATTGGTGTCCCCACGAGCGAAATGCGTTATTGATGACGAATGTACTTCCGGCCGAAGATGTTTTCTTCAGAAAACGGTTGCTGATCCAAGCCATGTAATCCAGTTCGGCGGGACCGGAGTTGTTGTATAGGTTGAGGATGACGGCAAGATCAGGTGTGGCGATCCTCAAGACACCATTCGGTTTCAGGACGCGTCTGCACTCTTCCAGCATCGCGAGTCCTGCGGCGTGTGGAATGTGTTCAATCATGTGCTCTGCGTAGATGAACATGAAGCTCTGCGCTGGCGCTGGAAAGGGCTTCGTCGCGTCGAGGTAAGTCACGGCTTCGTTCGGGGGCTCGATATCTGTCTCCAGCCATCCAGGCAGTCGGCTCTTGTTTGCTCCAAGATGAAGGGCCGGCGTCGTCGCGTTCTTGAGATAATCGGAAACAGCTCTCTGCTGGCCACTCAGGTATACCCTTCGAAATGTCTGAAGATCGTCACGAAGTCCGCGAAGGCCTTTGGATTTTCGAAGAAAAGCTTTCACCTGTCACCCCTTGCTGCTGTGACTGTCGTGGATTGCTGCCGCCAGCTCGTTTTTCGAGTAGCGTCATCTCGAAAAGTTTGCCGCACTCGAGAGATCATCGCCGTCCTAGTACAGGTATTGCTGGTTCAGTGACAAGAGACAGAGCGCCAGGACAGAGATACGGTAGGATGTCAAAGAGGCTGCCCCTCGCCGTCGATACGCACGCGGATCAGGACGGACGGGCATCTGCTTTCACAGGAGTGACGCGTCCAACATCGGTCAGGTTCGTGTCGTCAGAGCGTCGCCCACCGGAACTCTCGACATCATGCCGGCTTTATGTTGCAGTGCAATATCGCGCAGGTATCCCGCAGCGCTCAGGAGGTGGCCAGTGAACTCCCCTGTCATGAAATCGCGTGGAATCCCCCGGGTGCGCCGGGAACCGCCGACGATCGATGAGGCCATCTACGCGGCGCAAGGGTTGGCCTTCGATGTGGACAGTCAGGTCGAGATCGCGGCAGGACTAATGGGCGTTCCGGAGGAGGAGGTGCGCGCCCACCTCGCGAAGATCATGCCCCGTCGGGCGACATCGATCGCTGCGGGACGACGCACTGTCATAGTAGAACATCGACGCGTGCGCACGCGTGCTTGACGCGGCGCTCGATCGAGGAAGTACGAGCAACAGAGCGGTACGTTGGCGCCGAGTACTCGAGCGTGATTTCTGCCTGTACTTGACGATCATCGCGGCAGGGCGTCACTATGCCTCTCTGGAGGCGTGACGATGTCGACGAGCTTGTCTGAAGATGCGTTTAGAGATCGCGTCGGGCATGCGATCGATCTCCTCAACGACGGAGACCCGGACGAGTTCGTCAAATATTATACGCAGGACGTGAGCGTGATCGTGCCCCTGTATAGAGCCGGCGACGCGGTCGGCGCGCCGGAATTCCAGGGTCGGACGGAGCTTCGCGCCTTTCTACTGCACTATCTTGCACACCATCGGCGCTATCATCTTCTGGATGTCGTGCGCGTTGATCATAGCATGATGATCTCGCTCGAATGCCTGAACGGCGACCGGCTGGCCTTCAGCATGGACCTGGACGAGCATGGAATTGGTCACCGGGTGATGATTCTGCATACGTGAGGAACACAGCTCGCCTGTAGCTCACGACCCTGGCGCGCACGCCTGGAAGTGGTGGCGATCGCCCGTGAGCAGCATCGCGTTCTCGTCGATATTCTCGAGAAGGCATGTGAGGCGGCGATGCGGTATCGAGTTGATATGCAGGTGACGCTGAACGCGCTCCGCCTCCCGGCGCAACGCTCCCATCCTGTCGAGGAGGGCGCGGGTATCGACCTGTCCGAGCGATACGGGGACCGGCGACATCAGCGTCGCCGTGTCCGCGACGTCGCCGGCGCCGTCGCGCATGGGGCCAAGTGACGGTCTCGGATCATGATGGGTGACCTGTGTGACGTCGACATATCGTGCTCCAAGCCTTCTCTGCTCGATGCCAATGTTCATGATTTGTTCTAAGTCCGAGTTAACGCGGCCGCGGGATGGACGATCGCGAGATCCACGTGGTTTGCCACCGATCAATCCGGAAACGAGCGAGCTGATGCCGTGCAGGTGTCCGCGCAGGGTGAAGGGTACAGGCATTCCCTTTGCGCCAAGCCCGCCTTAACGATGACGGGTACGTCGCGTGGCACGGATCCCGTCGGGAGATCACGGATGAGCTGGCCAGTATGGGCCGCCGGTTTCGCCGGGACCGTCACGGTGGCGAACCTCGCCAGCCTGGGTCTCGCCATGTTGCGCATGAAGCGCCGCCGCGGGCACCTGCCGCCGGCCGCCGATGCGCCGCCGGTCAGTATCGTGCGGCCGGTCTGCGGGCTCGAGCCGTTCAGCGCGGAGACGCTCCGCTCTGGATTCGAACTCGACTACCCATGCTATGAGAACGTGTTCTGCGTGGCCGACGCGGGTGACCCGATCGTCCCGGTCGTGAAGCGGCTGATCGCGCAGCATCCGGCGATCCCGTCGCGCCTGCTCGTCGGCGAGGACCTGGTCAGCCGCAATCCCAAGCTGAACAATTGCGTGAAGGGCTGGAACGCCGCGCAGCACGATTGGATCATCCTGGCGGATTCGAACCTCCTCATGCCGCGCGACTACGTTCAGCGGCTGTTCGCCAATTGGCGGCCGGATACGGGCCTCGTGTGCTCCACGCCGGCCGGTTCCCGGCCGGAGGGGTTCTGGGCCGAGGTCGAGTGCGCGTTCCTGAATACGCTGCAGGCGCGCTGGCAGTATGTCGGCGAGGCGATGGGCCTCGGTTTCGCGCAAGGGAAGACTCTGCTGTGGCGCCGCGCCTTCCTGGAGGCGAAGGGCGGCATCGCGGCGCTGTCGCAGGACATCGCCGAGGATGCGGCCGCGACGAAGATCGTCCGAGACGCCGGCCTCCACGTGCATCTCGTGGACGCGCCGTTCGAGCAGCCGCTTGGCCGCCGCAACGGTGCGGAGGTCTGGAGCCGGCAACTGCGCTGGGCGCGGCTGCGGCGTGTCACCTTCCCGCTCTTCTTCGCGCCCGAGATCGTGTCCGGTCCCCTGGTCCCCCTGGCGGCGGGCCTCGCGGCCGCGTGGTCCTACGGCTGGAGCCCCGCCCTGGTCGCGCTCGCGATCCTCGGCTCTTGGTACGGCGGCGAGGCGCTGCTCGCCCGGTCGCAAGGCTGGTTCCTGTCCTGGCGGACGCCGCTGGCTTTCCTGGTGCGCGACGTCATGGTCGTCCGGATGTGGATCTACGCGTGGTTCGCCGAGGATATCGTCTGGCGCGGCAACGCGATGACGATCCGCACCAAGAATGCGGAGCGCCTCACGACGGGAGACGGCATGACGCTGTGAGCGTCACGCCGCGAGCGCGATGGGCAGGCTGAAGGCGCGTGCCAGGAGTTCGTAGGAGCGCCGACGCGCGGCCTGATCGTGGATCGACGACGTGACCAGGATCTCGTCCGCGCCGGTCAAGACCGCGAAAGCCGAGAGCCGGTCGCGTACGCTCTCGGCGGAGCCCACGAACATGCGGGCGCGGTTGTGACGGATCCGCTCGCGATCGTGGTCCGAATACGCGACCGCGGCCGCCTCCTCCACGCTCGGCAGCGGGCCGAACTCCCCGCGCTCCCGCCGCAGCCACGACAGGTCCTGGCTGGTCGCCAGCCGTTCGGCCTCCTCGTCCGTCTCGGCGCAGATGACCGAGACCGCGAGGAGCGCGAGCGGTGTCGCCCGCCAGACCGAGGGCGTGAAGCCGGACCTGTAGGCCAGCATCGCGTCGTGGACGTCGTGCGTCGCGAAGTGATGCGCGAACGCGAAGCCCATGCCGAGCTGAGCCGATAGCCGGGCCGAGTACCCGGAGGAGCCGAGCAGGAACAGCGGCGGCAGGCGCATGTCGGACGGCATCGCGACGACCCGCCCGAACGGATGTCCCGCCGGAAAGCCGCCGGTCTCCCACAGGATCAGCTCCTGGAGCCGCTCAAGGAACTCGTCGCCCCCGCGGTTCTCCTGGTGACGCCGCAGCGCGACCGCGGTGATCCCGTCGGTACCGGGCGCGCGCCCGAGTCCGAGATCGATACGGCCGGGGAATAGAGCCTCCAGCATGCGGAAGCGCTCGGCCACCATCAGGGGCGCGTGGTTCGGCAGCATGATCCCCCCGGAGCCGACCCGCATGCGGGTCGTGGCGGCCGCGATCTGTCCGATCATGATCTCGGGCGCTGGGCTCGCGACGGAGGGCAGGTTGTGGTGCTCGGCCAGCCAGTAGCGGACGAAGCCGAGCCGGTCGCAATGCCGCGCGAGATCGATCGAGTCCCGCAGCGCCGCGCTGGGCGGGCGGCCGGACGTCACGAAGGACAGGTCGAGGATGGAGAGAGACGGTGTCATGGTGACAAGATAAGCGGCCGGGCCGCATCTTGCGAGACGTCGAACAGCCGAGCGGCCCGTAGACGCCTCGGATGAGAAAGCCGGCCGACCCTCTCGGGCCGCCGGCTCACTCCCGACCGGCAAAGCCGGGCGATCGAACAGACATCAGGCGGCGACAGCGGACTTCGGCCGACCGCGGCGACGCGGAGCCGCTTCCGGAACGGGCGCCGGTGCAGGCGGCTCGACCTTCTTGCGGCGCTGCTGGCCGAGGCCCAGCGCCTTCGCGAGCTCGGAGCGTTGCTTGGCGTAATTCGGTGCGACCATCGGGTAGTCCTTCGCGAGACCCCATTTCTCGCGGTACTCGATGGGGGACAGGCCGCGGCCGGACAGGTGCCGTTTCAGCGACTTGTACCGGCGGCCATCCTCGAGGCTGATCAAGTAGTCTGCCGTGATCGTCTTCTTGATCGGCATCATCGGCGTCAGCTTCTCGGGCTCGACAGGCTTCTTCTCGTCGAGGCCGCGAAGGGCCGCATGGATCGATGCGATCACGTCCGGCAGCTCGCTCACCGCGACCTTGTTGTTCGCCACGTAGGCTGACACGATATCGCTCGTCAGCTCCACGAGTTCTTGGGCGCCGGTCTCAGGAGATGCATCCATTCGCTTCACTCTTTCGATTCGTTGACGAGAACCATCTCTCGGTTGCTCGTTCTGACGATGCAAGTCCCTAATCTAGGCAGAATTCGAAGTCTACGGTGTTGTCCCAAGATTATGCAGCAGATGCTGAGTTCGATCGTGAATTGGTGGACAACCGTGTCGCCGGGAACCTGGAATTTGCGCAATGTCCACATCGTGACAACGTGACAGCAGATTGTCTGCCGAGATCGAGACGACGACGCGCTGGACGATCAGCCTCGCCTCCAAGACCGTGCCAGACTATATTGAATTTGCAGCTGTGGAGGTGGCCTCATGTCGATCGCATTTCCCGAGCCGGACGCCGCTATTCTGGCGCGACGCGACGAGATCGTGGCGGGATTGGCCGGTCTAATCGCACCCGAAGCCTTGGTGACCTCGGTGGACGAGCGCCGCGCCTTCGAGACGGATGGTCTCACGGCGTATCGGCGCATGCCGCTCGCGGTCGTCCTACCGTCCTCGACAGCCGAAGTCTCGGCCGTTCTCGCCTTTTGCAACCGGCACGGCGTGAAGGTCGTGCCACGTGGCGCGGGCACTTCGCTCGCGGGCGGCGCGATCCCGCAGGAGGACGCCGTCGTGATCGGCATCTCCAAGATGTCGCGCGTGCTCGACCTCGATTTCGAGAACAGGACCGCCCGGGTCGAGGCCGGAATCACCAACCTCGCGATCTCGGGTGCCGTCGCGCATGAGGGCTTCTTCTACGCGCCCGATCCGTCGAGCCAGCTCGCCTGCACCATCGCGGGCAACATCGCTATGAATTCGGGCGGAGCGCATTGCCTGAAATACGGGGTGACGACCAACAACATCCTGGGCGTCACCATGGTGTTGATGGACGGCACGGTTCTCGAGATCGGCGGTGCGCATCTCGACAGCCCGGGCCTGGATCTGCTCGGGATCGTGGTCGGGTCCGAAGGTCAGCTCGGCATCGTGACCGAGGCGACGGTGCGCATCCTGCGCGCCGCGGAGGGCGCACGCCCGGCGCTGCTCGGCTTCGCGAGCGCGGAGGCGGCGGGCGCGTGCGTCGCGGCGATCATCGGGGAGGGGCTCGTCCCGGTCGCGCTCGAATACATGGACAAGGTCGCGATCAAGATCACGGAAGGCTTCGCGCATGCGGGCTACCCGCTCGACGTCGAGGCGATGCTGATCGTCGAGGTCGAGGGGTCAGACCCGGAGATCGACGAGCAGCTGCGGCGCATCGTGGCCTTGGCCGAGCGGTTCGACGTCAAGGCCGTCAAGGTCTCGCGTTCCGAGGCCGAGAGCGCGGCCATCTGGAAGGGCCGCAAATCCGCCTTCGGGGCGACGGGCCGCATCTCCGACTACATCTGCATGGACGGCACAATCCCGACCGGGCAGTTGCCGTACGTGCTGCGACGGATCGGCGAGATCGTGGCGGAGGAGGGCCTCGCGGTCGCGAACGTCTTCCACGCGGGCGACGGCAACCTGCACCCGCTCGTGCTCTTCGACATCAACAAGCCCGGCGAGATGGAGAAGGCCGAGCGGGCGGGCGAGGAGATCCTGAAGCTCTGCGTCGAGGTCGGCGGCT
>CAXUHE010000025.1:0-4934 GCA_964250725.1 uncultured Enterovirga sp. | reverse complement strand
ATGGTGTCGGGATCGAGAAGCGCGACCTGATGCGCTGCCAGTTCGACGAGGCCGACCTGCGCCAGCAGATGCGCGTGCGCGGCATCTTCGATCCGGGCTGGCTGATGAACCCCGCCAAGGTCTTCCCGCTCGACGGGCGGATCGCCGCGTGACGGGAGAGGCGCGATGACGAGGCTGGAGATCGACGCCGTCCTCGAGCGGGTCCGGACCTGGCCCGAGGAAAGGCAGGAGGACGCCGCCGCCATGCTTCTCATGGTGGAGGAGCAGGACGCGGGGATCTATATGCTCGACGCGGAGGAGGAACGCGCTCTCGACGAGGCGGAGGCGAGCGGCGTCGCCTCCGACGAGGAGGTCGAGGCGCTGTTCGCGCGGTACAGGCGATGATGCTACGAGTGTCGTTCAGCGCACAGGCGCTGCGCGACATCGAGTTCGTTTTGCGGCGTTACCACCAGGTTGCCAGCAAGCAGATCGCGTCCGATTTCCTGGAGGAGATTGAGCGTCTGTCGGCGTTGATTTCGAGTTCGCCGCGAATGGAAGCCTTACGAGACGGCCCGACAATTACGTCCTTACGCTCTCGCGCTTCCCATATAAGCTCTTCTACAGGCGTGTGGACGATCGCGAGCTACGCATTCTGCGCATCCGACATGCCCGCCGCCGGCCGTTGAACCCATGACTGCTCTCACGCCGACGACCGAGGACGAGGCCTGCGCGGCGGTGACGGACGCGGTCGCGTCGCGCGCGCCGCTCGCGATCGAGGGCGGCGGCACCAAGGCCGGGATCGGCCGTCCCGCGCAGTCCGAGCGCACCCTGTCCGCCGCCGGGCTGACGGGCATCACGCTGAACGAGCCGGCCGAGCTCGTCATATCCGCCCGCGCCGGCACGCCGCTGGCCGAGATCGTCGCGACGCTCAACGTCCAGGGACAGCAGCTCACCTTCGAGCCGATGGACCATCGTGCATTGCTCGGGCAGGGCGGCGAGCCGACGATCGGCGGCGTCGCGGCCGCGAACGTCTCCGGGCCGCGGCGCATCCAGGCGGGCGCGGCCCGCGACAGCCTGATCGGCGTGCGCTTCGTGAACGGGCGCGGCGAGATGGTGAAGTCGGGTGGGCGCGTCATGAAGAACGTCACCGGGCTCGATCTCGTGAAGCTGATGGGCGGCTCGTGGGGCACGCTCGGGTTCCTCACCGAGGTGACGTTCAAGGTCCTGCCGAAGCCTGAGCGCGTCGCGACCCTCGTGCTCAGGGGTCTCGGCGACCGCGCGGCTATCGCGGCGCTCTCGGCGGCCCTGGGTTCGCCCTTCGAGACGACAGGGGCGGCGCATCTGCCGGGCTCCCGCGACGGCGATGGCCGGACCCTGGTCCGGATCGAGGGTTTCGCGGCCTCGGTCGATTACCGGCTGGGCGAGCTGCGGCGCCTGCTCCGCCGGGCCGGTCACGCCGATGTCGTGGAGGGCGAAGCCGGGACATCGCTCTGGCGATCCGTGCGCGACGTCGCGCCCGTGACGGACGACCTCGCGCCGACGTCGCGCGACGTCGCGCGTGCGGTCTGGCGGATCTCGGTCGCGCCGACACACGGTCCGGCCGTCACGGAAGCGATCGGTCGCGCCATGCCGGCGCGGTGGTTCTACGATTGGGGCGGAGGCCTCGTCTGGCTCGCCTGCGAGGCCTCGGGCGACGCGGGCGCGGCGGTGGTCCGCGCGGCGCTTGGCGGTCGCGGCCACGCGACCCTCGTGCGTGCGCCGGTCGAGATCAGGGCGGCGATCGACGTGTTCGAGCCGATGAGCGAGCCGCTCCGCCGGCTGACGGCCGGCATCAAGACCTCGCTCGACCCGGACGGCATCTTCAACCCGGGCCGCATGTATGCGAGCGTTTGACCGGCTGTGATCGAGGTCCGGCGGACGTCCCAGTTCACGAGATGGCTCGATGGCCTTCGCGACCTGAGGGCGAAAACCCGCATCGAGCTTCGTATCGACCGCGTCGCAGCCGGTCTTCCGGGGGACGTCAAATCCGTCGGTGACGGAGTCGGCGAGTTGCGGATCGATTACGGGCCCGGTTACCGCGTGTACGTCGTCCGTCGTGGCGCCAGGTTGGTCGTGCTGCTCTGCGGAGGCGACAAAGCCACTCAGGATCGTGATATCGTGCAGGCCAAGTCGATCGCGGCCAGTCTGGGAGAGAACCTGTGAGCACTCGCACCTTTCCCTACGACACGGCGGAGTTCCTCGGCAGCGACGAGGAGATCGCGTTCTATGCAGAGGCGGTTCTCGAGGAGAACGATCCCGCGATGTTCAGGCGGGCGCTGGACGTCGTGGCGCGTGCGCACGGCTTCGCCCGCCTCGCCGATCAGGCGGGACTCTCGCGGCCGAAGCTGATGGCGGCGCTGCGCGACCCGGAGAACGACGCGTCCGGCACACTGAAGGCCGTGCTCGAATGTGCCAGTGCTCAGGTGAGCCGCGAGGCCGCCGAGTAGGCGCTTTGCACCATCGAGCCGGACCGGGTTAGAACGGTTCGCACATGCAGACCAACTTCTCACCCCGGCAACTCGCCGACCCGCACATGGCGTCGTCGGAGAAGATCCTTCGCACCTGCGTGCATTGCGGGTTCTGCACCGCGACCTGCCCGACCTACCTCCTGCTCGGCGACGAGCTCGACAGCCCGCGCGGGCGCATCTACCTCATCAAGGACATGCTGGAGGGCGGCAAGCCCGCCTCGCCCCAGGTCGTGAAGCATGTCGACCGCTGCCTCTCCTGCCTCTCCTGCATGACGACCTGCCCGTCGGGCGTGCACTACATGCACCTCGTCGACCATGCGCGCGCCTATATCGAGGCGACGCACGGGCGTCCCCTGCACGACAGGTTCGTCCGCACGCTGGTGGCGAAGATCCTGCCCTACCCGAACCGGTTCCGCCTCGCGACGTGGGCCGCGATCGCCGGCAAGCCGCTGCGGCCGCTGGTCGCGAAGCTGCCGCGCGTGGGCAACCGGCTCGCCGCCATGCTCGACCTTGCGCCGGCCCGCGTGCCCCGGCGCTCGGCCGGGGACAGGCCGGGCGCCTTCCCGGCCGCGGGGGCGCGACGCGGGCGTGTCGCGATGCTGAAGGGCTGTGCGCAAGCGGTGCTCGCGCCGCACTACAACGAGGCCGCGATCCGGCTGCTGAACCGGCACGGCGTCGAGGTGGTGCAGGCACGCGAGGGCTGCTGCGGCGCGCTCGTCCATCACATGGGCCGCGAGGACGAGGCGAAGGCCTTCGCTCGCGCCGCGATCGACGTCTGGATCGCGGAGCTCGATCGCGGGCTCGACGCCATCCTGGTCACGGCGTCCGGTTGCGGCACCACGATCAAGGATTACGGCTTCATGTTTCGCGACGAGCCCGCCTACGCGGACAAGGCGCGTCGCGTCTCCGAGGCCGCGAAGGACATCGTCGAGTACGTGACGTCGATCGGGCTCGACGCGCCCGTGCGCGATGTCGATCTCGTGGTCGCCTACCACTCGGCCTGCTCCATGCAGCACGGGCAGGGCATCCGCACCGAGCCGAAGACGTTGCTGAAGCAGGCCGGGTTCACCGTGAAGGACGTGCCGGAGGGCCATATCTGCTGCGGCTCGGCCGGCACCTACAACATCCTCCAGCCCGAGATCGCGAACCGGCTGCGCGCCCGCAAGGTCGCGAATATCGAGCGGACGCGGCCCGACGTGATCGCGACCGGAAATATCGGCTGCATCACCCAGATCGGGCGGGGCACCGCGATCCCGGTCGTCCACACGGTCGAGCTGCTCGATTGGGCGACGGGTGGTCCGGTCCCGGCCGAGCTCCACCGGAGGGGTCTCGGAGAGCGGGCGAGACCGCTCGTGGCGGCGGAATAGACGCATGCTCCTCGTGCGCACCCATGTCGCCCCGAGCGCGATCCACGGGCTGGGCGTGTTCGCGGACGAGGATGTGGCGGCCGGGCAGCCCGTCTGGGAATTCGCGCCCGGCCTCGATCTCGTGATCCCGTTCGAGACCGTCGCGGGCCTGCCGGAGGCCTTTCGGCAGTTCCTGATCGTCTACGCCTACGAGTCGGCCGAGTGCCCGGGGGGCGTCGTGCTCTCCTGCGACAGCGCCAAGTACCTCAATCACTCCGAGGCGCCGAACTGCGAATCGAGTGGTCCCCTGAACCGGGCGTTGCGAACCATCGTGGCGGGCGAGGAGATCACCTGCGACTACCGGGCCTGCGTCGTGGGTTGGACCGGGTTCGAGACGAAGTGATCAGCTTCGTTCACGCGCCCGGCTACGCTCCTTGTGCCGCAACTGCAGCAACAGGTTCACGTGCTCGGCCGGCAACGGCTCGGATTCCGGCGGCTCGTACCAGTCACGCAGCTTGATGCCGATCCGCTTGGCGATCCGGCCATATGCCTCGCTGGGCAATGTCTTGTCGTCGAGGTTGTGCATGGCTCCTCTCCCTGTGCGGAGCCTTTCGCGCTTATGGTTAACAGTGGGTTAATGCGGCGATCTGCTGCGCGCCAACGTCGCAGGTCCGCGCTCTACTGAAGGACGTCTTTGAGCCGGTAATACGCGCCGACGATCGGCAGGAACCAGGGCCGTCCGAGGTGGCCGGGAACGGCCGGCCAGGTCATGTCGCGCCAGGGATTGGCCGCCGGCCGCCCGTCCATGACCTCGGCCATCGCGGCACCCATGAAGACCGACATCTGCGTGCCGTGGCCGCTATACCCCATCGCGTAGAACACGCCGTCATGCTCGCCGGCCCGCGGCAGCCGGTCTAGCGTCAGATCGACGGTCCCGCCCCAGCAATAGTCGATGGCCACTCCCTCGAGCTGCGGAAACGTCCGCCGCAATCCGGCTTCCAGGATACGCCCACTCTTCAGGTCCGACTCGGCGCTCGACATGGCGAAGCGCGCCCGGCCGCCCCAGATCAACCGCTGGTCCGGCGAAATGCGGAAATAGTGC
>CAXUHE010000024.1:22622-25918 GCA_964250725.1 uncultured Enterovirga sp. | reverse complement strand
GCAGGCGCGATCACGGTCTTCATCATCGTCTGACCGGTCTTGCCGTCCTTGCCGGCGAGGGGCACGCCGAGCGAGTTCGCGAGCTCGACGATCGCCGGGATGTCGGCCGCGACGCTCGGCGTGAAGTTGCCGTAGCCGAAGCCGTTCGCGACCGCCGCGTAGGCGTAGAGCATGGCGGGCCCGATCGACTCGTCGTCGCGGTCGAGGCCCTGCTCGAAGGCGTCGAGCGTCTTGAAGGTCTCCGTCGAGAGGTCGGGCCATCGCTCGGTCGACGCGAGATTGATGACCACGACGTCGCTGACGCCGCTATCCTGGCGGAAGCGCTTCAAGTCGTCGGCGATGCGCTCCACCGCGTCGCGGTGGCCCGCCGCCCCGATCTTGTGGGCGCCGTCGATGTTGCGGCAGAACTTGTCGCTCGCGACCGCCTTCCAGGGCCGCATGCCGCGCAGGCTCGCCGCCCCGTCGTCGATCATCGCCTTCGGCAGGACGCCGTGCGTCTCGGCCGCGGACCCGAGGTCGTCGCCGTTCACGTCCCAACCGCCGAACACGATGTCGCGGTAATCCACGAGATCCGGCACCACGAGATCCGCGAGTGGCAGCCCTTCGAACTTGTTGGCGCCGGACTTGATCAATTCGAGGCCCGCGATCGCCGTGGTCGCGACCGCTCCGCCCATGCCGACGAAAGCGACTCCGAGCCGCCCGCCTTGCTGTCCACTCATCAAACCAGCTCCAGTTGACCTGCTTCAAAACGACCGACTGCGTCCAAATAGGGACGGTTCTCGTCGCTTCAGCCTTTCGGCGAGGCAATAAACGCGAAAGGGCCGGACGAAAGCCGAACCCTGCCGATTGTCACGTCAACGTGACAATGCCGCGATGTATCCCCGAGACCCATAGGAAAGCGCGCCGGCTCCCCGGCTTCTAACATCAACGCGGCATGTGGGGCGACTGGCGCGCCCAGGTTCCCCATGGTCAGAGGCGTGCGATCGACGCCCGACCCGGGACACGACTTGCACCTCGCTCTCACCTATCTCGCCTTCATCAGCCTCGGCCTGCCGGACGGCGTGCTCGGCATCGCGTGGCCCTCCTTCCGGGAGAGCTACGGGCTGAAACAGGCCGAGTTCGGCATCCTGCTCATCGGCGCGGGACCGGGCTACTTCGTGTCGGGCCTCGTGGTCGGGCGCGTGCTCGAACGGCTGGGTTTCGCCCGCACGCTCGTCGGCTCGACCGCGCTCGTCGCGTTCGGGCTCGCGGCTTTCGCGTCCGCACCGCCTTGGCCGCTCCCGATCCTGGCACTCGCCACGATGGGGCTCGGCTCGGGCACCATCGATGCCGGGATCAACGCCTTCGCGGCCGCCCGCTTCAAGGCGCGCGAGGTCAACTGGCTGCACGCCTCCTACAGCCTGGGGGCGGCGATCGGCCCCGCGATCATGTCGCTCGCGGTCGCGACCGGACCCGGCTGGCGGGCCGGCTACGCCGTCCTGGCGGCGCTGCTCGGCGCGCTCGCGATCGGGTTTGCCGCCACCGCGCGGCGCTGGAGCGAGACGCCGCTGCCCGAGATCGTGACGCCGAACGCCGAGGCCCGGATCTCGCCCTGGCGCGCGCTGCGCCATCCGCTGGTGCCGATCCAGACGGCGATCTTCTTCGTCTATACGGGGCTCGAGGCGATGCTCGGCGCCTGGGCGTTCACGGTCCTGCACGAGGGACGCGGCGTCTCGACGGGCGTCGCGGGGTTCTGGGCCTCGGCCTATTTCGCGTCGATCCTCGTGGGCCGAATCGCCTTCGGGGCCGGCGTCGAGCGGATCGGGGCGGACAGGCTGGTGCGGGCCGGCACGATGGGTGCGCTCGGCGGCGCGCTCCTCTTCGCGGCCGGGCCGCCGGTCGCGGCCTATCTCGGGCTCGTGCTGTCCGGCGTGTCGCTCGCGCCCATCTTCCCGACGCTGATCTCGCGCACGGCCGACCGGCTCCCGCCGGAGGTCGCGATCCACGCGGTCGGCATGAAGGTCGCGGCCGCGATGATCGGGGCCGCGGCGCTGCCGATCCTCGCGGGACTGCTGGCGCAGTGGCCCGGATTGTGGGCCATCGGCCCGGTGGCGATCGCGGCCGCGGCGCTCCTCATCGTGCTGCACGAGAGCCTGATCCGGCGCACGCGCGCCGTCCTGTATCACGCCTGACCGGGTCGGCCCATCTCGGCCAGCGCGATCCCGCCGAGCACGAGGGCCAACGCGAGAGCGTGATAGGGGGCGAACGGCTCGCGCAGCACGACGACCGCGAGGAGCGCCGCGAAGACCGGGATCAGGTTGATGAAGAGACCCGCGCGCGCCGGGCCGATCAGCTCGATGCCGCGCATGTAGGAAAGCTGCGCGACGAGCGACGGGACGAGCCCGATGAAGACGATCAGCGCCCAGCCGGTGGCGGTCGGCGCGAAGAAGTCGCCCGCCGCCACCTCCCAGACGAGGAGCGGCAGCGAGGTGACGAGCGCCGCCGTCGCGAGCGCCGCGAAGAGGACGAGCGGCGGCACGGGCGGGCGGCGGCGCAGCCAGAGCGTGTAGCCGGCGTAGAGCAGGCTCGCCGCGAAGATCATCACGTCGCCCGCGTTGAAGGCGAGCCGGCGCAGGACCTCGGGATCGCCCCGCGACACCGCCGCGAGCACGCCGACGATCGTGACGAGCACGCCCGCGATCTGGAGCCCCCCGACCGGCGTTCGGACCACCACGACGCTGGCCGCGAGCACGATCGCCGGGATGACACCCTGGATCAGCCCGATATTGATTGCGCTCGTGTGATGCGCCGCCACGTAGAACAGCGCGTTGAAGGTCGTGAAGCCGAGAGCGCCCGCCACGAAGAGCGAGCGCCAGCGCGCGACCAGTGCCGCGCGGTGGCGCAGGATGTCGCGCCGGATCGTCACGGCCAGCACTGCGACCACCACCATCCAGCGCAGGCCGGTGATCGCCATGGGCGACACCTCGCCGACGGCGATCCGGCCCGCGATCGCGTTCGCCCCCCAGGCGAGGCCCGAGAAGGTCAGGAGAAGGTAGGGCTGGGCGTAGATCCAGCGCGAGGCGGCCCGCGCGGCGCCGGCGATGCGATGCACGGCTCAGCCCCTGGCGCTCCGGCGCCGGAGCACGAGGCCGAACAGCAACACGACGAGCGCCCCCGCGACGGCGGCCGGCACTTCGAGCCGCGCGACCTCCAACTGGCCGGCATACTTGAGGACGACCGGGTCGCCGAGATGCGCCACCACGAAGGGATCGGTCACGATCATCTCGCCCGCGACCCAGCCGAGCAGGACCCCGCCC
>CAXUHE010000024.1:1338-22612 GCA_964250725.1 uncultured Enterovirga sp. | reverse complement strand
GGTCGCGCGCATGATCCAGGGCTTCTCCGCCGGCGGCGAGTTCGGCAGCGCCACCGCGCTTCTCGCCGAGCAGGACCCCGCCCGCCCAGGCGAGGATCGGCAGCCGCTCCAGGACCTTCAGGAGGACCGCCGCACCCGCCACGATCAGCGGCACAGAGATCAGCAGTCCGAGCGCCAGAAGGAAGGTCGAGCCGCGCGCGACGGCCGCGATGGCGAGCACGTTGTCGAGGCTCATCACGGCATCCGCGATCGCGACCGTGCGGATCGCGCCCCAGAGCCGGTCGTTCGGCTTCACCGCATGCGCGTCCGCCTTCGGGTCGACGAGCAGCTTCGCGCCGATCCAGAGCAGCAGGACGCCGCCCACGATCTTGACGAAGGGGGTCGCGAGGAGCGCCGTGATGAGGATCGTGAAGACGATCCGCAAGCCCACCGCGACGCCCGCGCCCGCGATCATCCCGGTCCGGCGCAGGTGGGGCGGCAGGCCCCGGCAGGCGAGCGCGATCACGACCGCGTTGTCGCCCGAGAGCACGATGTTGACCCAGACGATCTCCAGGATGCCGAGCGCCTGCTGGAGATATGCAGGGTCGAGCAACGTGGCCTTGAGAGCGTCCAACGCCTCAGCCGATCGCGTCGGCGACGGCCTTGCCGCAGGTCGTTGTGTCCGCGTTGCCGCCGAGGTCGCGCGTGCGCAGCGTGCGTTCGGCCAGCACGCGCTCGATCGCGCCGACGATCTCCCACCCCGCCTCGGGCTCGCCCAGGTGGTCGAGCATCATGGCGCCCGACCAGATCTGCCCGATCGGGTTCGCGATTCCCTGGCCCGCGATGTCGGGCGCGGAGCCGTGCACCGGCTCGAAGAGGGAGGGGAAGTGGCCTTCCGGGTTCAGGTTCGCGGAGGGCGCGATTCCGATCGTGCCCGTGCAGGCCGGCCCGAGATCGGACAGGATGTCGCCGAACAGGTTGGACGCCACCACGACGTCGAAGCGATCGGGGTTCAGCACGAAATGCGCCGTCAGGATGTCGATATGGTACTTGTCCCAGCGCACGTCGGAGTAGCCCTTCGCCATCTCCTCCACGCGCTCGTCCCAGTAGGGCATCGAGATCGAGATCCCGTTCGATTTCGTCGCCGAGGTCAGGTGCTTCTTCTCGCGCCTCGCCGCGAGCTCGAAGGCGAATTTCAGCACCCGGTCGACGCCGACCCGCGTGAACACGGATTCCTGCAGCACGAACTCGCGCTCGGTGCCCCCGAACATGCGCCCGCCGACGGAGGAGTACTCCCCCTCCGTGTTCTCCCGCACGACCCAGAAGTCGATGTCGCCGGGCTTGCGGTCGGCGAGGGGCGATTTCACGCCCGGCATGAGGCGCACGGGCCGCAGGTTGATGTACTGGTCGAACTCGCGCCGGAACTTGAGGAGCGAGCCCCATAGCGACACGTGGTCCGGTATCTTCTCGGGCCAGCCGACCGCGCCGAACAGGATGGCGTCGTGGCCGCCGATCTGCGCCTTCCAGTCCTCGGGCATCATCTGCCCGTGTTTCTCGTAGTAGTCCCAGGAGGCGAAATCGAACCAGTCGAGCTGGAGCCTGAAGCCGTGGCGCGAGGCGACCGCCTCGAGGCTGCGCACGCTCTCCGGCACGACCTCCTTGCCGATGCCGTCTCCGGGTATGACCGCCACGCGGTAGGTGCGCTCGTTCTGGGCCATCCTCGTCCTCCGGGTTCTGTGTCCTTGGGTCGCGTGGGCTTCGACCATCGGCACCGCGGGGTCAACCGACGACGTCAGATCATCTGGAATGCGTTCGTGTCGCGGAAGCGCCGGTAGGCGTCGAGCGTGCGCTGCATGACGGGCATGAGCGGCGGCAACGCATCCTGCGCGAACCAGCCGACCTCCAGGCTCTCGTCGTTCGACGAGATTGCGCGCCCGGAGAAACGCCGAGCCGCGTAGAGCAGGGTAAAGTAGTGGCAGCGATCGCCGTTGGGATAGGTCCAGATCTCGTGCTCCGGGTCGCAGGCGAAACCGAACGGGCGCGGGTCCTCGACCTCGATCCCGGTCTCCTCGCGGGTCTCGCGGATGATCGTCGCGTCGGCGCCCTCGTGCTCGTCCGGGACGCCGCCGGGCAATCCCCAGAGCCGGTAATCCGAGCGGAGCTGAAGGAGGATGCGACCGCCCTCGTCCTCGACCACGATCCGCATGCCGGGCACGAGAAGCAGGCGCGGGCCGACGAGACTCCGCAGGCGTCCGAGATAGGATCGGCTGAAATCGTCCATCGTGACCGTCCGTCCCTGCCGTCTAACTTGTCTTCGACCTGCCGTGGCGCTACATCGCCGGGGCGTGCCCGTGGGGCCGCGTCCGGGCCGCCATAGCTCAGTTGGTTAGAGCGCTAGATTGTGGATCTAGAGGTCCCCTGTTCAAGCCAGGGTGGCGGTACCAGCACCGACGATAGTTTAACGGGCTGCTGAAGAAGCCCGAAACTCTTCACGGAAGCGGAACGGCCGCTTCGGAGCGATTGAGGCGAAAAAGCTGACCGCTTCGGCCAGCGCCGAGCGATCTGAGACATCGAGCGAGCCTTCGTACGACGCCAGACCTGCGCTCGCCAACCGCACCACCCAGTCGATGGCATGCCGTATTACTATAATCTTGCCGGACGAAACGTCAGGCTGGTCGGGCCAGCATGAGTGCGTCCACGACCCGGGGTTCGCCGCTGCCCTTGCGGATGAGCACCGGGTTCAGATCACATTCCGCGATGTCCGGCAGGCCGGCCGCCAGCGCGGATAGCCTCGCAAGCAGTTCAGCAAGACCGGAGACGTCGGTGGGAGGCATCAGGCCGCGATAGCCGCGGAGGCGGCGGCCGAGGCGGGTGCGGTCGATCATCTTCCGTGCCCGCTCAGCCGTGAAGGGCGCCAAGTGCACGGCTCGGTCGGCTTCGAGCTCCACCAGGACGCCCCCCGTGCTCACCATGACCAGCGGCGCGAAGGGCGGAGCGGCGACGAAGCCGGCCGCTGCTTCGACGCAATCTACCAATTCTTCCTGCAGCTCAAATCCCTCGATGCGCGCATCGGGTCGCGCGGCGAGCACGCTCGCGCGCATCCGCGTCATAGCGGTCCGCAAAGCCTCCACGTCCGCGATGCCGAGCGTGACGCCGCCGACGTCGGAGCGGTGCGGCACGTCCGGGGAGGCGATCTTGGCGACGAGCGGAAAGCCGATCCGCGCGGAGGCCGCCACGACCTCGTCATCGGTGGTGACCAGGGCCGAGCGCACCGCCGGGATCCCGAACGCGTCGAGGATCCGGGCTGTGAGATCCGCCGGAAGCGGGCCCTGATGACGGGCGATCTCCGCTTCGAACCGGACATCCCGGCCCGCGGCCGCGGCGCCAATCCCGGGCGCTGCCGTTGCGAGCGTCATCAGGTTGCGCAAGGCCACGGCGGCGGGGCGCAGGCCGCGTAGAACCGGTACGCCTTGCGCCGCCATCGACGCAACGATCTCGGGATGCGTGTTCTCGCCCGTCGGAGAGACCATCACGAACGGCTTCTCCGCCTCGGCCCCGAGGCGGCCATAGGCGAGAATGCGAGGCGTGTAGTTGCCCCGCATGGTCGGCGTCAGGGTCGCCTGACTGTCCTGCACCACGAGTACCTGGTCGACCCCCGGGTCGGCCACGATGGCCCGGATCGCCGCGTCGTCCTGGTCGACGTCGTGGTTCGGCGTCGCTCCGAGATCGAGCGGGTTCGCACCCGAGGCGCCGGGCAACGCCGAGCGCACGGCCGCCTCGGCCGCCTCGCCCCAGCGCGCGAGCGTCAGGCCCGCGTCGGTCACCACGTCGCAGGCCAAGGCGGTCTCGCCGCCCGAGATCCCCACGACGCCGATCCGACCTCCCCGTGCAGGTCCGCGGCAGGCGGCGAAGCATTCCATGGAGGCGATCAGTTCGTCGTAATCGCCGGCGGTCGGGATGCCGGCCGTGGCGAAGAAGCTGTCATAGGCATCTGCAAGCCCGATCAGGGCCCCGGTATGCGCTCTCACCGCTTCCGCCCCACCCGCCGACCGCCCGACCTTCAGCACGACCAGCGCCTTGCCGGCCGCCCGGACCAGCGCGGCGGCGGCGGAGAAGGCGGCCGGGTCCTTGATCGATTCGATCACCATGCCGACGACGCTCGTCGCGGGATCGGAGGCAAGCCAGCGCAGGTAGTCCGGCGCCGTCACCTGCCACTCGTTGCCCAAGGTGACGACCTTGGACAGGCCCGCGGCCGTGGAGTTCATCAGCGAGATCGCGGCCGAGCCGGATTGCGCCACGATCGCGACGCAACCCGGCGCGACCTTGTCCGTGACCGTCGACGGATAGAGGCGCAGAGCGTCGGTGAAGTTGATCAGCCCCATGCAATTGGGGCCGTGGATCACCATCGGGCTCGCGGCCGCCAGCGTCCGGACCTCGGCTTGCTGGGCCGCCGAGAAACCGTTGCTGAACACGACGGCAGAGCGGACACCCGCCGCCTCGAGCTCTCCTAGGGCCACCGCAACGGAGGCCGCCGGAATGGCCACGACCGCCGTATCCGTGTCTGGCGGCAGCCGATCGATCGATGCGACGGCCGGCAGATCGTCCAGCTCGGACGCGCTCGGGTGCACGGGAACGATGCGCCCAGAATAACCGCCGAGCCGCAGGCTGCCGATGACGCTATTGCCCTGGCTGCGCTTCGTCGCGGAAGCGCCGATCACCGCGACGGTGCGGGGCCGCAGCAGCGGCTCCACATCGCGCGGCCGATAGGGTCCGGCTTCGGTCATTGGCCATTCGGGAGCCAGGCCTCCGCCCAGTTCGGGTGCTCGTTGAACGAGATGTCGAACTGCTTGTCGAGATCGTTGAAGCGCGTCGACACGGCGTTGTACGTGGCGATGTTCGTCAGCGTGAGCTCGTTCAGGTCCCGCGCGACGATCTCCGCGTATTGCTTGTACAAAGCCCTCCGCTCTCCCTGGGGGGCAGCCGCGGCCGAGGCCGCGACGCGGTCGAGTTCCGGGTTGCAATAGCCGGTCGGATTCGTGAACGGCAATTGACCGGGATTGCACACGAAGCTGCGATCCACGCCGAGCGTCGGGTCGGACCGCCCCGTCAGCGACGTCAGAGATAGGTCGAAGTCGTTCTTGCGATACACCTTGTCGACCCAGATCTGACCATCGAGCCCGGTCAGCCGAACATCCACCCCGATCTGCTGCCATTGGGCCGCGATGCTGCGGGCGATCGCGTCGAACGGAGCGCCGGACGTATAGGCCAGCTCGACCGAGAACCGCTTGCCGTCCTTGAGCGGAAAGCCTGCATCGTCCAGCAGTTTACCCGCCGCGACCGGATCATAGGGATACATCGTGGTGTAGTTCACCGACGGGTCGTGGAGTTCGGTGAACTGCTCGGGGATCGCGCTCGTCGCCGGGAAGGCCAGGTTGCGGTAGGCGTCGTTTGCGATCCGCTTACGGTCCGTCGCCTGAAAAAGCGCCCGACGCACCTTGACGTCGCTCATCGGTGCGCGGCGCATGTTGAAGTCGAGCGAAGAGCGTTCGGGCGCGTTGATCTTAATCTCGACGACCTTGAACTTGCCATTCTTCGACGCCTGCTCGGCTTGCTGCACGGCAGTGTAGTCGAAGAACTGCATCCAGTCCGCCTCGCCCTGGATGACGGCGTTGAGCTGCTGCTGCGGATTCGGCGTGATCGCGACCAGGACGCGGTCGAGATAGGGCTTCGGCTGATCCCAGTAATAGGGGTTTCGCACGAATTCCAGCGACCTTCCCGGCTCCCAGGCCTGGAGCTTGAACGGCCCGAGGCCGATCGGCTTGCGGTTGGCGGGGTTGGAGGGAATGTCGGTGCCCGCATAGACGTGCTCGGGCATCAGCGGCAGGTTCTCCTTGTCGAACAGATCGAGCGCCGCCGTAATCGGCTGGGTCAGCGTCACGACCACGGTATCGTCGTCGGGGTTCTCGACCTTGGCGATCACCGGCACCAGCTTGGCCAGGAAGGAGTTCAGCTTGCCGAATTGCGTGAGCGTGAACACCACGTCCTTGGCCGTGAAGGGCTGCCCGTCCGACCACTTGACACCCTGGCGCAACGTGAACGTGTAGGTCTTGCCGTCCGGCGAGATCGCCCATTTGGTGGCGAGGTGCGGGACGCGCTCTCCCTTGGCGTTGCGAGCCATCAGCCCGTCCGCCCACACGTCCGCGATGAACAGGGCGGGCGACATGGTGGTGAGATTCGTGTTCAGCACCGCCATGGCTGAGGCGTCCAGCGTCATCACCACTTCGCCGCCCCGCTTCGGCGTCGGATCCGCGGCCCAGGACGGGGATGCGGCCGCCAGCGATAGGACAGCCGCTGCGGCAGCTCGACGCCAGGATCGGCGGACAATCGGATCGACACGAGTCATGGTTCCTCCAGGCATTCGTCGTGGGACACGGGATGGGGTGCCGCGGCGTTCTCGGACGCCGCGGGGTGGGGGGCGATACGGGCCGCGCCCGTCTGGGCTGCCTCGGCGGCGGCGCGGGCTCGGGCGCGGCGGGGATCGGCGATCAGCCGCGCCTCCAGCAGCGTCTTCGTATAGGCGTGGCGCGGCTTGGCCAGGATGCCGGGACCGATCTCCACGATACTCCCACGATACATCACGGCCACGCGATCGGCGATTGCCTCCATCGCCCCGAGATCGTGGCTGATGATGACGAAACCGATGCCGTCGCGCGCCCGCAAGGTCGCGATCAGGTCCAGCAACTGCGCCTGAACGGACACGTCCAGGCTGGACAGGGGTTCGTCGGCGACGATCAGCCGAGGACGAAGAGCCAGGGCTCGCGCGATGGCGATGCGCTGCTGCTGTCCTCCGGACAATTGGTGCGGGAAGCGCGGCAGGAACGACGACGCCGGCGACAGCCCGACCGCTTCCAGCTGCGCCCCCATGATCCCCCGTACCGTGGCGCGCGTCGCCAGCCCGTGCTCCAGGATGGGATAGGCCAGGATCTGCTCCACCCGCATGCGCGGATTGAGAGAGGCCGCCGGATCTTGGAACACGGCCTGGACGTCGCGCCGGTAGGCTCGCCGGTCCGCCTTGCGGAGATCGGCCACCGGCGTACCGCGAAACGCGACCAGCCCGGCGCTGGGCCGCGACAGCGCGAGCAGCAACCGGGCGAGACTCGACTTGCCCGATCCCGATTCCCCGACGATCGCCAGCACCTCTCCTTCGTTCACGTCGAGATCGACGCCATCCACCGCGCGCACCCGGCCCCGACGCCACAGCCCGGCTCCGCGCGCCGGAAAATCCTGCACCACCCCGCGTGCCGTCAGGATCGCATTCATGCCGGCGATCCCGGCAACCTGCGGGCTGGGCAGGCGGGCATCAATGGGCCGAGGCGTGGCGTTGACGGCTGAGCGCGACGAGCTCGGCCGTGTAGGGGTGGCGGGGAGCCTCGAACAGGGTGAACACGTCGGCCTCTTCCAGCACCTGCCCGCCACGCATCACGTAGACCCGGTCGCACAACTCTGCCACGAGGCCGAGATCGTGTGTGACGAGGGCGAGCGCCATGCCGCGGTCGCGATGCAACCGCTGCAGTGTCCGCAGCACCTGCAGCTGCACGGTGGCGTCGAGCGCCGTGGTCGGCTCGTCCGCCACCAGCAGCCGCGGCGAGGACGCGAGCGCGACCGCGATCAGCACGCGCTGGCGCATGCCGCCGGAGAGTTCGTGCGGATAGCGGCGCGCGACCGCGTCCGGGTCGGGCAGGCCGACCTCGGCCAGGAGTTCCCGCACCCGGGTACGGGCCTCTGCGCGGGACGGGGAGCCGGGGAGCGCTTCCGCGACCTGCGGGCCCGCACGTCGCGTTGGATTGAGATAGCCGAGCGGGTCCTGGAACACGATGGAGAAGCTTTGATGGCGGCGTAGGCGGCGCAGGTCCGGGCGCGGCATGGCGGCAATGTCGGCGCCGTCAAACAGGACCTTTCCGGACAGCTCGGCCATGTCGACATTGGGCAGGAGTTGCACCATAGCGCGGGCCAGCGTGCTCTTGCCCGAGCCGGATTCACCGACGATGCCGACGCACTCGCCCGGCATCACCTCGAGATCGATGCCGTCCACCGCACGCACCACGGCGTCGCCCACGCGCATGTGAACCTTCAGCCCTTCGATCCGCATGAGCGGCCCGGCGCTCACGCCGGCAGCCCCGGGGAGATATGGCCGGCGCGCGGATCGACGACCTCGCTCAACCCGTCCGCCAGAAGGTTGAGGCCGATCACCGCGAGGCAGATCGCGACACCCGGAAAGACGCTCATCCACCAGGCGGATTCGAGGTATTGCTGCGCTGTGAACAGAAGCTGCCCCCAGCTCACCGTGTTCGCGTCGGAGAGGCCCAGGAAACCGAGACCGGATTCGATCAGGATGGCGAGGCTCGCGTCGAGGGCCACCTGCACGATGACCGGCGGGAGCGCGTTCGGCAGAATCTCGCGCAGCACGATGTGCCAGGTCGGCATGTCCGCGACCACCGCGGCGGCGACGAACTCGCGCTGGCGCAGGTTGACGAACTGGCCGTAGATCAGCCGCGCCTCCAGCGGCCAGATCGCGCAGGCGACAGCGGTGACGAGCAGCCAGAAGCTCGAGCCAAACAGGGCTATCGCGAACAGCACGACGACGATCACCGGCAAGGTCTGGAACAACTCGGCGACCCGCATCAGCACCGCCTCCGTGGCGCCGCGCCAATATCCCCCGGCCATCCCGACCAGGCCGCCGATGACCAGAGCCGCCATGGCGGCCGTGACCCCGACCGCCAGCGAGGCGCGTGTGCCGATCAGGACGAGCGAGAACATGTCCCGCCCAATGTTGTCGGTGCCCATGGGGAACGCTCCCGACGGCGGCATGAGGCTGGTGCCGACCTGTTGGCGCGGCCCGAACGGCGCGACGAGAGGCGCGAGCAGCGCAACCAGCACGAGCACCACCATGATGACGAGCCCGGCGCCTCCGTAGCGGGTCCGCACGAGCTTGGGGAGCCACGCGGTCATCGGGCGGAGCGGATCCGCGGGTCCAGAAGGCCGTAGAGGATGTCCACGACCAGGTTCATGACGATCACCGTGATGGCGACGAACAGCACGACCCCGACCACGACCTGATTGTCACGGTTGCGGATCGCTTCGATGAGCAGCCGCCCGACCCCGGGCCAAGAGAACACGGTCTCGATCAGCACCGCCCCGCCCATCGCGACGCCGAAGGCGTAGCCCATGACGGTCAGGACGGGCAGGCTGGAATTGCGCAGCACGTGGCCGCGGATGATCGCACCGCGCGGCAGGCCCTTCGCGCGGGCCGTGACGATGTAGCCGGCCCCGAGCGTCTCGATCGTGCTGGCCCGCATCAGCCGCGCGACGCGCGTCGCCTCGTACACCGCGTAGGTCATCGCCGGCAGCGCGAGGTAGCGCGCCCGTTCCAGGATGAAGGCGAAGCCGGTGCTCCGGGAGAACAGCGGCGCGAGGCCCTGCGTCGGAAACCAGTTCAGCTTCATGGCGAACAGAATCACCAGCAATTGCCCCAGCCAGAAGCCCGGAATGGCGTAGCCGACCAGCACGGCGGTGGTCCAGGCGCGATCCACGTTCGGCTTGCGGCTCGTTGCCGACACGAGGCCAATGCAGATTCCCACCGGCACGCCAATCACGAAGGCGGCCCCTGCCAGGAGCAGCGTCCGCGGGGCGCGTTGCAGGATCAGGTTCAACACCGTGTCCTGCTGCTGGAACGAGAACCCCAGATCACCCTGCAGCAGGTTGAGGAAGAACTGGATCAGCCGCGTCGGCAGGGGATCATCGAGATGGTAGCGCGCCACGATCGCCGCCCGGAAAGCGGGTGGCACGGGATATTCGCCCACGATGGCCTGCACGGGATCGCCCGGCGTCAGCTGCAGCATGACGAAGACCAGCACGATCACTGCGGCGACCATCGGGATCGCCTGCAGGACACGGGTGGCGGCGAAGCGCAACATGCGGCGTCAGTTCCGCCGCAGGAAGTCGAGGGCGTTCTTGTAGAGCCACTTCTCTCTCACGGAATCCTTCAGCGGCAGGTCCTCGTACTCGCCGACCAGCGTTTCGAAGGGCACGCCGAAGATGCCGCGCGACAGGCCGACCATGATCTTGTCCTGCAGGAGCGTGTTGCCGAATTGCATGAACTGCTCCCAGCCCGATCCCGGGGTGGCGAAATGCTTCGGGCGGTGGGCGGCGGTGTCGCAATACAGGTTGGGGTGACGGCGCAGGAGGCCGACCATGTCGCTGATCCACGGCCAACCTGAGAGGCCCGCGACGATGCGCAGTTCTGGAAAGTCGATCGCCACGCAGTCGAGATGGCGCGGATGGCCGAGGTCGTAGGGCCGGTCGTTGGCGTAGTTCATCGATGTGTAGATGCGCACCGGCACGTCCAGCTCCACGCATTTGGCGTAGAGCGGGTAGTAGCGGCGGTCGCTGGCCGGGATGGAGTTGTAGAGCGGGATGACGCGGAAGCCGCCGATCCCGTGGTCGCGGACCAGATGCTCCAGCTCCCGCACGCCAATCATGCCGTCGAGCGGGCTGATCCCCGCGAGGCCGACCAGCCGATCGGGGTAGGCGGTGCAGATGCGCTTCAGCGTCGCATTCGAGGCGCCGACGACCCCGATCTCGACGCCTGCCCGGTCCATGTCGTCGATGAACTTCGCCATGCGCTCGCCGGGCGTCGCCTCAGGCTCCGGCAGCGCGTGCTCGGCGCGGCTCTGGAAGATGCGCTGGTAATTGTCGAAGCCGTACCCCTCGGGACGCTCCATTCGGTCCGCCACCGGGTTGCCCGGTGGCGCCTGCTGCATCGTCTTGTAATTCGGATCTTCTTCTCCGACAGGAAGGTTGCATTCCAGATCGATCACTCTCGGCACACGCGTTTCCTTTCCGACGACCGCTTCTTCGTGCACCTGCGCTTCTGGGTGCATGTGCTATGCCACGCCGCCCCGTCCCGGCGGGCGCGTCAGCCCGAGATGGCTCCGCAGCGTCGTCGCCTCGTAGTCGTGGCGGAACACGCCGCGCCGCTGCAAGGCCGGCACCACGTGGTCGACGAACAAGGCGAGGTCGTCCGGGAACATCGGCGGCAGGATGTTGAAGCCGTCGCACCCGCCTTCATGCAGCCAATGCGCCATGTGGTCGGCGAGCTGGTCGGGCGTCCCCGTGAAGGATTGATGCACGCGCGAGCGCGCCATGATCCTCGCCGCGTGGCGCAGCGTCATTGGCTCGCGTTCGGCACGCTCGACGAGACTGGCCGCGTTGCGGCTGAGCGCCGGGTTGGCGGCCCGGATCTCGGCGGTCGGCAGCAGGCTGTCGAGCGACCGTTCGCCAAACGGGAAGCCAGTCATCTCGCCGAGCATCCAGATGCCGATGGAGGGATGCACGAGGTCGGCGAACTCCTCCTCGCGCTGCCGTGCGGACGTCTCTGTGTCGCCGAGGATCGGCGAGAGGCCAGGCATGATCTTGACCGCCTCCGGCGGGCGGCCGTGCACGGCCATGCGGGCGTGGATGTCGGCGCGGAACGTCTGCGCGCCCTCCAGCGTGCCCTGGGCGGTGAAGATCGCCTCCGCCACCTGGCCGGCGAAATCGCGCCCGGGCGGACTGCCGCCGGCCTGGACCAGCACGGGCCAGCCCTGGGGCGAGCGCGGCATGTCGGCCGGACCGGCGACGCCGAAGAAGTCGCTGCGATGCGCTGCGGGATGGATGCGCGCCGGATCGACGAAGCGGCCGGATGCGGCGTCGTTCAGGACCGCGCCGTCCTCCCAGCTGTCCCACAGAGCCGTCACGGCTTCCACGAACGCGGCCGCGCGCCGGTAGCGCAGGGCCTTGTCCATGGCCTCGCTCCGGTTGAAATTCAGCGCAGCCTTGTCGTCGAGCGTCGTGACGATGTTCCAGCCGGCGCGGCCGCCGCTCAGGTGATCGAGCGTCGCGAACTTGGCCGCGATGGAGAACGGCTCGTTGTAGGTGGTCGACAGCGTGGCGACGAGGCCGATCCGGCTCGTGACAGAACTGATCGCCGACACGATGGAGACGGGGTCGAGATTGTTGATCGCGACCTCGCCCATGATGCGCCCGTCGCGCTCTCGCGCATTCAGGGCATCACCGCAGAAGAACAGATCGAACTTGCCGCGTTCGGCGAGCCGCGCCATCTCCACGTAATAGCCGAGTTCCGTGACCCTCTCCGGACGCATCGCGGGATGGCGCCACGCGGCGATGTGATGGCCTCCGGGATAGATGAATACCCCGAGGGCGAGGTGGCGTGCGCTCATGCGGAGGCGAACCGGCTGAGAGGGCGCGACAGGCCGAGATGTTCGCGCAACGTATGGCCCTCGTACCCGGCGGGGCGAACGCCACGGTCACGCAGCCGCGGCACGAGATCCTCCGCGATCGCCCGAAGGTCGTCGGGCAGCACGGCCGGCGCCAGCACGAAACCGTCGCACAAGCCCGCCTTGGAGAGTTCGGCCATCCTGTCGGCGAGCCTGTCCGGCGTGCCGACGAAGGGCGTGCCGGCCAGCGACCATGCGCGACGTCGTGCGGCGTCGAGGCCGCCCCCTGCGGTTCCGGCATCCGCCAGAACCGCCTTGGCGAGGAGAGGGTCGAGAGCGGCATCGAGCGCCGCGGCGCGCGCCTGCGCGTGGCCGTCCTCCTCCGCCAGGAGTGGCACAATCGTCGCGAGGAGGCGCGGACCCGCGGGGCCGAACGCCTCCCTTGAAGCGGCGAGGCGTTCCGGGTTGGCCGTCGAGGCGACGAACACGTCCGCCGTGGCGCCGGCCAGGGCGATGCCTTCCGGGCTCGCGTCGCGCTGGATGACCGGCGGGTGTCCCTGCAGCGGCCGGGGCGCATTCAGCGGGCCGCGAACCGAGAACCAGCGGCCGGCATGATCAACCCGGTGGACGAGGTCGGGATCGGAAAAGCACCCGGCCTGCTTGTCCATCAGCACCGCGCCGTCCTCCCAGGAATCCCACAGGTCGCGAACGACCGCGATGCACTCGGCGGCGCGGCTGAACCGCTCCGCCGCATCCCGCACGGGAACGTGCGCGAAATCGGCTCGGCGCTCAACGACGCTGTCCGGGGCCGCAATCCAGGCCGTCCGCCCCGCTGTGAGCCGGTCGGCACCGGCGAAGGATCGCGCGATGTTGAACGGCTCCGCATGGTCGATCGCGATCGCGGCGCCGAGTCCGATCCGCTCCGTGCCGGCGGCAAGCGCCAGGATCAGAGGCATCGGATCCGGCTCGAACGTCCCGGTGAGATGGGTCGCCGCGACAGCCGGGCCCCAGGGACAGCCGCCGAACAGAATGGCGTCGAGGCCGCCGCTCTCCGCGAGACGCGCCAAAGCCTGAAACCACCGCAGGGATGGTGCGCGTGGCGCGTCCGTGACGCGCCACGCGGCCGGATGAGCGCCACAGCCGGGTGCGGAGACGGCCAGGATCATCGGGCGCCCTTCATCCAGCGAGGCCCGGCAGACTCACATCCGCCGCGCCCACGACGGTGCCGTCCGTGACGAGGGCGATCGCGGTCGCGATGTCGGGCGCGAAGAACCGGTCGTCCTCCAGATGCGCCACGTCCTGACGCAGCCGGACCCGGACCCGCTCCAGAGCCGGGCTCGACTTGAGCGGCGCGTGGAAGTCGCAGCCTTGCGCCGCCGCCAGCAGCTCGATGGCGATGATGCCCGCAAGGTTCTGCGCCATCGGCAGGAGACGGCGAGCCCCGTGCGCCGCCATGGACACGTGGTCCTCCTGGTTGGCGGATGTCGGGATCGAGTCCACGCTCGCCGGCGCGGCACGCTGCCGGTTCTCGGCCACCAGGGCGGCGGCCGTGACCTGCGGAATCATGAAACCGGAGTTCAGGCCGGGGCGCGGCGTCAGGAAAGCCGGCAGTCCGGACAAGCCCGGGTCGGTGATCATGGCGAGGCGCCGCTCGGCGATCGAGCCGATCTCGCATAACGCGAGCGCGATGATGTCGGCCGCGAAGGCAACCGGTTCGGCGTGGAAATTGCCGCCGGACAAGGCTTCGACCGTCTCTGGGAAGATCAGCGGGTTGTCGGACACTCCGTTGGCTTCAGTTTCCAGCGTCGCGGCCTGCTGGCGCAGTAGATCGAGCGCCGCGCCCATAACCTGAGGCTGGCAGCGCAGGCAGTAGGGGTCCTGCACGCGGTCGTCGCCGGCGAGGTGCGATTGCCGGATCGCGCTGCCGCGCATCAGGTCGCGCAAGGCGGCAGCCGCATCGATCTGGCCACGATGGCGACGCAGCGCGTGGATGCGCGGATCGAACGGCGTGTCCGAGCCGCGGGCGGCATCGGTCGTCAGCGCGCCGGTGATAAGGCCAGACTGCAGCAGCCTCTCCGCCTCGAACAACCCGGCCATCGCGAAGGCTGTCGAGAACTGCGTTCCGTTGAGGAGAGCCAGCCCCTCCTTCGGCCCGAGGATGGCGGGCGCGAGCCCGGCTTCGCTCAGCGCCTCCGCGGCAGGCCGACGCGCGCCGCCGACGAACACCTCGCCGACCCCGATCATCGCAGCCGACATGTGTGCCAGGGGTGCGAGGTCGCCGGACGCGCCGACCGAGCCCTGTTCGGGGACCACGGGCACGAGCCCGCACTGCAGCATGTCCTCCAGCAGAGCGATCGTCGACGGCTGCACCCCGGACGCGCCCTGCGCGAGGTTGGCGAGCTTGAGGGCCATCATCAGCCGCGCCACGGGGATCGGCATCGGCGCACCGACCCCGGCCGCGTGCGACAGCACGATGGATCGCTGAAGCGTCGCGAGGTCAGCGTTACCGATGCGGATCTGAGCCAATCGGCCGAAACCGGTGTTGATGCCGTAGACCGGCTTGCCGCGCGCCAGGATCGTGCCGACCGCCGCGGCGCTCACAATGATGCGCTCCTGACCGGCCGGATCGAGAGCGACGGACGCGCCGCGATACACCGCGCGCCAAGTCGCGATCGGCACCTCCCCCGGGTACAGCGCGACGGCGGTCATGGATACTTCGAATCGCGGAAGGCGTCGGCGTCATGCCGCGATCGCGGGCGGGATCGCGGATCGACCGGCTGCTTCGATGGCGAGTGACGGGAATCGACCGCGAGCGGCGAGGATCGTCCCGGCGCCGGGTTCGCGAACCGTGCGTTCAGCATGCCCCAACCGAGCCGCATCGCTGCCTCGCCTTGTTATGTCTATACGTAGCAGCGCATGCTCGTTATCGTCCAGCCGTTCGCGAAGGAATTTTCGTTGACGGTTCGTGGGATGCAGACTTCGCTGCCGGACAGGGGAGCCGCTGATGTCCGCGTCAGATACGGCGGGCTTGGGTTGGCCGTCCGATGAACGCCCGGACGCGCTGCGCTTCGGGAGTCGCGGTAGCGGGAGCCGAGACTCTGGCTTGGCGGATCCGCCGGGACATCGAGCGGCACATCGTCGGCGGCGAATGGCCGCCGGGCCACCGCATCCCGTTCGAACACGAGCTGACGGCGCAATACGGCTGTTCGCGCATGACGGTGAACAAGGTGCTGTCAGGGCTCGCGGCCGCCGGGCTGATCGTTCGGCGGCGTCGCGTCGGCTCCTTCGTCTCGACGCCCAGATCCGAACGCGCCCTGATGGAGATCGAGGATTTTACAGATGCGGCCGCCCGCGCGGGCGCGGAGTACAGGCACGAGATCTTGTTCTCTCGCGTCGTGTCGCTGGGGCATGGAGAGGCGCAAGCGCTCGGACTGGCCCGCGGCGCGCCCGTTCGGCGCATGTCCTGCCTCCACCGTTTCGACGCCGTTCCGGTCGCCGCGGAACGCCGCGCGATCGTGCTGCGAACCGTGCCGGGCGCCCGCACGGAGCCGTTCGAGAACCTGTCGCCAGGAAGCTGGCTGCTCCGCAACATACCGTGGACCGAGGCCGAGCACGTGATCCGCGCGCACAACGCCAGCGCGGAGGACGCCGCCCTGCTCGACGTCGCCCCGAACACCGCCTGCCTGGTGTTGGAACGCCGGACTTGGCACCTCGGCGCCTTGGTGACGACCGTCGAGTTCACCTATCCGGGCGAGCGCCACCGCTTCGCCGGACGCTTCTCGCCGACCACTCCGTGAAGGGACACGCTGTGAACGCTTCCAAGATGATGTCGCTCGCGCTTCTCACCAGCGGGGGAACCGGCAACCACCCGGCATCGTGGCTGCATCCCGACACCCACGCCGCCGCCTCCACCGACATCGCTCACTATCGCCGGCTCGCGCAGCTCGCCGAGACGGGAAAGTTCGATCTGTTCTTCGTCGCGGACACGCCGGCGGCCAGGACCGAAAATCTGCACGCGTGGAGTCGCTTCCCGATGTACATGAACGTCCTGGAGCCGACGACGCTTCTCGCGGCTCTGGCCGGGGCGACGGACCGCATCGGCCTTGGCGGCACCGTGTCCACGAGCTTCACGGAGCCCTACAACGTCGCGCGCCAATTCGCTTCGCTCGACCACGTCTCCGGCGGGCGGGCGGCCTGGAACGTGGTCACGTCTGCCAACGACTACGCGGCCCGCAATTTCGGCCACGCGACCCTGCCGCCGCATGCGTTGCGCTACGAGCGCGCCGGCGAGTTCGTGGACGTGGTGCGGCAGCTCTGGGACACCTGGGACGACGACGCCTTCGTGCGCGATCGCGCGCAGGGCCTGTATTTCGACCCGACCCGCATGCATGTACTGCAGCACGAGGGAAAGTTCTTTAAGGTGGACGGTGCCCTGAACGTCGCCCGCAGCCCGCAGGGCCGCCCGGTCGTCATCCAGGCCGGCGCGTCCGAAGCCGGGCTGGATTTGGCCGCGCGCACCGCCGAGGTTGTGTTCGCCTCGGCGTCCGATCCGCACGAGGCCAAACGCGGCTATGACGCCCTGAAGGCGCGATTGGCCAAGTATGGGCGCAAACCCGACGAGCTGCGCATCCTCGCCGGCCTGCCCGTGGTGATCGGGCGCACGCGGGAGGAGGCCGAGGAAAAGCATTTGCGCCTCCAGGACATGATCCATCCCGATGTCGGCCGATTCCGCCTGGGCACGGACCTCGAGGCCGACCTGTCCGGTCTCCCGCTCGACGAGCCGATCCCGGAAGACCGGCTGCCCAAGAGCGCGAACCAGCACAAGGCGTTCTTCGACGGGATCATGAAGATCATCCGCGAGGAGAACCCGACCCTGCGGCAGCTGTATCTTCGCTACGAGCGCGGGCGAAAGACGATCAAGGGCAGCCCCAAGGGCATCGCGGACGTGATGGAGGAATGGTTCACGCTCGGCGCCTGCGACGGCTTCATGATGCAGTTCCACATCCTGCCCGGTGGCTTGCAGGATTTCGTGGATGGCGTGGTGCCGGAACTGCAGCGTCGGGGGCTGTTCCGGCAGGATTATACGGGACGCACGCTACGCGAGCATCTCCGCCTGTCACGACCCGCCAATCCGAACACGGCCCGGCCCTGACGAGCGCATCCGGGACTCGGCCGGTCTCCAACGACACGCCCACGGAGAGAAAGGCTTCCGCAGACCCTCACGACGGTGGGCGAACAACGGCATCGCTCGTCTGGTCGGAACGTAGCGCCCTCGCCAAGCCTTCAGGCCCTCTCGCCTCTGCTGTGTTGCTCGACATTCGGCCTGTCGGGCGCTCATCCTTTGAGAGTTCTCTTAGCTGTCAGGGGTGGATCACGGGCAGCCTGAAACCCTCAGAGCCCATCCGGAAAGAAGTGGAGTCGCGCGAGTCGGTTGTGATTCTCTCCCGACGGTGAGTCGGGAGGTGCGTCTTTGTGGAAGCGGGAGCATCGTCCGGCGGCTGGTCGTCGGGGGCTGCGCGACGACAGCGACCTGACCGACCGGAATGGGCGCTGGTGGCACCTCTGATCCGTCCGGCGAAGCGGGGTGGGCCGAACCAGAACGTGGCCGCCGTAGCGAAGAGGGGCCCTCGACAGAGCCTGACGGCTTATCACCCAACGAACGCCCCGCCGTTGACGTCCAAAACCGCGCCCGAGATGAAGGAGGCTGCGGGCGAGCAGAGGAAGGCGATCGGCCAGGCGATCTCGTCCGGACGGCCGACTCGCCCGAGAGGCAGCGCCGAGGGCGGAAAAGGCAGTCCGGCGGAGAGCGGCGTCGCAACGGGCCCCGGCGCGACGCCGTTTACGAGGACATTGCTACCAACGGCCCGCCTGGACAGCGTGCGGACGAGAGTATGCACGGCGCCCTTCGAAGCAGCATAGTCGGCCGGGGTCCCGCCTCCGATGCCACCGCCATTGCGACCCGCGGCGGACCCCGTGAGGACGATGAAGCCTTCACGTCTTCTTGCCATCACGTCCATGCAGGCGGTCGCGAGGAGCAGCGGCACCCGCACGTTCACGTCCATCAGGAGCGCGAAACGGTCTTTGTCGGAAAGGTCGGGACGCCAGCCCTCGCGACTGAAGGCGGCTGCACAATGAACCAGCGCGAAGATGACCTTTTCTTCCGCCAACTGGGATAGAAAGCCCTCGTCCGTCAGATCACCCTGCAGGCATTCGCAGCGTGCCCCGAGCTCCTCGACACCCTTTCGGGTCACGTCCATCGGCGCCAAGTCCGTCAGCCGAAGCTCTGCGCCGAGTTCTGCGAGCACAAGTGCCGTCGCCTGTCCGATCCCGCTCGCCGCGCCCGTGACCAGAACACGCCGGCCATCGAAACGCATGGCTCGGGTCAAGGTGCCGCCCATTGAATGATCTCCCAGAACTACGTTCGCATGAGTCAAACTCGTTCTACATGAAACGACTATTGAGCGAAACGTGGCTGCCACGGTAGTGGTGGGACGGGACGGGAGCCGAAGCGATGGCGTTGGACGAACGCGGCCAGAGGGGGATCCAGTCGCTGGACGCGGCCGGCCATCTCCTGATCGCCCTGGGGCACAGCACCTCGGCCATGGCGCTGAAAGACCTCGCGCGCGCCGCCGATATGACCGCATCCAAGGCTCACCCTTACCTCGTGAGTTTCATGAAGCTCGGCCTCGTGAAGCAGGATCCGGTCAGCGGCCATTACGATCTCGGCGAGCAAGCTCTGCGGGTCGGGCTGACCGCCCTCCAGCGCCTGGAACCGCTCAGCATCGCTAAGGCTGAACTCGCCCAGATGACGCCGGACGGGCATTTCTCAATTGCGCTCGCGTCCTGGGCGAATCTCGGCCCGACCATCGTCCATTTTCAGGAGGCGGATTACCCGCTCGGCGTCTTCATTCGCAGCGGCACGGTCCTGTCTCTCGCCTACACGGCCGCGGGGCTTGTGTTTTCCGCCTTTATGCCCGCTGAGGTCGTTGCTGATGCCCTGTCGCGGGACCGATACCGGCTATCCGGGCGCCCCGATGAGCTCACGATGCGGGAGATGCGCCGCCTGACGGCCGACGTGAGGCTGACGGGCGTCGGCCTCAATGTCGGCATGGCGGTCCCGGGCGTGAACTCGATCAGCGCCCCCATTTTCAATCACGACGGCCAGCTCGCACTGACCGTCAGCTTCATGCGGCCGGGGCTTCCGAGCGACGCCGACCCGAACGGCGAAGCCGCCAAGGCGGCACGGGACTGCGCCGCTCGCATCTCGGCCCGCCTCGGCTATAACCCCGTCGCAAGCGCGAGGGGCAAGCAGCATCGCGCTATAGAACGCGTTTGACATATGCGAACTTGCTGCTCTAACCTTCCGTCACGCTCCAAAGAGGGCAGCATGGGGGGTTACGGATGAGGGATCGCAAGCCTTGGCTCGTCGCATCATGGCTGGCACTCGCGACGGCCGTCGTCCCGGCCGCCGCTCAGACCGCCCCTCCGCTGCGCGTGGGCGTGCTGACTGATCTCAGCGGATCCTTCATCGATCTCGTTGGCGAGAACGCCGTGGAAGCGGCCAGAATGGCGGCTGAGGATTTTGGCGGCGTTGCGGCCGGCCGCAAGATTGAGATCATCGCTGGAGATACTCAGAATAAGCCGGACATCGCGTCCGGCATCGCACGGCGCTGGCTCGACAATGACGGGGTGGAAGTCCTCGTCGACGTGCCCGTCTCGTCAGTCGCGCTGGCCGTTCAGGCAATCGCGCGCGAGCGCAAGAAGGTCGTCCTGTTCTCGAGCGCCTTGACCGATCGGCTTAGCAACGAGGATTGCTCGCCCTGGTCCGTCCAATGGATGATGGACACCAACGTGTTGGCCGCAGGTACCGTCAAGTCGATCTTGCAGGGCGGCGGTGACACATGGTTCTTCATCTCGGCCGACTACGCGTTCGGTCATTCGATGGAGCGCATCTCGCGTGAGATCATAGAGCAGAATGGAGGCAAATTCCTCGGCAGCGTCCGGAATCCATTCGGGACACCGACATGTCGTCCTTCCTGCTTCAGGCGCAGGGCAGCAAGGCGAAGGTCATCGGCATCGCGAACGCGGGAAAAGATTTCAACAGCATCGTGATGAGCGCATCGCAGTTCGGCATCGTCCAAGGCGGCCAGAAGCTCGCAAGCCTCATCGTCTACGACAGCGACATCCGCAGTCTCGGACTTCCCACGGCGCAGGGCCTGCTCATGACGACATCCTTTTACTGGGATCTCGACGCGAAGGCGCGCGCCTTCTCCGAGCGCTTCCTCAAGCGCCGGGGCGTAACGCCGAACGCGATCCATGCGAGTATCTACTCGTCCGTCACTCACTACCTGAAGGCAGTGCAGGGCATCGGCGGCACCGATTCCGACAAGATCATCGCCTGGATACGAGATAACCCGCCGGACGACTTCTTCGCGCGAACTGCTAAGCTTCGCCCGGACGGGCTGCTCGAGCACGACACTTTCCTGATGGAGGTGAAGAAGCCCGAGGAATCGACCTCGAAGTGGGACATCCTGAAGCTGGTGCGCCGCATTCCGGGCAACGAGGCCTACGCGCCCCTGTCCGCCTCCCGCTGCCCGAACGTGAACAAGTGATCCGGTGATCGACCTCTATTCCGATCTTCGACTCGGGGACCTGCCGGCCCATGCCGCTCGCCATTGGGGCGAACGGGAAGCGCTCGTCTTCCAGGATCGACGCTGGACGTTCGCGGAACTCAACGCGGAAGTCGAACGGCACGCCGTGGCTTTGCTCCGGGCGGGAATCCGGGCAGGCGATCACGTTGCCCTGTGGTTCACCAACCGGCCGGACTACATATTCCTATTCTTCGCGATCTCGAAGGTCGGAGCCGTCGCGGTTCCCTTGAACACCAGGTACCGTCGCCAGGACGTTGCCTACTGCCTCGCCCAGGCGCACTGCAACGCGCTGATCTACGCGGAAAGATCCGGTCCCGTGGATTACCGCGAGATGATCGCGACCGTGTTCGCGCAAGCGACCGTGGAGAC
>CAXUHE010000024.1:0-1328 GCA_964250725.1 uncultured Enterovirga sp. | reverse complement strand
GACAGGCTGAAGGCGCCCGGCTTTCCACATCTCCGGCTGGTTCTCACGATCGGGCCGAGTACCCTTCCCGTCTCGCAGCCGCTTGAGGCCTATCTCGCACCAGTCGAACCGACCGAGTCGGTCGAGGTAAATCGGAGGAACGAGGCGGTCCGCACGGGGGACGTCGCCATGATCGTCTACACGTCGGGCACCACCGGCGAGGCGAAGGGCGTCATGCTGACCCATGCCGGAATCCGGCTCTGCATCCAGCGATCGGTGATTTGGGGGACGACGTTCCGCGACGTCCAGATCCACTACCTTCCCATGTTCCACCTGTACGCACTCGGCTTCGTGACCGTTCCGTCCGTCGCGCTCGGCGTGAGCCAGGTGCTCATGGAGACATTCGACGGAGAGGACGCGCTCCGCACCATCGCTCGCGAGCGCGCCACGATCGTGCACGGGTTCGATCCGCATTATCGCGACCTCATGGAGGCGCAGTCTCGCCTTCAGCTCGACGTTTCGAGCCTTCGAATGGGATCTTTCCCCTCGGGACCGGACAATTGCGTGCCGGTTGTCCGGGGGGCTCACGAGCGTTTCTGCCCGATCCTTCCCTCCTTCGGCATGACCGAGACCTGGAGCGGCATCACGGCCGGAGCGCTGGACTGCTCGCTGGAGCAGCGCAGTGAGGCATCGGGCTTCCCCCTGCCGGGCGTCGAAATCCGCATCGTCGATCCGGAGACGGGTGAGCCCCTTCTCGTCGGGCAGACGGGCGAGATCCAGGTGCGCAGCTTTTCCCTGATGAAGGGCTATTACGATAAGCCCGAGGAAACGGCCGCGGCGCTTGGCGCGGACGGCTTTCTCCGAACGGGAGATGCCGGCCACCTGCGGCCAGACGGCTATCTGCGCTTCACGGGCCGCTACAAGGACATGCTGAAGGTGGGCGGCGAGAACGTCGCACCGGCGGAGATCGAGCTGATCCTGTCCGAACTCGACGGCGTGCGCGAGATCGCCTGCGTCGGCTACCCCGATCCCCGGCTGCAGGAAGTCGTGGCGGCCTTCGTCGTTCCCCACACCGGCCGCGCCGCCCCGACCCTGGACGAGATCGAGACATCCTGCCGAGGCAGGATCGCGAGCTTCAAATTCCCGCGGTACGTCTTCAGCGTCGACGCCTTTCCGATGACGCCCTCGGGGAAGGTCCAGAAGGGCAAGCTGCGTGACCTCGCGGCAGCCGATTACCGGAGCCGAAACGTTGCGGATCCGGCCCGTGCGACCCCGCAGCTCGGACGCGATTAGCGGCCATGGGACCCGATTTCAGGGCTGCGCGCTACGCGCAGGGCGCCGCGGCGGCG
>CAXUHE010000023.1:11638-26491 GCA_964250725.1 uncultured Enterovirga sp. | reverse complement strand
TGACGAGCGGCCCGAGCGTCAGGGCGACGTCGCGCGGGTGGCGCAGCGCGATCGTCAGGATCGCGAAGATGCCGATCAGCGCGAGCACGGCCGCGGTCGCGAAGGCGCGCACGATGAGGTGACGCGACTCGACGACGTCGACCGGCGCGCCGACGACGTTCGGCGCGACCGTCCGCACGGCGTCCGTGAAGCGCTCCAGCACTTCGTTGTCGTTGGCGTCGCCCTTGGGGGTGACCTCGACCCGCGCGCGTCCGTCCTTCGTCATCCAGTCTGCGCGGAGCGTCTCCGGCAAGGTCTCGAACGTGATCTGCTGCGGCTGCAGCAGGGCGCGCAGGCCCGCCAGGAGGTCGGGCAGGCCGCCCGTCAGGGCGGTCTGCGCCGCAGCGCGGCGCTCCGGCGCGGCCTCCGCCAGCTGGGTGAGGTGGCCCGCGAGGCTCGCGGTCACGGCGGTCGCGTCCTTGCCGCCTCTCAGCACGTCGGCGGTCCGGCGGATCGACGAGACCAACTCGGCGTCGGTCGGGGCCGGGGCCGGCTTCGCGTCCTGCATGATGCCGGACAGCTCCCCGGCGGTCGCCCGGATGGCCGCGAGCCGCGGGCCCTGGTCGTCGGGCACGAAGGTCGCGGGCGTGACGACGCGCTGGACCTCCGGCAGGGCCGCGACCTTGGCGGCGAGCGTGCGGGCGGCGGTGAGCGAGGGCGCGAGGATCGAGATCGTGTTCGGCGTCATGCCGGGATCGTGCGTCAGGTCGAGGAAGGTCGAGACGGCCTCGGTCTTCTCGCTGCGCAGGTGCATCGGGTTCGCGTCGAACTCGAGCCGGAACAGGAACGGCAGCCCGGCCACGACCAGCGCCGAGGAGACCACGATGACGAGCTTGCGATGGCGCAGGATCCAGTGGTCCACCGCCGCGAGCCAGGGCGTCTCGACGCTGTCCGACTCGCCCGGAGGCCGCCATACGGCGATGAGCGCGGGGAGCAGCGTCAGGCTCGCCACGAAGGCGATGATCATGCCGACGCCGGTGATGAGGCCGAGCTCCGACACGCCCGTGAAGGAGGTCGGCAGGAAGGAGAAGAACCCGACGAGGAGCGAGGCGGCGGCGAGCGTCAGCGACCAGCCGACGCCCTTCGCGGCGGTCAGCATCGCGCCGCCCACATGGTCGAGCTTGAAGCGCTCGTCGCGGTATCGCACCGCGACCTGGATGCCGAAATCGACCCCGAGCCCCAGGAACAGGGCCGCGACCGCGATCGAGATCACGTTGAAGCGCCCGACCATCAGGAGCCCGGCCCCGACGGTCATCACGAGGCCCGCGAGGGTCGTGGCGAGCACCGCCCCGATGATCCGTCCGGATTTCAGCGCGAGATAGAGGATGACCGCGATCGCCACGACCGTCAGGCCGAGATGCAGCGGCGCGCCCTCGCGCACGGTCGCGAACTCCTCGTCGGCCAGCGGCGAGAGCCCCGTGAGGCGCACGCGAACGCCCCCATCCGGGGTGAGGCCGAGATCGGCCGCCGTGCGGCGGATCTGCGACGTCGCGTTCGAGGCCGGTTCCAGGGCGTCGAAATCGAGGATCGGGTCGATCAGCACGAACCGCCGGCGCCGGTCCTGATCGGCACCGCCGCTCGACATCAGGGTCTGCCAGGAGAGACGCGCGGGCTCGCCCTTCAGCACGTGGCCCACGACGTCGTCGAGCTGGCCGACGAGCTTCGCGTTCTCGCCGAGCGCGCCCTGGCCGGCGCCGAGCTGGATCAGCCGCATCAGGCCGCGGAGCGTCGGGTCGCCCGACAGCGCCTGGAGCACGGGACCCTGCTGCTGCAGCTGCGCCAGGGTCGCCTTGAGCTGGTCCGGGGGCAGCAGCATCAGCCCGTTACGGTCGAAGAACGGGCCTCCGTCCGGCCGCCAGGCCGACTTGGTGAAGGGGCCCGGATGGGACGACAGGGCCGCGTCGAGTTTCGCGGCCGCGGCCTCGGCGAGTTCGGGCGTCTCGCCGTCGATCACCGCCAGGATGGGCCGGACCGTCTGCGGGAAGGCGTCCTCGTAGGCGTCCTTGTCGACGATCCACTGCGACCGGCTCTCGATGAGCTGGTCCGTCTCCGTGGTGATCGCGAAGCGTGTCGCCGTGACGTAGCCGCCGAGCAGCGTCAGCAGGACCGCCGCCACGATGACCGGCCAGGGGTGATGGACGGAGACGCGGACCAGCCGCTCCGCCCAGGTCGTCGGATCGATGAGGGAGCCGCGGCCCGCGGCCGTCGATCGATCCCCGGTGGCGTCAGCTCGCACGATTATGGTTCCTGTCCGGCCGGATCGCGCCGCTCCGGCGGCGCACGACACGCTCGCACGGTCGTTACCCCGGTCACGGGGGCGAAGTCATCCCCCAAGGGCCGCCTCTCGCCCGTCAGGGCTAACGGCGCGGCCAAGCCCGTTCAGGTCTTCGGCTTGGCGTCGCGCTTCGGGGCGGCGGCGCGGGCGCTCGCCCATTCGGGATCCGGCTGCGGCCCGCCGGCCGCGCCCGTCGCGCCCGCGAGCTGGCCGGGCGCCACGTCCGAGACGCGCGTCCAGGATTGCGTGCTGCACAGGAAGGCCACGAGGCAGCCCTTCAGCTTCAGCTCGCCCGGCCGATCGGTCCAGAGGTTCGCGTCGTAGCTCTTGCCGTTCTCGGAATTGTAGATCTTGCCCTCGTAATGGTCGTCCGCGTTCGGCTGGAAGCCGGAGATCAGCTGGTGGCCGAGCGTCGTGCGGCCGCGCTTCGACGGGTCGGGATTGCTCGTATCGCGCTTGAGCTCGCCGCCGGCGTCGGCCGGCGTCGCCATCCACACCACGTAGCCGCAGACGCGCTGCCGGTCGGCGCCGCACTTCTCCACGCGGATGCGGGCCTTGCCGTCCTGCGTCAGCCAGGTCCCGCTCGGGTCGTTGGGAGAGGCCACCGCCGCGAGCGGCACCGACCCCAATCCGAGCGCCGCGACGGCGATGATCACGCGAAGACGCATATCCGTGTACCCTGACCCCAGCCAACCCGAACGCCGCGCAGACGCGTTGCCCCCGCGGCTGATCAAACACGCGGGATGCGTCGACATCATGGCCGGGTGCGCGCAGAACGCGCAGGGCGGCGTTTCGATCCACGGCACGTCGGTCTCAGACCGTCATCGACTCGCGGGCCGCGAGGGCGCGCCGGATGAGCGCCTCCAGCGCTCCCGGGTCGTCGAGGCGCAGGCTCACCGGCACCACCGCGATGGCGTCGATCTCGGGCACGGCGTCGCGCAGGGCCGCGAGGCGGACGCGGTCCTTCCCGGTCGTGACGGCGAGCGCGTCGAGCTCGGCCGCACGTCGCAGGAGCCGGCGTGCCTCGGCCGGCGTGAACGGGTGGTGGTCCGGGAAGGCCGCGAGCTCGACGACCTCCGCGCCGCACTCGCGCAGCGTCGCGACGAACTTCGCCGGATGGCCGATCCCCGCGACCGCGAGGACGCGGCGGCCCTCGAGGTGCGGGGCGAGGTCGGGCGCGAGACGCGAGGTCAGGACCGGTTTGTCGCGACGTCGCGCGAGATGACGCACGACGTCGTGCGCGACGTCGCCATCTCCGACGACCAGGCAGGCATCGATCGCGGGCCATTGGGCGGCCAGCGGAGCGCGCAGGGGACCGGCCGGCAGGACCCGCCCGTTGCCGATCCCGCGCCTCCCGTCGAACACCGCGAGCGTCAGGTCCTTGGCGAGCGAGGGGTTCTGCATGCCGTCATCCATCACGATCACGTCAGCCCCGAGCCGGGTCGCGAGCGCCGCCCCGGCCGGACGGTCGCGCGCCACGATCGTGAGGAAGTGCCGGGCGAGGAGGAGCGCCTCGTCCCCGACTTGCCCGTGACGGTGCCGGGCGGGGTCGACCGCGACCGGGCCGGCCAGCGATCCGCCGTAGCCCCGCAGCAGGAATGCGGGGCCCCGGCCGAGCGTCTTCAGCATGGTGGCGACCATGATGGCGGTCGGGGTCTTGCCCGCGCCCCCGACCGTGACGTTGCCGATGCAGATCACCGGGATCGCGGCCCGTCTCCCGGGCCGCCGCATACGGGCCGCCGCCACCGCCCCGTAGGCGAGCGATGCCGGCCTCAGCAGGGCGGCCTCAAGGCCGGGCGGCCGCCACCAGAAGGCCGGGGCCTTCACGCCGCCGGCCGCCTCGGCAGGGTCCGCGTCGGCAGGTAGGGCTCGAGCGCCGCCAGAGTCCGGGCGAGCCCGCCGCCGAACCGTGAGACGATCCGGTCCGCCCGCCGCGCCATGTCCCGCATCCGGGCGGGGTCGGCGATCAGCTCCGCGACCGTGTCGGTCAGGGCGTCATCCGGGGCGAGGGCCAGCGCGCCGCCGTCCCGGTCCAGCGCTGCATAGAGATCCGCGAAGTTGTGGACGTGCGGCCCATGCAGGATCGCGCAGCCGAGCCGGGCGGGCTCGATCGGGTTCTGTCCGCCATGCGGCACGAGCGAGCCGCCGACGAGGACGAGCGGCGCGATGCGATAGAAGAGGCCGAGCTCGCCGATCGTGTCCGCCACGTGGATGTCGAGCGTGTCCTCCGGACGCCCGCCTTCGTGGCGGCGGTTCGCCTCGAGGCCGGCCGCGCGCGCCGCCTGCGCGATGGCGTCCCCGCGGGCGGGGTGGCGCGGCGCCACGACCGTGAGGAGCCCGGGATGATGCGCCTTGAGCGCGCGATGCGCCGCGATCACGGCCTCGTCCTCGCCGACATGCGTGCTCGCCGCGAGCCAGACCGGGCGGCCCGCGAGCCGGCTCGCGAGAGCCTCCACCTGGCCAGGGTCGGCGGGCGGCGGGGCCGAGTCGAGCTTGAGGTTGCCGGACACCGCGACGCGCGGCGCGCCGAGCCGCCCGAACCTCGCCGCGTCCGCCTCGCTCTGCGCGAGGCACAGGGACACGCGCCCGAGCAGCGCGCCGATCACCGACGGGGCGCGTGCCCACCGGGCCTCCGAGCGGGCCGACATGCGGGCGTTGACGAGGACGAGGGGGATCTCGCGGTTCTTCAGGGCCGTCAACGTGTTCGGCCAGAGCTCCGATTCCGCGAAGAGCGCGAGCGAGGGGCGCCAATGGTCGAGGAAGCGCGCCGCGAAAGCGGGTGCGTCGAGGGGCAGGTACTGGTGGATCGCGCCGGCCGGCAGACGCCGCGATAGGACCTGGGCGGAGCTTACCGTGCCCGACGTCACGAGTACCGAGACACCGCGTGCGACCAGCGCCTCGACGAGGGCGAGGAGCGACGTCGTCTCGCCGATCGAGGCCCCGTGGGTCCATACGAGCGGTCCCTCCGGCCGCGCGAGACCTGCATGGCCGCGCCGCTCCCCCAGCCGGTCCGGGTCCTCCTTGCCGCGGGAGGCCCGCCAGCCGAGGAGAAGCGGAGCGGCCGGCGTCGCGAGCCACATGGCGGCCCGATAGGCGACGAGCGCTCCGGATCCAAGCTTCATGGCCCGGGCATCATGCGGATGCGACGGGCTCAGGCGGGCGGTGCAGGAGCGCGGCGCCCGGATCGGCTCGCCCGACGAGCGCGAAAGCCCGCGCGTGGACGCGGTCGAGCTCCCGCTCGACAGCGAGCCGCGCGGCCTCCAGCCCGGCCTCGTCGATCTCGCGCGGGACCTGGAGGGGGGTGCCCGCCACGATCGCGCCGCGCCCGAAGGGCAGGCCCATCGACGCGCGGTCCCAGGACTGAAACGTGATCCGCCGGCTCGTCGCCACCGCGATCGGCACGATCGGGCGGCCTGACATGCGGGCGAGGGTCACGATTCCCGTGCCGCAGCGCCGAGCCATCTTCGGCACGTCGGCGGTGAGGAACATGTTCTCCCCGTCCTCCAGGGCACGCACCATGGCGCGGAGCGCCTCGGCACCCCCTTTCAGTCGCTGGTCCCGGCCTCGCGCCCCGGACCCTCGTATCGCCCGTATTCCCGCATGACGGAGCGCGATCGCGTTCAACTCGCCATCGCTCGAGCGCGACACCAGGCTCGCGGCACGGTCGTCCGGGCGGCGCAGGAAGGGGGCCATGAAATGCTGGCCGTGCCACATCGCGCCGATGAACGGCTGCAGCGGCTCCAACACGGCGTAGATGTCGGCCGGCTCGTGAACGAACCGGTTCGTGCGCCGCACGACCCCGAGATATCCGGCGAACGACCGGCCGATCGCCTCCTGGACGACCCTTGCCCGTCCTATCCGCTTCAACGAGATCACGTCGCCCTCACGCTCCGCGCGGGTCGAGCAATCGATGCAGGTGCACGATGAAGTAGCGCATGTGGGCGTTGTCGACGCTGCCCTGCGCCTTGGCCTTCCAGGCCGCGTGGGCGCTGGCGTAGTTCGGGAACACGCCCACCATGTCGAGCTTGGCGAGGTCCCGGAAGGTGATCCCGTCGAGACTCTCGAGTTCCCCGCCGAAGACGAGGTGGAGAAGCTGCTTGTCTGTGTCCGGCATCACGGGGTCCAGGCTGGTCGCGAGTCCAAGTCGTGGGTCTCAGCGGCCGTTGATGGCCTCCACGAGCCCGTGATGCAATCCGGAGGAGGTCGCGACGAGCTCCCCGTGGACGGGATCGGCGAGATTGTAGACGGGCGGCCGTCCGTCGGGCGCAGTCATGATGCCGCCGGCCTCCGTGAGGACGAGATCCGCGGCCGCGATGTCCCAATCGCGGGCGTTGCCCGAAACGAGCCCGACATCGATCGACCCGTCCGCCACGCGTACGATGCGCAGTGCCAGCGACGGCACCCGCGGTGCCCGCACGATCCCCGGCGCCCGCCGAGCGAGACGGTCCGCGAAGGGAGCGGGTCCCGAGACTGCGACCCCGTCGAAGCTCGTCGCTGCCGCGACCGTGATGACATCGCCGTTGCGACGCGCGCCGTTCCCCCGCGTCGCCTCGTAGAACGTGTCGAGCGCAGGCGCGTAGACGACGCCGAGCACGGGAATGCCTTCAGCAAGAAGCGCGATCGCGATCGACCAATCGGGGTTGCCCGACAGGTAGGCGCGCGTCCCGTCTATGGGGTCGACGACCCACACGAGCTCGCGGCCGAGGCGGCGCGCATCGTCGACCGTCTCCTCCGACAGCCATCCGGCCTCGGGCACGAAACCGCTCAGTCTGATCTTCAGGAAGGTATCGACCGCGACATCGGCCTCGGTCACGGGCGACCCGCCGCTCTTCTGCCAGATCTTGGCCGACGTGGTCCCGCCGGGACGGAAATAGCGCATGGCGGTCGCGCCAGCCTCGTGCGCGACCTCGCGCAGAGACTCCATCAGATCGGGCGGCACGCCGGACAGCGCCGTCATGCGCTTCGGTCGGCCCGGCGAGCTGGCATCCGGTTCACTTGGCGACATGCTCCGAATGCGAGGGATGCTGCGATCACGGGCCGGCGAGACGTCCGGCTCAGACGATGCGGGTCTAGGGAACCCACGCGGTCGCGGCAAGACAACTCTCGGACAACTCTTCCTCTTCCCTCAAGGCCGCGTTGAACATGTGAGCCGAAACGCCCGCGAGCATCGACGCTTAACCTTCGTCCTTAAGGCCCGAGACGATCATCTCGTGGCAAAGACCGACCGTCCCGAGCAGCTCCAAGAGGCTGCCGGGCTGAACAGGGCATCGATCATGACAGCCATCAACCAAGAGGTCGAAGCCATGTCCGCCGCGGCGGCCGGCTTCGATCCTCTGAACGGCAAACCGGACAGCGTGGCGCGCTATCTCATCGGACGTGATCGCTGGCTCATCGGGTCGCGGATCGTGCTGCGGCTCGGCCCCGACCCGCGGATCCTCCTCGAGGGCAGGAACGGCCGGACGCTACTGACCTTCGGCCCTTTCGCGGAGGAGGACGTGATCGCCCTGTGGCGAGAACTCGGGGAGGCGTCGGGTCTGCCGCTCGCCATCGAACCGCCGGGCGACGCACCCGAGACGTCCTGCCCAGATATCGGTCGTATGAAACTGGGACGGCTCCACGACCGCCGCCACCTCGTCGTCCTCACCGGACGCCGTCCGCGGTTCCTGACACGCCGTAAGTCGGCCCGCTGGTCAGGACGCCCGATCATCCACCGTGAACGAGAGATCGCGGCCGGACGTGGCGCTTGAGCTTGCCTTGAAGGTCTAGAGGGCGCCCTGCGGCATCGCCTGCTGCCCCGCCAAGCCACCGCCGCCGAGAAGCCCGCCGCCACCCCCGCCACCGCCTTCCTTGGCGCGTTTCTCCATCTCGCTCTGCTGCGCCGCGACCTTGCAGGCGCGAGCCCGGATCGAGACCGCTTTCTCGTGATCCGCCTTGATCCCGCCTACGAACGCATCCGGGATCTGACACCAATCCTTGTTGGCATCGACCCACTTGATCAGGGTCTGCCCGTTCGAGACCAGCTGGTTGAAGCCCGAACACGCGACGCGCGCGTCCATCTTGCCCTTTGGCCCGGCCGAGAGCCGACCGGAAATCTCCTTGCGCTGCGTCAGCATCGGCTGGATGTTCTGACAACTTGTGGATTGCGCGCCGGCGTCCGGCACGGTCGCCGTGAGCAGGCCGATGACTCCCATGGAGACGATGACCAAGCGGGACGCGAACCTCGCCGAGGCGCACGGACGTTTCAACATGGTAGATCAACCCCCTCGCAGGCCCGGTTCTGGCGGGTCCCATCCCGCCCTGATCACCTCGGGATGTCGACCGCGCCGTCCAGCACAAGCGCTTCCGAACATGTATCAGGACGCAGGCCAATACGAAATCAGCGAATTGTGGCGGCTTTTCGGACGTGCACGACGCGCGAGACCTCATGGCATCCTATGACTTCGACGCGCCGCGGCTGCATGTCGAGCCGGCGCTCGCTGCCGACACGTCGATCGCGCTCGACCGCACGTCGGCGAACTATCTCCTCTCCGTCCTGCGTCTCGGCAACGGTGACGAGGTCCTGGTCTTCAACGGTCGCGATGGAGAGTGGCTGGCGCGTATCGCGGTTTCGGGGCGCAAGAGCGCGTCGTTGGAGCCTGTCCGGCGCGTGCGCGAGCAGACCCGGCTCTGCGACCTCGTCTACGTCTTCGCGCCGCTCAAGCATGCGCGTCTCGACTACATGGTCCAGAAGGCCGTCGAGATGGGCGTCGGACGCCTCCAGCCCGCCTTCATGCGACGGAGCGTGGCGTCGCGCGTCAACCGCGACCGCATGCGCGCGAACGCGGTCGAGGCGGCCGAGCAATGCGGCATCCTGTCGGTGCCTGAGATCGCCCCCGAGGCCGATCTGCCGGCCGTCCTCGCGACCCTCGAACACGACCGCCTCGTCGTATTCTGCGACGAGGACGCGCCGCTGCAGGATCCGGTCGCCGCGCTGACCGGGGCGCCCGTCGCGGCTGGTCTCGCGCTCGTGGTCGGGCCGGAGGGCGGCTTCGCGCCGGAGGAACGGGACCTGCTGATGCGCAGGACGAACCTGAGGCGTATCTCGCTCGGCCCCCGCATCCTGCGCGCGGACACGGCGGCCGTTGCGGCGCTCGCCCTCGTGCAGGGCGTGCTCGGCGACTGGCGCGAGGGTGAGAACCTTGCGTTGCGGCAGGCCGGGTGGCGGCCTATGTAGCGCCTCGACTGAGGGTGCCCGTCCGGCGCACCTTCCGGGCCCTGCGCCCGTTCCCGAATTCGAGGTGGCGCATGGCGCGTGATGTCACGGATGCGACGCTGATCGCAGGTCGCGACGAGCTGGTCGCGTGGATCGCGGCCGGCGAGAAGCCCCGGTCCGAGTGGCGGATGGGGACCGAGCACGAGAAGGTGCCGTTCCGGGTCGAGGGCCACGCACCCGTGCCCTACGAAGGCGATCACGGCATTCGGGCGCTCATCGAGGGCATGGCCAATCTCAACGGCTGGGAGCCGATCCTCGACGAAGGGCATCCGATCGGTCTCGCGGACGAGGCGGGAGGCGGCGCGATCTCTCTGGAGCCCGGGGGTCAGTTCGAGCTGTCGGGTGCACCGGTCGCGAGCGTGCACGAGACCGCGGACGAACTCGCACGACACCTCGACGAGGCGGGCAGGATCGGCCGACCGCTGGGCATCCGGTTCCTGACGCTCGGCATGAGCCCGAAATGGACGAATGCCGAGACGCCCATGATGCCCAAGCAGCGCTACCGCATCATGGCCGGCTACATGCCGAAGGTCGGCACGCGCGGCCTCGACATGATGTTCCGCACCGCGACCGTGCAGGTGAACCTCGATTTCGGCTCCGAGGCCGACATGGTGGCGAAGCTGCGCGCGAGCCTCGCGCTCCAGCCGATCGCGACCGCGCTCTTCGCCAACTCGCCCTTTACGGACGGTCGCCCGAACGGGCTTCAGACGATGCGCTCCGAGATCTGGCGCGACACCGACCGGAACCGCACCGGCATGCTGCCCTTCGCGTTCGAGGACGGCATGGGCTACGAGCGCTATGTCGATTACGCGCTCGACGTGCCGATGTATTTCGTCAAGCGCGGCGACACCTACCACGATGTGTCCGGCGGATCGTTTCGCGACCTCCTGGCCGGGCGGCTCACGGCCTTGCCGGGCGAGCGCGCGACGGTGTCGGATTGGGCGAACCACATGGGGACGATCTTCCCCGAGGTGCGCCTGAAGCGCTTCCTCGAGATGCGCGGCTCCGATGTCGGTCCGGCGGACATGATCGCCGCGCAGGCGGCGTTCTGGGTCGGGCTTCTCTACGACCAGGCGGCGCTCGACGGGGCGGGCGAACTCGTCCGCGGCTGGTTCGCGGCGGATCGCTCGCGGCTGCGCGATGACGTGCCCCGGCTCGGGTTCAAGGCCGAGGTCGCGGGCCGCCCCGTGCTCGATGTGGCGCGCGACGCGCTCGCGCTCGCCCGTGCGGGCCTTGTTGCCCGCGCGAAACGGGACGGGTCGGGCCGGGACGAGGCGCACCACCTCGACGTTCTGGATGAGATCGTGGCGAGCGGGCAGACCCAGGCCGACCGTCTGCTCGCCCTCTACCACGGTTCCTGGGAGGGCTCCGTCGATCCGGCCTTCGAGCAGTTCGTGTTCTGACGGCCCGGCTCTACGCGGCCACGTCGAGTCGTGACATCCGGTCTTCGCTCTCAGCCGTGAAGGACACGATCTCGATCTCGCCCCGTTCGTCGTAGACGTGCACGGCCCAGTCCTCCCACTCGTGGTAGGAGGGCACGGCCCGCATGATCTCGTCCGCGACCGCTCTCGCCCTGTCGCGGACCCCGCCCGCCTCCCGCGCGTCGCGTCCGCGCCGGTCGATGATCAGATCGACCCCGTCTGTGCAATGAAAGTAATGGATCGCCATCTCGATCCTCCGATGCGCGTCCAGCAGAGCTCCATCGCGGCATGGCGCGATGATGCGACAAGCAAATGTCGGCGCGGACGCGGCGTTCCGGGCAGGTCTGCCGTTTCTCGAACGCGACCGGACTTATGCCCGATATCACCGCAATCCACACGGTGTGTCCTGGTTGTGTCTCGCTGAAGCCGATGGCCCTGTCCGATGACGAGCCGTCGTCGAGCGGTCGCGTGGCTCACGGACGCGCCAAGTCCCGTTACGCTTTGTCGGAATGCGTCCGCCGGGACAGACCTGTCGGATCGCGGCCGCGTGCGCCTGGAGATCCGCATCCTGGTCGCGCTCGGCAGAAGGACACGGCCCAGGAGCTGCGGTGGCGAACGTTCGAGGCAAGCCTCGACGACGGCATCCTCCGCGATTACGTCGCCGACCTGCCCGACTTCGAGGAGCTCGACGCGCTCGATCGCGCGTTTGCCCAGGCCGAGGCTCATCCCCACCAGTACCGCTCGCTCGGGTTCCTGCCGGCTTGCTCGCGGCGGAGCTCGTCGTCGAGCACCGCGATACCTGGGCGGGCCGGCACCATGACGCGCTGGTTCCGGCGGCCGAGGCCCTGGAGCACGATCACCCGGTTGCCGCGACCGTGCTCTACCGCGCGCTCCTCGACGACATCCTGGCCGTGCGCGGTCACCCGCTTACGGCCATGCTGCGCGTCACCTCGCCCGGCTGGCCGACCTCGAGCCCGAAGGACTCGCGGCGGCCGGCTTGAGCGATCACGAGAGCTATCTCGCCGGCTTGCAGAAGGCGCACGGCCGAAAGGCAGGCTTCTGGAGCCTCGCCGCGAACTGAGCGTCTGGGAGCGCTCGGACCCGACTTCGGGCGCGATCCCGTCCCGTGAGGCACGACCGACCGCGTCGCGGTCGGTGTCTCACAGCGTCACGACTGGAGCGACGCGGCGTCGCGACGATCCGTGAACCACGTCGCGAAGGCGGGTGCGGGGACCGGGCGCGAGATCCAGTAGCCTTGCGCCTCGTCGCAACTCGCCGATCCGAGCAGCGCGTAGGCGCCCTCGTCCTCGATGCCCTCGGCCACGACGTGGAAGCCGAGGCTTCGGGCCATGCCGATCATGGAGCGCACCATCGTCAACCCGCGTGCGTTGCTCGACAGGTCCCGGATGAACGACTGATCGATCTTCACGATGTCGGCCGGCAGGTTCTGGAGGTAGGAGAGCGAGCTGTAGCCGGTTCCGAAATCGTCGATCGCGACCTTGATCCGCGCGTCACGGATCTGCTGGAGATGACGTCCGACCGTCGAGCCGTCCCGGATGACGGCGCTTTCCGTGACCTCGATCTCGATCGCGTCGGAGGGCAGCCCCGCGGCTGCGAGCCGCTCGATCAGCCGCGTCGCGAAGTCCGTCTCCTCCAGGTTGGTGGCAGAGACGTTGACGGAGATCGGCACGACGATCCCCTTCTCCCGCCAGGCCAGCGTCTGGGCGATCGCGGTCTCGATCACCCACTCGGTCAGCGGACGGGCAAGGTCCGTCTGCTCCACGGCCGGGATGAACTCGCCCGGCGGCACGTTCCCGAGCGCGGGATGCGTCCAACGCAGCAGCGCCTCGGCGGCGACGCAAGCGGACGTCCCGAGGCTCACGCGCGGCTGGTAGAACAGCGAGAGCTGGTCGGGGGCGAGAAGCGCCTCGCGGAAATCGGACAGGAGCCGGAACCGACGCGTGTGCCGATCGTCCGCAGCCTCCGAGTAGATGCTGACCCGGTCGTCCGAATTCCTCGCGTCCTGGGCCGCGCTGTGGGCGATGCGCAGGATCGTGTCGGCCGTGACCTCGCCGAGGCGGAAGGGCGCGAGCCCGACCACGGGATCCGCGAGCGTCGGCAATCGCCGCGAGCGGATGCACGACTCGATGGTGCGGGAGAGCTTCTTGAGCGACTGGGTCTGCACGGTCTCGTCGGCGTGACTCGTCATCCAGGCGAATTGCGTCGCCCCGACCTGATAGATCCTCACGCTCGGTCCCAGGATTCTGGTCAGTCCCCGGGACGTCGCGCGCACGAGATCGTCGATCGCCACGGGGCCGAGGACCCGCACGGCTTCGCGCAATCGCGACGTCTCCGCGACCTCCGCGATGACGAGCGAACGCAACGCCCCGGGCGCGTCCCGGGCGCTGTCCTGGAGATCGTCGAGCAGTTGGTGGCGGTTCGGAAGCCCGCTGACCGGCTCGATGCGGCCGAAGGCGTGCTGCAATTCGATCTGCGACATCACCATGGAGGCGAGATCGCTCAAGGCCGCGCATTCCTCGCTCGAGGCTTGCCTTGGCTCGGTTCCGAGCACGCACATGGCGCCGAGACCGTACCCGTCCCGGGTGACGAGCGGCGCCCCGGCGTAGAAGCGCACGCCCGCCTTGGCCAGCACGCTGTCGTTGTAGCATGCGTCGAGCAGGAGGTCGGGTATCACCAGAATACGGGTCGTCTCCGCGACGGCGGCGCAGGGCGCCTTGTCGCGCGGGATCGACCAGTGGTCGACGCCGACCCGGGACTTGAACCATTGTCGATCGTGATCCGTCAGCGATACGGCCGCGATGGGCAGGTCGAACAGCCGGCTCGCCATCCGGGTGATCCGGTCGAAGCTCTCGCTCGGCGGCGTATCGAGGATCTTGAGCTGCGCCAGCGCGTCGTGTCTCGTGGGTTCGCTGTTCATGGCGCCGTCCGTCCGGGTGACGGTATCAAGGTGTACGACGGGCCTCAATAAGGACTTAACACTATCACGCCTGTAGCTCACGATCGTGTGCTCGAAGCCGATCGAGATGAGTGCACCGACATGACGATCGGCAAGCAAGAACCCGCAGAATATGACGGTCTGTCGTTGTCGATGCTGATCTTTTCTCAAGGGAAGACCTCGGAACATTGACGAAGACGTTCCATGCCGCGCACCGCAGCATCAGGACCTGTCGTGGTGGCGGCTCAGGTCCCTGAGTACCTTCCTTGCCGTGGATTTGAGGCTGACGATCGCGGCCGTGCCGGGCAGCGGAAGCACGCATCGTAGGAGGCTCGGGACAACGGGTGTCGGGTACGTGTAGCAGTCGTCCCCTGGCGCGTCTCCGCTGACGAGAGCCGGCCTCGTCACTCGCCCGAGGACCAACCGGCGCGCGCCGAGCAGAAGGGCGGGCCGAGATGGAGTTCCTCGTGATCGAACGCTATGACGGCCTGCAGCCGGGATGGCCGGCCGTCCTCATCGCCCGGGAGAGCGTATGTCCGAGATGCGTCTCGTGGTCCTGGGTGCGTCGGGCCGTATGGGCCGCATGCTGGTCCGGGCGGTCGCCGATGCGCCGGGCTGCCGGCTCGTCGGCGCGACGGTCCGGCCCGGCGCGGACGCGGTCGGGACCGACGCCGGCATGCTCGCGGGCGTCGGGACGCTCGGCGTCACGGTTGCCGACGACCTCGCGGCGGCTCTCGCCGGGGCGGACGGCATCCTGGATTTCACCGCTCCGGCCGTGAGCGCCGAGACGGCGCGTCTCGCAGCCGAACGCGGTCTCGTCCACGTCATCGGCACGACCGGCCTGTCGGAGACCGATCTGGCGGCCTTGCGGGAGGCGCTGGACCGGGCCGGGGGGAACCCGGCCGACGCC
>CAXUHE010000023.1:0-11628 GCA_964250725.1 uncultured Enterovirga sp. | reverse complement strand
GGCGGCCTTGCGGGAGGCGTCCGGCCGGGCGCGGATCGTGCAGTCCGGCAACATGTCGCTCGGCGTGAACGTGCTGGCGGCGCTCGTGCGCAAGGCCGCGGCCGTGCTCGGGCCCGACTGGGACATCGAGATCCTGGAGATGCATCATCGCCGCAAGGTCGACGCGCCATCCGGGACGGCCCTCATGCTGGGAGAGGCCGCAGCCGAGGGCCGGCGGATCGCGCTCGCGGATCACGCCGTCCTGTCGCGCGAAGGTCACACAGGCGCGCGGCGCGAGGGCGATATCGGGTTCGCGGCGCTCCGGGGCGGGACGGTGGTGGGCGAGCACGGCGTGATCTTCGCCGGAGCCGGCGAGCGGATCGAGCTCGCACATCGCTCGGAGGACCGCGCGCTCTACGCGACGGGCGCGGTCAGGGCGGCCCTGTTCGCGCGCGACCGGCTGCCGGGACTCTACACGATGGCGGATGTGCTCGGCCTTGCGGACCTCTGAGATGAACGGCCCCGGGGAGCGCATCCTCGTGCTCGTCCGGCACGGGCAGAGCGAGTGGAACCTCACGAACCGGTTCACGGGGCGCAGCGACGTCGACCTGACGCCGCGAGGATGCGAGGAGGCGGCCCGCGCCGGGCATAGCCTCGCGGCTGCCGGCCTGACCTTCGACCGTGCGGTCACGACTCCGCTCCGGCGCGCCAACCGGACCTGCCGCATCCTGCTCGACGCGCTCGGCCGGCCGGATCTCGTCCCGGCCGAGGAAGAGGATCTCGACGAGCGCGATTACGGTGAGATCACCGGCATGGACAAGGACGCGGCGCGCCGCCGCTTCGGCGAGGATCAGGTCGAGATCTGGCGACGCAGCTACGACGTGCGTCCGCCCGGCGGCGAGAGCCTGCAGGACACGGTCGCCCGCGTGCTGCCCTGCTTCGTGCAACGCATCCTTCCGCCCGTGATGCGGGGCGAGCGCACGCTGGTCGCGGCCCATGGGAACTCGCTGCGCGCCCTCATGATGGTCCTCGACCGGATGACGCGGGAGAGCGTCGTCGACCTCGAACTCCCGACCGGCGAGCCGGTGATTTATCGGCTCGGCCCCGATACCTGCATCCTGGCGAGGGACGTGCTCGCACCATGACGACCGGGATCCGCCGTCTCGACGCCGAGGCCGCGCGCGGGCTGATCGAGCCGCTCGCCGCGATCCTGCTCGATTGCGTGGAGGACAACGCCTCCATCAACTTCGTGTGGCCGTTCACCCGGGCGGACGCGCTCGCGTGGTGGCAGGGCGTGATCGAACGGTCGGATGGCGGCGGGCTGGTTCTCTTGGGCGCGTTCCGCGGGGTCGATCTCGTCGGCTCGGCCCAACTCGGCCTCGACATGCCGCCGAACCAGCGCCACCGGGCCGAGGTGAGGAAGGTCATCGTGCCTCGCCGCGCGCGCGGGCATGGGATCGGGACGGCCCTCATGGCGGCGCTCGACGACGAGGCGCGCCGGCACGGGCGCACGCTGCTCACCCTCGACACCGCGGCGGGCTCGGCCGGCGACCGCCTCTACCAGCGGCTCGGTTGGACGCGCTTCGGCACGGTGCCGGGCTTCGCGCTCTACCCGGACGGGCAGCCCGGCGATTGCGCGTTCTTCTGGAAACACGTGTGACGCCGCCGACGACTGGGCGTGCCGGCGAGCCACGAATCGGCCTTTTTTGAACCGTTCTTGATCGCCTCTCTTCAAAAGGTGCGCATGACCTCGTTCCGAGCTCCGATCCTCTGTCTCGCGATCCTTCTCTCGGGCAATGCGGCCCTTTCGGCCGACGCGGTCTTCCCGCCCGGCTCCCGCATCGGCCTCGTGCCGCCTCCCGACATGAAGCCGTCCCGTGGGGTCGCGGGCTTCCGGGATCCGCGCACCGGCGCCGCGATCGTGACTATCGAGATGCCGGCCGAGGCCTATCCGAGCCTCGCGGCCGGGTTCTCGGACGAGGCGTTGAAGGCGCAAGGGTTCAAGATCGAGACGCGCGAGACGCCTCGGGTCGGGACCGGAGGCGGGATCCTGGTCTCGGGAGAGCAGACCGAGGGGACGACGATCGTGCCCAAGACCGTGCTCCTGGCGTCCGATCCCAGCATGACGGCGCTCGTCATAGCCCAGGCACCGCGCGGCGCGCCCGCCGCCGTCCAGGCCGAGATCATGGCGGCGCTCAGGACCGTCGCGCTCCGCCCCCCGCTCGGGCTCGACGAGCAACTCGCCGCCTTGCCGTTCCGGATCGGCGACATGGGCGGGTTCCGGCCCGTCAGAGTCGTGGCGGGCAATTCCGTCTTTCTGACAGACGGCGCCTCCGACACGGTGCGGGATGCCGAGCAACCGATCGTGATCGTCGCCCAATCCTTCTCGCCCGCGCCCCCCCTCGACCAGCACGCGAATTTCGCGCGCTCCGCGCTCGCGGCGAACAACTTCATCAAGGATGCCGTGATCGAGCGCGCGCAGAGCTTCCGCCAGGCGGGCGTGCCGTGGAGCGAGATCGTCGCGCGGGCAACGGACGTCCAATCGGATCGGCCCGTGATCGTCATGCAGACGATCCGGTTCGATCCGGACAGCTACACGCGGATGGTGGGCGTCGTCCGGGCGGAGCAGCGCGACGGCGTCATGCCGCGCTTCCGCCGCGTCGTGGACAGCCTCTCGGTCAAGTGACGGGCGTCGTCGCCTCGGGACGACGTCGCAACCTGCTCGACATCCGCCGCCAAGGCGGCGATTGCGCCCGACGGCCGGTCCTGTACACAGCCGGCATCGAACGCGGGGCACCCCGCATCGGCGTCGATCGAGGCGCCCGCGCTGAGGAGCAAGCCGTGAGCGACATCACCCGCATCGACCAGAATACGCGACGCAGCCGGGCGAGCGTGTTCGGCGACCTCGTGTTCCTGGCCGGACAGGTGGCGGATGACGCGAGCCTCGGCATCGCGGGCCAGACGCGCGAGGCGCTGGCCAAGATCGACGACATGCTGGCGCGCGCCGGCACGGACAAGTCGCGCATCCTCTCGGCCCAGGTCTGGCTCGCCACGATGTCCGATTACGACGCCATGAACGCCGTCTGGGACGCCTGGGTGGTGCAGGGCCAGACGCCGTCGCGCTGCTGCGGCAAGGTCGAGCTCGCCCATCCGGACTGGCGGATCGAGGTCGTGGTGATCGCGGCGCGCTGACATGGCACCGACCTCATCCGGACCGCGCACGGGCGGTCGCATCCTCGTCGACCAGCTCGTGGCGCAGGGCGTCGAGCGCGTGACCTGCGTGCCGGGCGAGAGCTACCTCGCGGTGCTCGACGCGCTCTACGACAGCGGCATCGACACGCTCGTCTGCCGCGCCGAGGGCGGGGCCGCCATGATGGCCGAGGCCTACGGCAAGCTGACCGGGCGTCCCGGCATCTGCATGGTGACGCGCGGTCCCGGCGCCACCAATGCCTGCCACGGCATCCATATCGCGATGCAGGACTCGACCCCGATGATCCTGTTCATCGGCCAGGTCGACCGCCGCATGACCGAGCGCGAGGCCTTCCAGGAGGTCGATTACAAGGCGATGTTCGGGCCGCTCGCCAAGTGGGTGGTCGAGATCGGCCATGCCGAGCGGGTCCCGGAATTCGTGGCGCGCGCGTTCCGCGTCGCGATGCAGGGCCGGCCGGGGCCGGTCGTGATCTCGCTGCCCGAGGACATGCTGGTCGAGATCGCGAGCGTCGCGGACGCGCCCTACGTGACGCCGGCCGTCAGCTGGCCAGCGCCCGCCGACATGGCGCGGCTCTCCGAGATGCTGGCCGGTGCGGAACGCCCGGTCATGGTGCTCGGCGGTTCGGGCTGGGACGAGGCCGCGCAGGCGGCGATCGCGGAGTTCGCGCAACGGTTCGACCTGCCCGTCGCGACCTCGTTCCGGCGCGCCTCGCTCTTCGACGCCGACCATCCGAACTATGCGGGCGATCTCGGCATCGCGCCCGATCCCCGGCTCAAGGCGCGGGTCGTGGACGCTGACCTCGTGCTGCTCGTCGGCGGTCGCCTCTCCGAGATGGCGTCCTCCTCCTACACGGTCCTCGACGTGCCGGTGCCGAGGCAGGCGCTGGTCCACGTCCACCCGGGCGCGGAGGAGCTGGGCCGCGTCTACCAGCCGGCCCTCGCGATCCAGGCCGCGCCCTGCGGCTTCGCGGCCGCGCTCGCGGATCTCGCGCCCGCCGGGCCGGTCGCCTGGGCGGGCAGTGCGGCCGACGCCCACGCCCATTATCTCGACTGGACCGAGGTGCCCCGCAAGCTCCCGGGCGCGTTCCAGTACGGCGAGGTCGTGGCGTGGCTGCGCGACCGGCTGCCGCGCGACGCCTTCGTGTGCAACGGCGCGGGCAACTATGCCGGGTGGCTCCACCGCCACCACCGCTTCCACACGCTCGGCTGCCAGCTCGCGCCGACGAGCGGCTCCATGGGCTACGGCGTGCCGGCCGCCGTGATGGCGAAGCGCCAGTTCCCGGACCGCGTCACGCTCGCCTTCGCGGGCGATGGCTGCTTCCTGATGAACGGGCAGGACTTCGCGACCGCGGTGCAGTTCGACATCCCGATCGTCGTGGTGATCCTCGATAATGGGCAGTACGGCACGATCCGCATGCACCAGGAGCGGGACTATCCGGGCCGTGTCTCGGCGACGCAGCTCCGCAACCCGGATTTCGCCGCCTACGCGGTCGCGTTCGGTGGGTACGGGGAGCATGTCCGGACGACCGAGGAGTTCGCGCCGGCCTTCGAGCGGGCGCTGGCCTCGGGCAAGCCCGCGATCCTGCATTGCCGGCTCGATCCCCGCGCGCAATCGGTCGGACGGGATCACGCGCCCGCAGGCGCGTTTCCATGAAGCTGCACGTCGCGATCCTGGGCGGCGGGATCGTGGGCATCGTGTGCGCCATCGAGGCGCTGCGGGACGGTCACCAGGTTACCGTCATCGAGCCCGGCGAGCCGGGCGGCGAGCAGGCGGCGAGCTACGGCAACGCCGGCTGGCTCTCCTCGCATTCCGTCATCCCGCCAGCCGAGCCCGGCATCTGGCGCAAGATCCCGCGCTACCTGCTCGACCCGCTGGGACCGCTCGCGATCCGCTGGCGCTACCTGCCGCGCGCCGCGCCCTGGCTCGTGCGCTACCTCCTGTCCGGCTGGACGGCCCCGCGCGTCGAGCGCATCGCGCGTGCCCTGCGGCCGCTGCTCGTCGACGCGCCGCGCCTCCACCGCAAGCTCGCGGAGGAGGCCGGGGTCGGCCATCTCATCGAGCAGAACGGCGTGCTGCACATCTTCCCCGAGCGCGCGGATTACGAGGCCGGGCGGCTCGGCTGGGACATCCGCCGCAAGGTCGGCATCGATTGGCTCGAACTCAGCGGCGACGAATTGCGTCAGCGCGAGCCCGAACTCGACCGGCGCTACCGGTTCGCGTTGCTCGTCGAGGAGGCGGGGCGGTGCCGAGACCCGGGCGCATACACGGCCGCGCTCGCGGACCACGCGAAGGCGCTCGGCGCGACCTTCCTGCGCGACCGGGCGGTTCGCCTGAATATCGCGGGCGGCCGGCTCGTCTCGGTCGTGACGGCCGCGAGGGGCGAGCTGGCCTGCGACCGGGCGGTGGTCGCGGCCGGCGCGCGCTCGAAGGCGCTGGCAGCCGAGGCCGGCGACGCCGTGCCGCTCGAGACCGAGCGGGGCTACCACGTGTCGGTGACCGACCCGCCGATCGCGCCGCGCATGACGGTGATGGCGTCCGACACGAAGCTCGTCGTCAACCCGATGGGGTCGGGCCTGCGGGCCGCCGGACAGGTCGAGATCGCGGGGTTGGAGGCTGCGCCGAACTGGCGGCGCGCCGCCATCCTGCGCGACAGCCTCGTCGGCATGTTCCCGGGATTGCCGCGCGACTTCCCGACCGACCGGATCAAGGTCTGGTTCGGGCATCGCCCGAGCACGCCGGACGGCATGCCGGTGATCGGCCGCGCCTCGGGATGCGCCGACATCGTGTATGCGTTCGGCCACGGCCATGTCGGCCTCGTGTCGAGCGCGCGCACCGGGCGTGCCGTGGCGCAACTCCTCGCCGGGCGAGAGCCCGAGATCCCGCTCGCGCCCTTCGCGGCGACGCGCTTCCGCCGGGGTGGCCGCGCGGCCCGAACCATCAGGTGACAGACCCATGATCCCCTCAGGCAGCTCCGTCGCGCGCGGCGGCAAGAGCGTCTACGGCGCGCCGCTCGGCATCCTGATGCTGGAGGCGCGCTTCCCGCGCATACCCGGCGACATGGGCAACGCCACGACGTGGCCGTTCCCGGTGCTCTACCGCGTGGTGCGTGGCGCCAGCCCCGACCGTGTCGTGCTCCAGGGCGCGAAGGGCCTCCTGCCGGATTTCATCGAGGCCGCGCAGGAGCTCGTCCAACTCGGTGCCGAGGCCATCACGACGAATTGCGGGTTCCTGTCGCTATTCCAGGCCGAGATCGCGGCCGCCGTGAAGGTGCCCGTCGCGACCTCCTCGCTGATGCAGGTGCCCTGGGTCCAGGCGACCCTGCCGCCGGGCCGGCGCGTCGGGCTCCTCACGGTCAGCGGCTCGACGCTGACCCCGGCCCACCTGACCGCCGCGGGCGTGCCCCTCGACATACCCCGTATCGGCACCGAGACCGGCCGCGAATTCTTCCGCGTCATCATCCGGGAGGACAAGCCCGACCTCGACATCGCGGCGGCGGAGCAGGACATCCTCGACGCGGGGCGGGAGCTCGTCGCCCGACATCCCGAGATCGGCGCGATCGTGCTCGAATGCACCAACATGCCGCCCTACGCGGCGGCGTTGCGGGACGCGCTGCAGCTCCCCGTCTACGACATCTACGCGATGATCACCTGGTTCCACGCGGGTCTGCGCCCGCGCGCGTGGGGACGTTAGGGCCCGACCAGTTGCCCGCCATCGACCACGATGCTCTGGCCGGTGACCCAGCTCGCCTCCGGCGAGGCCAGGAACATGACGACGTTCGCGACCTCCTCCGGCCGTCCCATGCGGCCGAACGGGATCTGTTTCAGCGTCGCCTCGTAGAGGGCCGGATTACTGGTTCGCCGGTCCTCCCAGCTCCCGCCCGGGAACTCGATCGAGCCCGGTGCCACGCAGTTCACCCGGATGCCTTTGCCGGCCAGCATCTTCGCCTGGCTCGCGGTGTAGTGCATCACGGCAGCCTTCACGGCCCCATAGGGCGCCGACCGTGATGTCGCGCGCAAAGCCGAGATCGACGAGATGTTGACGATGGACGAACCCGGGCCGAGCAGCGGGATCGCCGCGTGGCTCCCTCGCACCACCGCCATCACGTCGACCGAGAGCGAGGCCGCCCAACCCGCCTCGTCGTCCGTCTGCCCGAACCCGGACGCGTTGTTGACCAGGACGTCGAGGCCACCGAGCGCCTCGGCCGCGGCCGGCACGTAGGCCGCGATCGCGTCCGCCTCCGCGAGATCGACCTCGGCCGCGTGGGCCGTCACGCCCAGAGCCTCGATCTCCCGCCGCGTCGCCTCGAGCGGGCCGGGGCTCCGCGCGCAGATGGAGACGGCCGCGCCGCGGGCCGCGAAGCCGAGCGCGATCGAGCGTCCGATCCCGCGGCTTCCGCCCATCACGATCACGCGTCGTCCGGCAAAGGTCATCGCTGATTCCGATCCGTGAGTATGTCGAACGACCGTGTTAGCCGCGCTCCGCGCCCGCCTGCTCGCCCGTTGCGGAGGCCGGCTTCGGACCGCCCTTGGCGACCCCCACCATCGCGGGGCGCAGCACACGCTCACCGATGGCGTAGCCGGACTGGATGACCTGGAGGACGGTGCCGGCCGGCACCTCTTCGTTCGGCACCTCGAACATCGCCTGGTGCATGTTCGGATCGAAGCGGCCGCCCTCGGGCGAGAGGCGCTTCACGCCGTGGCGCTCCAGCGTCTTCTGGAGGTCGCGCTCGGTGAGCTCCACGCCCTCCACCAGCGCCTTGAGGGCGGCGCCCTCCACCTCGCCTTCGCCCGCCGTCTGGGGCACGCTCTCCAGCGCGCGACGCAGGTTGTCCGCGACGTTGAGCATGTCGCGCGCGAAGTTCGTGACCGCGTAGACGCGGGCATCCGCGGTGTCGCGCTCGGTGCGCCGACGCAAGTTCTCCATGTCGGCGAGCGAGCGCAGCAGCCGGTCCTTCAGGTCGAGCTTCTCGGCCTCGAGCTGGGCCATCGCATCAGGCTGCCGGGCGGCATCCGCGAAATCCGCCTCCTCGACGAGTTCGCGTTCGGCGGCTTGGTCCGTCTCGTTGGTCATGAGGTCATCCAGGACAGGGTCGTCCCGATATCAGGATTTCGGACAACCGAATCAAGCCGTTCGGTGCGTGCGAAACGTCATCCGTCATGGTGCAGGACCTCGAGCAGGCTGCGCCGGATCGCGGCCTGCCGGGCGGGATGGGTGATCTTCATGGCCGTGAGGTCCGTCACGTAGAACACGTCGACCGCCTTCTCCCCGAAGGTCGCGACGTGGGCGGACGCGATGTTGAGGTTCAGCCGTCCGATCGCCGTCGTGAGGTCGTAGAGCAGGCCCGGCCGGTCGAGGCCGGTCACCTCCAAGACCGTCTGGCGCGACGAGAGCTCGTTGTCGACCATCACCTCCGGCGTCACGTGGAAGGCCTTGGGAACCGTCCGGACGGGCCGGCGGCGCGCCACGAGGTCCGCGATCCGGACCTCGCTGCGCAGCGCCTTCTCGATCGCGGCCGCCACGCGCTCGCCGCGCCGGATCTCGTCCTCGTCCCGCTCGAAGGCGCGCGACAGGAAGATCGTGTCGAGCGCGAGCCCGTCCGCCGAGGTGAAGATCTGAGCGTCCACGATGTTGCCGCCCGCGGCCGCGCAGGCACCCGTGATGATCGCGAGAAGACGCGGGTGGTCGGGCGAGAAGATGGTGAGCTCGGTGACGGCGCGGAACTCGTCCGTCTCGACGCGCGTACCGACGCTGAGGCCATCGCGCTCCGTCTCGGTCAGCGAGCGCGCGTGCTTGATCTGGCGGTCGAGCGCCGTCTTCATCCAGTAGGCCGGGTAGAACCGAGCCGCGTAGGCGGCGAACGCCTCGTCGCTCCAATCGGCAAGAGCATCGCGGAGCTCCGCCTGGACGGTGAACATCCGGTTCGGCCGCAGTCGTTCCGAATGGCCGCCCGTCAGAGCGAGCTCGGTCTCGCTGTAGAGCGTGCGGAGCAGCTCGCCCTTCCAGCCCGTCCACACGCCCGGGCCCACGGCCTTGATGTCCGCGATGGTGAGGACGAGGAGCAGCTTCAGCCGCTCGACCGTCTGCACCACGCCCGCGAAGGTCTCGATCGTCTTCGGCTCCTGGAGGTCGCGCCCCTGCGCGACCGTGGACATCAGGAGGTGATGCTCCACGAGCCACGCGGCGGTGTCGATCTCGGCCGCATCGAGCCCGAGACGGGCGCCGAGCTTGCGGGCGATCTGCGCGCCCACGACCGAGTGATCCTCCGTGCGGCCTTTCGCGATGTCGTGCAGGAACATCGCGAGGTAGAGCGCGCGCCGGTGCGAGATCGAGTGGATGATCCCGTTCGCGAGCGGGTGCTCCGATTCGACCCGCTGCCCGTCGATCTCCGACAGGACGCCGATCCCGCGCAGCAGGTGCTCGTCCACCGTGTAATGATGGTACATGTTGAACTGCATCATCGCCACGACCCGGCCGAAATCGGGTACCAGCCGGCCGAGCACACCCGTCTCGTTCATGCGCCGCAGCACCGTCTCGGGCGCGCGGCGTGAGGTCAGGATGTCCAGGAACAGGCGGCTCGCCTTGGGGTCGCGCCGGAGCGCCGGGCCGATGAGCCGCGTCGAGCGCGAGGCGAGCCGGGTCGCGTCCGGGTGGATCGGCAGGCTGTGCTGGTCTGCGAGCCAGAACAGGCGGATCAGGTTCACCGGGTTCTGCTCGAAGACGTCGTCGCTGCGCACCGTGATGCGGTCGTTGTCGATCCGGAACCCAGGCGATTCGAGCGGTCCCCGGGTCCGCCGGAGCGAGCCCAGCATGCGGTCCAGCACGGGGCGGTTCTTCGCGTGGCGCGCCTCCAGGCCCGCGCACACGATCGCGGTCAGGTCGCCCACCTGCTTCGCGATGCGGAAGTAGGCCTTCATGAACCGCTCGACCGCCGCCATCCCGCGCCGGTCCACGAAGCCGAGCCGGGCCGCGAGGACGCGCTGGTTGTCGAAGCCGAGGCGCTCTTCCGGGCGGCCCGTCGCGAAATGCAGGTGGCAACGCACCCGCCACAGGAACTCCTCGCAACGCCCGAATGCCGCGGCTTCTTCGGCCGTGAACAGCCCGGCCTTCACGAGGTCGTCCGGCTCGCTGATCCGGTAGACGTATGTCGTCAGCCAGAAGAGCGTGTTCAGGTCGCGCAGTCCGCCTTTGCCGTCCTTCACGTTCGGCTCGACGAGGTAGCGCGACTCGCCCGCCCGCCTGACGCGCGCGTCACGCTCGCGCAGCTTCGAGTCGACGAAGGCGGCGGCCGAGCCGCGCACCACCTGCCGGTCGAACTGGACGCGCATCTCGTCGAAGAGCGCCTTGTCGCCGACGAGGAACCGGCTCTCGAGCAGTGCGGTCCGGATCGTCATGTCCGAGCGCGCCTCACGCATGCACTCCGCGACGTTGCGGGTCGCGTGCCCCACCTTCAGCTTGAGATCCCATAGTATGTAGAGCACGGCCTCGATCGCGGGGACGTCCTTCGGATCGATCTTCGCGGGCAGCAGGAACAGGAGGTCGACGTCGCTGCCCGGCGCCATCGTGCCGCGGCCATAGCCGCCGGTCGCCACGATCGCGATGCCGTCGGCCGCCGCCGCGCCGATGTCGTGAAGGATCGCCGAGAAGGACGTGGCGATCAGCGCGTCCATCCCGGCCGAGAGAGCGCGCGCGCAGGCGAGCCCGTCGCCTTGGCGCATCAGCCGCTTCTCCGCGAGTTCGCGGTCGCGCTGGAGCCGCTGGCGCAGGTCCGGCACGAGGCGCTGGCGAAGCTGGCTCGAGAAGAGATCGGGCTGCCGGGCGGCAGATGCGGACATGTTGCTTCGGATCGACCATTATGGGGCGGCCGTGGCGGCCCGCTTAACACGCGGCGCTCGATGACCCAACCGAGCGGTGCCGGCTCTCGACGGGCGAGCCGGCTGGGTGCAGAGACGACGTCAGCCGCCTGACCTGCGGCGAAGTTGCGAGAGAGGAAGTCATGATGGACGCGACCGCGCTTCGCGCGCTCCAGGCCCCCCTGAAGGAGCGTTATCGCGGCGACCCGGAGGCCGCGACCGTCACGCTGACGGCGCAGGGCTCGCTCGACGAGACCGCGATCGCCTGCAAGGTCGAGACCGGCCGCGCGCTCGCGATCGCCGGGCTGCATCCCGCGACCGGCGGGTCGGGCGCCGAGCTCTGCTCGGGCGACATGCTGCTCGAAGCGCTCGTCGCCTGCGCCGGCGTCACCCTGAAGGCGGTCGCGACCGCGCTCGGGATCGAGGTGCGCAATGGCCGCGTCAGCGCGGAAGGCGACCTCGACTTCCGCGGAACGCTCGGCGTCGACAAGGGGGCGCCCGTCGGGTTCCGGGCGATCCGCCTCGCCTTTGAGGTCGAGACCGACGCGCCGCAGGACCAGATCGACACATTACTGAAGCTGACCGAGC
>CAXUHE010000022.1:6816-26694 GCA_964250725.1 uncultured Enterovirga sp. | reverse complement strand
GAGTTCACCACCACGACGCCGCGCGTGTGCGCGAGCAGCGTCGGCAGGTAGCCGCCGTCGATGAAGCGCACCCGATCCGCGAGGCCGTGCGCGGCCGCCATCGCGTCGACCTGCGCCCGGCGGTCGACGAGCCCGTTATCCAGCGGGTGGACCTTGACGACGAGCAGCGCGTCCGCCGGCGCGTGGGCCGCGTAGGAGGCGAAGACCTCCTCGAGGAACTCGGCCAGCCCACTGAATCGGGAATGGACCCTGATCTGGTAGTCGCTGTCGAGCTGTAGCGGCACGAGGAAGAACCCGCCCGGGTGCGCGACGGCGCGTTCGACCTCGGCGTCCGCGAGCCGGTTCACGCGCCGGCTACGCACGATGCGGCGGAGCCAGCCCGCATATTCCACCACGACGTGGTTCGGGCGGTGGCGGCGGTAGCGCGGATAGACCGGCCGGCCGATCATGTTCGCGATGTTGTAGCTGACGTCCCACACGGCGCGGCGCAGGAAACTGCCCTTGAACATGCTCTCCTCGCGCGCCGGGATCGCCAGGCCCAGGGCCCGGATCGCGTCCGGCTCGCGCGGCAGGGACGAGTAGCCGTTCACGCCGCCCCGCTCCACCGTGATCCAATTCGGACGCAGATAGCCTTCCTCGACCACGTGGACCTGCACGCGCCGATGCGCCGACAGGCTGATCGCGACGCGGTGATAGGGCCGGCAATCGCCGAACAGGATGACGTCCGTCACCGATTCGTCGCCGAGATAATCGGAGAGGAACTTGCGCCAGTTCGCGAGCGACCCCCGGTAGCTGGTCGCGGGCAGCCGCCAGAACAGCTGGTCGCCGAGCGAGATGTTGATGCGCCGGACCCTGTGGCCGCGCGCACGCAGGGTCCTCGCGAGGTCCGCGAAGAACGGCGAGGCCAGCCCCTGGAGGAACAGGAACGTCCGCTGCGGAACCGGCTGTGCCTGTCTGACGCGAGAAGCTTCCGGCACGCTCACTCCATCTGGACCGTCTCACGCGCTTCCCGCGTCCGAAGCGCTTCCGTCCGGCCGGGCCAGGCGGCGCTCGCCCGGACGCGATCGGGCTCATCCCCCTGCGCGATAGCCTTCCGGATGCGCGGAACATGTGCAAAGACAGCCGGGTTGTCCAGGTTTTTCACGCGAGCGCCCGTTCCCGCGACTCTTGAAGATGGCTGAACGGTTCGGCATCGTGTCCCGCGATCTCTGGTCGATGCGGGCCGAACTCGTCTCCACGATCGGGGGCGAGGCTGTGCGGTTGAGGCCAGGATCGGGCGCGGGACACGTCGTCGGGTGGGCCGATCGACGCGGGGCGTCCTCCCGCATCCTGGCGCGTCTCCTCGGGCTGGCGTTCCGGCCCGTCCTGGAAGTCGCGAGGCCCGAACCCGGCTTGCCGCCGTCGAGCCTCGTCGTCGGCGAGCCGGGTGGGCGTACGGCCGCAGACGGGACTTTGGCCGGGCGGATCATCCATCTCGACCTCTACGCGCGCCAGCCGGTCGACGCGGACGAGGCCGCGCGGCAGGCGGCCTTCCTGCGCGACACCTTCGCGGAGAACGCGCAAGCCTCGGTCTGCGTCGGGGTTTCGCGCTGGAAGCAGCGCCGGATCGCGCGCTTCCTGGAGGGACCCGCCGGGCCGCCGGTCTTCATCGGCTCGCCCGAGCGGGCGGTCGCGCGCGCCAAGGCCTGCGGAGGCCGGGTCGTCGCCTGGGAGACGCGCATGCCACGCCGTCTGGCGGGGCTCTGCGCCGCCGCCAACGTGCCGCTGCTGCGCATGGAGGACGGGTTCCTGCGCTCGGTCGGGCTCGGGGCGGCCTTCCTGCCGGGCGCCTCCTGCGTGCTCGACGGGCGCGGCATCTACTACGATCCGCGCCGAGAGAGCGACCTCGAACACATCCTCGCGACCGCGACCTTCGACGACGCGCTCGTCGCCCGCGCGGCGGCCTTGCGCCAGGAGGTCGTGGCGCTGCGTCTCAGCAAATACAATGTCGGCCGGTCGGCCGCGCTCGACGGCATCCCGTCCGACCGACCGGTCGTGCTGGTGCCGGGCCAGGTCGAGGACGACGCCTCCGTGCTCCTCGGCTCGCCGGGTTGCCGCGGCAACCGCGCCCTCCTGGACGCAGCCCGGCGGGGCAACCCGGACGCGTACCTGATCTTCAAGCCCCATCCGGACGTGGAGGCGGGCCTGCGGCGCGGCCGCATCCCCGAGGCCGAGGCGTTGCGCCTCGCCGACCGGATCGTCGCGGACGTGTCCATCGTCGACCTCCTGGAGCGGGTCGACTCGGTCGAGACGATGACCTCGCTCGCCGGGTTCGAGGCCCTGATGCGCGGCGTCAGGACGGTCGTCCACGGCCGCCCGTTCTACGCGGGCTGGGGCCTGACCGAGGACCACGACCCGCCCGAGCGCCGCACGCGCCGGCTTACGCTGGATGAACTCGTGGCCGGGGCGCTCATCCTCTACCCGCGCTATCTCGACCCGCGCTCGGGCCTGCGCTGCCCGCCCGAGGTGCTGGTGCGCCACCTGGCGGCGGCCCGCGACGCCGCCCTCTCCGCGCCTTCCGGGCATGCCGACCTGCGGGCCGCCTACGTGCGGGCGCGTCACCGGCTGCTCACGCCGGTCGGCGCGCTGATCCGGCGCACGCGGGGCGGCGTACGGGATGTCGGATTTCCGGCGGATGAAGGTCGAGCGCTGGGACCTCTCCCCGAGGGGGAGAGGTCGAGTCGGCGTAGCCGACCGGGTGAGGGGGATGCGCCCTCTCCGGATCGGTCCCGCCCCCCTCACCCTGCCCTCTCCCCCTCGGGGAGAGGGTTCCCCGCGCCAGATCCGACGCGGGGCGGGGACGGAGCGTGATCCTGTTCCCCTTCGTTGTGGCCTTCCTGGCCGGGATCGCGATCGAGCGCTACGCCGCGATTCCTCCGATGCGCGGGCTTTCGCTCGCCGCCCTGCCGGCCCGGATCGCCGCCTTCGCGGTGCTCGCCCTGTTCTGGCTCGGCGTGTGGGACCGGCCCATCCTCGCGGCCTTCGCGTGCGTGGTCACGCTCGCGGTGATGACCGCGATCAGCGTGATGAAGCGCCGGCTCGTCGACGAGCCCGTGGTGTTCTCGGACTTCGCGCTGCTGCGGCTCGTCGTGCGCCACCCCGACCTCTACTACACGGGATTCATGGCGAAGCCGCCGTTCATCGCGGCGGCGATCGTCTTCGCGGCGGCCGTCGCCACGTGGCTCTGGGCCGAGCCCGCCTGGCTCGCCTGGTGGGGCGCGCTCGCGCTGGTCGCCAGCGTGCTGGCCTTCATCACGACCGTCTGGTGGGTCGCGGCTCTCCCCCGGCCGGCGCGTCTCCTGGCGCGCTGGGTGCCCGAGCCCGCCGTCGAGGTCCATGTCGGGCGCTGGGGCCTGCTCCTGACCGTAGTCGCCTACGCGCTGCGCTGGCGCGGGCAGGCGAGGCACGCGCCGGTCGCGGCTGACGACCTGCCGTCCGGCCTCACGGAGGCCCGCTCGCTCGCGCCCGACCGCGTCGTGGTGGTCCAGCTCGAATCCTTCGTGGATCCGCCACGCCTCTGGGCCGGCGAGCCCGGCCTGCCCGGCCTCGCCCGAGCGCGCGGCCTCGCGCTCCATCACGGGCCGCTGCGGGTGCCCGCCCACGGCGCTTTCACGATGCGCTCGGAATACGCGGTCCTGACCGGGCTCTCGCGGACGGAGCTCGGCTTCCGCTACCTCGACCCGTACCTCTCGACGCGGGACCGCGTACCCCCGACGCTCGCGTCGCGGCTCGCCGTCCGCGGCTTCGCGACCGCCTTCCTGCACCCGTTCCGGGCCGGGTTCTTCGACCGGGTGCGGGTCATGCCGCGCCTCGGCTTCGCGCGCCTCCTCTACGAGGAGGATTTCGCCGGGGCCGAGCGGTTCGGCCCCTATGTCAGCGACGCGGCGCTCGTCGCCCGCGTGCTCGACGAGTCCGGCCGGAGCGGCGGCCCGACGCTCGTCGTCGCGGTCACGATGGAGAACCACGGGCCCTGGTCGGCGGGCCGTCTCGCGCACGAGCCCGACCCGACCCGACAGTACGGGCTGCACCTCGCCAACGCGGACCGGGCGATCACCACGCTGATCGACGCGCTGGCGTCCCGCCCGGAGCGCACGCTGCTCTGCCTGTTCGGCGACCACCCGCCGATCCTGCCCGGCATCGTGGCGGCCGCGCAGCCCGAGACGGACTACGCCGTGCTGCTGCTCGGCGGCGGGAGCCGCGTCGATGCCTCGACCGAGGCACGCCCGCTCGCCGCATACGAACTCGGACGTCTCCTCATGCGGCTCAGCGGCGCGAGCGACGGAACGGCAGCCTGAAGCGACCGGGCGTCGGCGGTTCGGGCGGGGAGAGCCCCTTCAAGAGGAAGTGCCCCGACACGAGCGAGAGGTTCGGGTTGTAGTAGGGATCGTGGCGCAGGCTCTCGCCCCAGCGCTCGATCATGGTGCGGACCTCGCGGTTGAACCGCTCGACCTTCTCCGGGAGCGTGTCGAGGCCGCGGCTCGCGGATTCGTGGTGATAGAGCGTCGCGTAAGGGGTCCAGGCGATCTTGTGCCCGGCGCGGCCGAGCTTGATGCAGAGGTCGACGTCGTTGAACGCGACCGCGAGGTGCTCGGCGTCGAACCCGCCGACGCCGAGGAACGCGTCGCGGCGCACCACCATGCAGGCGGCCGTGACGGCCGACACGTAGTGCGGGATCGCCAGCCGCCCGAAATAGCCGGGGTCGCGCCGCCTCGCCATGAGCTGGCTGTGGCCCGCGACGCCGCCGATCCCGCCCGGCCCGCCGACGCCGAGGATGATGCCGCCGTGCTGGATGTACCCGTCCGGGTAGAGGAGCTTCGCGCCGACCGCCGCGACCCCGTCCGAGCAGGCGAGCGACACCATCTCGGCCAGCCAGTCCGGCTCGATCACCTCGATGTCGTTGTTCACGAAGGCCACGAACTCGGAGGTCGCCTCGGCGACCGCCGCGTTGTTCAGCGCCGAGAAGTTGAACGCGCCGGGCGAGGGCCGGATCGTGACGCGCGGGTCGCGCCTCAGCTCGTCGAAGAGCGCCAGCGTCGCGGGCTCGCGGCTCTCGTTGTCCAGGATGACGAGGTCGAGGTTCGGGTAATCCGTCTCGTTCAGGATGCCGCGCGCGCAGATGCCGGTGAGCTCGGCCGCGTCGCGGGTCGGCACGATCACGGTGACGCGCGGGGCGGGTGAGGGCAGGCGGCGGCGCAGGCGGTTGAAGCCGAACTGGCCCTCCATGACCTCGGCGTCGAGGCCGCGCCGCTCGACGTGGTCCACGAGGCATTGCCGGCGCGCCCGCTCGGCCTCCGCGAGGCGGCTGCCCGAGAAGGCCCCGGAGCGCTGGTAGTTGCGCCAGTGGTAGAGCACGCGCGGGATGTGCCGGATGCGCGCCGCCTGCGTGTGGTCGAGCACGCGCAGGATCAGGTCGTGGTCCTGGCTGCCCTCGTAGCCGACCCGGAAGCCCCCGATGCGGCGCAGGATCTCGCTGCGCACGACGGTCAGATGGTTGAGGTAGTTCTGGGCGAGGAACAGCTCCTCGTTCCAGTCCGGCTTCATGTGCGGGTCGTAGCGCACACCCTTCTCGTCGACCTTGTCCTCGTCGGAGTAGATGAGGTCCACATCGTCGTGGGCGACGATCTCGCGGGCCACGTAGAACAGCGCGTGGGCCGGGATCAGGTCGTCATGGTCCATCAGCGCCGTGAAGGCACCCTGCGCGAGTTCCAGCGCCGTGTTCGAGGCGGCCGAGATGTTGCCGTTCTGCGCCCGGTAGGCGACGCGGATGCGCGGGTCGGACGCGGCCGCGGCGTCGAGCACGCGGCGCACCCGCGGGTCGGGCGAGGCGTCGTCCGCGATGCAGAGTTCCCAGCGCTCGTAGACCTGCGCCCGCACGGACGCGATCGCGGCCTCCAGCTCGCGCGGCTCCGGGTTGTAGACCGGCATCGCGATCGAGATCAGCGGCGGGTCGGCCCAGGAGGCCGCGAGGTCGAGCATGAAGGCCCGCTCCTGCGGCGACACGAGGTCGTTCTCGCGCAGCCACGCCGCGTAGGTCTCGGCGGTCGGGCGGCGGAACAGGGCCTCGACGCGGTTCCTCGCGCGCAGCCGCTTCCTGACGAGCCGCCAGCCCACCGAGGATGTGGTCTCCAAGGGGTCGATGCGGAGCGCGCGCCCGACGAGCGCCGTCCGCGAGAGCGGGCGGATCGTCAGGCTCTCGATGCGGAAGCGGCCGGGCGTGTCCAGCGGTTCGAGCCACAGCTCCGAGAGGTCGCCGGGCAGGAGGCCGACCCAGCGCCCCTGTCCCCTGGCCCGGCATCCGAAGAAGGAGGGAAGCGCGGGGTCCCGGCCCGCACGCTCGACGTAGAGCGAGGTCCTGACCGTCTCGGCGTCGGTCAGCAGCGCGACCTCGATCTCGACCCAGGTCCCGGCGAGGGCCTGGACATCCACGTCGAGCCGAAACCGGGTCGGCCCGTCCGGCGAGAGCCAGGCGCCCTGGGCGTCCGTGTCGAGCGGCCTCGCGGGCGCGAGGACGGGACGGGTCGTGCGGTCAGGCGTGGCCATGGTGGGAAGCCGCTCAGCCGAGCGAGATGTCGAAGCGGAGCAGCGACAGGGCAGGGTGGTAATAGGGGTCGTCGCGCATGACGGGCAGCCAGGCTTGCGCGAAGGCGCGCGCCTCCCTGTCGGCCCGCGCCTGCTTCGCCCCGACATCCCGGCCGCGGCTCGCGGATTCGTGGTGGTAGAGCACGGCGTGGGGGACCTGGATGTTGCGCAGACCGTGCCGCCTCAATTTCAGGCACAGGTCGATATCGTTGAAGGAGACCGGAAAGCGCGCCTCGTCAAGGCCGCCGACCGCATCGTAGGCGGCCCGCGAGACGAGGAGGCACGCGCCCGTCACGGCCGAGACCTCGTGCGGCACCGCCGGCCGGCCCATCCGGTCGGGCGTGCCCGCGGGACGTCCGCGATAGGGGTGGCCGGCCTCGCCGCCGAGCCCGACGACCACGCCCGCATGCTGGATGCGCCCGTCCGGGTAGAGGAGCCGGGTGCCGACCGCGCCCACCCCCGGACGCACCGCCTCGTCCACCATCGCGGAGAGCCAGCCGGGCGCGATCATCTCGATGTCGTTGTTGAGGAGGAGCAGCAGCTCGCCCCCCGAGGCCGCGACGCCCGCGTTGGTCAGGCCTGAGAAGTTGAACGGTCCCGGCCGCTCCAGCACCCTGACCCGCGGATCGCCGCCGAGCGAGGCGTAGAGCGCGAGCGTCTCCGGGTCGGTCGTGCCGTTGTCCACGATCACGACGTCGAGCCGCGGGTAGTCCGTCCCGGTCAGCAGGCCCGCCACGCAGGTGCGGACGAGGGCCGGCGAGTCGCGGTTCGGCACGATGACGGAGACCTGCGGCGTCTTCGTCCGGGCGCGTCGCGGAGCGGCCGGGAGCGGGTCGGGAGGGGTGACGCGGTGGAGCAATATACGCCGCACGTGACCTACCGCGACCTCGCCTGCCGACACGACGTCGTGCACGAGGTCGCGCGAGGTCGTGCCCTGCCGGACGAGGTCGCCCCGCACGAAACCCGCGCCGTCGGCGTCACGCGAGCCCTCGTTCAACCGCGGGCTCCAGTCCGGCCGGAACACGGGCACCCGCCCGCCCCGCCCGTCGGGACGGTCCTCGTCGCAGGTGATGATCCCGAGGTCGGGGTCGCGCGCGACCGCCGCCGCCAGACAGGCGAGCGCGTGCGGCTCCAGCGTGTCGCCCGCCCGGACGGTGCCGACCCAGTCGCAGGAGGCCGCCGCGGCGAGCGCCTCCGCGAGATCGCCGTCCCGCCAGACGCGAGGCCGCACGCTCTGCCCGTCGAGCGAGCGGAGCGTGCGCCCGAACGCGGCCTCGTCGGCCGAACCTTCGACCACGATCCCGAAGCTCGGCGTCGCGCCAGGGCGGGCCGGCGACGGCAGGGGTGGGGCGGAGCGCGAGGCCGCCCAGGCCGCGTAATCCACGAACGGGGTCGAGCCCCACACCATCGTTAAGAAGTGGCGTGCCCGCACCCGCTTGCCGAGGAGCCGCAGCCGGATCGCGTCGAGCGCGACCAGCGGCCGGCGGCGCAGCGCGCCCAGCGCCACCCGCCAGCGCGGCAGCACGGTCATCTCGTCGAGCGAGAACGCGAAGGGGCCGGGGTCGGTGACCGGGCTGATCGCGAGGCGGCGGACCCCGTCCGGCAGGCGGCCGACCCAGAGCCCCGCGCCCGTGACGGGGCCGGGCAGGATCGCGTAGCGGGCCGCGCCGTCGCGCATCTCCATCCGCAGCAGCGGCCGGACCGGGTCGGAGTCGAGGTCGAGGCGGTAGCGCAGCCTGACCCAGCGGCCGGCCGGGTCCCGGCCGGGCTCGACCGCGAGCCAGGGCTCGGGACCGGTCGCGTCGAAACCCGCGCCGCCCACCGCCACGACGTCCCGGGCGGGCCGCAGGACCGGAGCGGCGGCCCCCCGGTTTACGCCGGCACCGGGACGTGCGACCCCCCGCGACCCGAACCACGCAGCGATCGAGGAGACATGCCGACGCGCCCGGTTCTCGTCGACACGACCCGGCTCCTCACCCGGCTCAAGCACCGCAGCCCGACGGGGATCGACCGCGTCGACCTCGCCTATGCCAGGCGCTTCCTGGCGCGGCCGGGGAGCCGCGCCGTGACGGTCACGCGCTTCGGCATGCGGCTCATGCCGGACCGCCTCGCCCGCACCGTCGTGGACCGCGTGGGCGAGCGCTGGGGCGAGACGACGGCGGCCGCGCAGGATCCGGTGCTGCAGGAGATCCGCCGCCGCCTCTCGGGCCTGGGCGGCGAGCCGCCGCCACCGAGCACCGATCGCATGCGAACCCGCCCGTCCGTCTGGGCTCACCTCGCGCAGGAGCGCCTGAAGGCACTGGCTCCCCTCTGGCGCCACGCCGCCGATGCGCCGCGCGACGCCGTCTACCTGCACACGTCCCATCTCAGGCTCGAGCGTCCCCACCTCTTCGCGTGGCTATCGCGGAGGCCCGACATCCGCCCGGTCTTCTTCGTGCACGACATCATCCCCATCGACTACCCGGAATACGGGGTTCCGGGCGAGGATGCACGCCACCGGGTCCGCATGAGCACGGTCTCGCGGCACGCCGCCGCGATCATCGTCAACTCGCACGATGTCGGGGCGCGGCTCGCGGCCTTCCTGGCACGCGAAGGCTGGCGCGCGCCGCCGATCCACGTCGCGCATCTCGGCGTCGAGCCCGTCTTCGGGTCGGGCGCCGAGGCCGGTCAGCCGGCCGGGATGGAGACGCTCCCGCCCTACTTCGTCGTGTGCAGCACGATCGAGGCGCGCAAGAACCACCTCGTCCTGCTCCAGGTCTGGCGGGAACTGGCGGAGCGGCACGGCGATGCGACGCCGAAGCTCGTCGTGGTCGGGCGGCGCGGCTGGGAGAGCGAGGCGGCGGCGGACCTGCTCGACCGGTGCCCGGGCGTGCGCCGCCACGCCGTCGAGGCCTCGGGCCTGTCGAGCGCGGGCCTGTCGAGCGCGGGCCTGGCGGAGCTCGTGGCCGGCGCGCGCGCTCTCCTCATGCCATCCTTCGCGGAGGGCTACGGCATCCCGATCGTGGAGGCGCTGACGCTCGGCACCCCGGTGATCGCGTCCGACATCCCGGTCCACCGCGAGGTGGCGGGCACGTGGGGGCTGTTCCTGCACCCGCTCGACGGGCCCGGATGGCGCGATGCCGTCATGGCGGCCACCGCCGCCCCACCGAGCCGGGTCGCGGACTACGCGCCGCCGACCTGGGACGATCATTTCCGGACCGTCGAGGCGGTCCTGGAGGGCCTTTAGAACGTGGCTCGCGTCGTCAACGAGGCGCGGACGTCCGCGGTCGGCGGTCGCATGTCCGGCTCGCGCCCTTCTCAGTCGTTCAGCCGAACCCACGGCCGGCTCCGAAGCGGACATTCAACGCGATCGGGCGAATGTCGTAGAAGGGTGGAGGCTGTGTGAGAACGCTGAGCGGCATGGAGCGATGATGGCGCGCGCGCCTTGCGGGCTCACGCTCGCAGGGCTGTCACGAGCGGGCGAGTGCCGAGGATCGCGAGCACCCGCTTCAGGTTGTAGGCCAGGACATGCAGGCTGCATGGCATCGAGCACGGCCTCGTGCTCCCAGCGCGTTACGCGCCGCTCCTTGGCGGGCGTGCAGCGAGCCTTGATCGCGCAGCCCCCGCAGGCCGTCGTCCAGTAGCGCTTGAGTGTCAGCCCACCTTCCACGTTCGTGTAGCGGAAGGGTAGCCGCTCGCCGGCCGGACAGTGATAGGCGTCGGCCTCAGCGTCGTAGACGAAGTCCTGCTTGCCGAAGCGGCCGTTCGCCTTCGCGCCCGAGGTCAGCGGCCGGGGCAGCGTCACCGTGATGCCGGCCCGCTCGCAGGCTAGGATCTCCTCGCCCGAGAAGTAGCCCCGGTCCGCCAGCACGCTGAGGCCGTCCCGCTCCAGGGCCGTTCGCGCCTGACGGCTCATGGCAGCGAGCTGGGTCCGGTCGTGCCCGACATTCGTGACCGCGTGCGCCACGACGAGGTGATGCTCGGTATCGACCGCCACCTGCACGTTGTATCCCACCAGCCCCGTGCCCTTGCCGTTCGTGGCCATGGCGCGTGCGTCCGGGTCGGTGAGCGAGATCTGGCGGTCCGGCGCAACCTCGACGGCGACCGCCATCGCTTGCAACGCTCGCATCCGCGCCCGCAACGCGTCCAGCCGCTCGGCGAGACGCGTGGTGCGTATCTGCGCCACCTCGTCCTCCTGGCGGTCGGCGGTGTCGAGGGCAGCGAGATAACGTGCAATGCCCGCCTCGACCTGCTCTATTCGCCGCTGGATGGCCCCGGGCGTGAAGTTCTTGTCGCGGGTGTTGCTGGCTTTAAAGCGACTGCCGTCCAGCGCCACGACGCCCCCGGTTAGGAGGCCGAGGTGGCGGCAGAGCACCACGAACTGCGCGCAGGCGGCTTGGATCGCGGATCCATTGTTGCGGCGGAAGTCGGCGATGGTCTTGAAGTCGGGCGCGAGGCGGCCGGTGAGCCACATCAGCTCGATGTTGCGGCCCGCCTCGCGCTCCAGGCGACGGCTTGAAGCAACCTGGTTGAGGTAGCCGTACAGGTAGATTTTGAGCAGGGTGGCGGGATGGTAGCCCGGACGGCCTGTGCCGGCGGGCACGACGCCGATAAAGCCGAGGGCAGCGAGATCGAGTTCGTCCACGAAGGCGTCCACAACGTGCACTGGATTGTCTGCCGCCACGTAGTCGTCGAGGCAGTCGGGCAGAAGCGCGATTTGATGGCGATCCGTGCCCTTGACGAAGCGAGCCATGCCGGATTCCACTATTTACTACAAACCATCTTTGTATACCAATTCGGGAGAAAATGCATGCTTGAGTTCGTCTGCGGAACAGACGTCCGAGAAGATGAGCTGTTCATCACTCTTGACGCGCAAGGTGTCACTTCACTCAAGCAGGCCATAGAACACGCGATAAGCAGCGGCCACGACCATCTCTACAGTGAAGCTTGGGCAGGACGTGGGCTGACGGTCACTCCTGGTGAGGAGCGCGGAACCTTCAACAAGGTGACGATCACGTTCGCCGCGCACTGCTCCTTAACGGCTGACTGACTTGCATCAGAGCGTTTTCACACAGCCTCGGTGGATAGCGGGAGTTGGCTGGCCGACCGTAAGCGGACCTGCTGCTTCTCGCCCCGGCGGTTGATCATGAGGGGAACGCGCTCGCTCTTAAGCGGACGAATGGGCAAGGCGACCAACCGCATTCTCGATCCAGCAACGAAACGAGCCCCGACTTTATCGCTTTTCAGTGCAAACTGACGGACATACCCTAATCACGGCTTCATCGGTCAATGAAGCTAAGGGCTGATGCGGAGGACGTAATATGCAGTTGCTTCTGCAAGACATCTACGCCTGGGTGGCTTGGATAGATCCGATCATCGGAGTAGGAACGTTTGTATTAACGCTCGTAATCGCAAGCTTGTCTTTCCTTATTAGACGACTTCTCAAGCGAGTCGTCTCGAAGTCGGCTTTGATTGAAAAGCTGTCCGTCGACGTCGAGTACTGGAAAAATGCAGTAGCCGAAAAAGAGCGCGAGAACGAACGTGTCAAACAACAACTTGAGGATGAGAAATCAGGAAATCCAACATCTGTCCATATTTCGATTGATCGCAATCTTCGAGAAGGAAATATTGGACCGGCCTGTTCAGCTGCTGACGATTTCTTCAAAGCCTCATCCAAGAGCATAGGTAGAATGGCGAGATTTCTCGCTGAGCAATACATTACGATCTGTGAGCCCGACCAACGTAAGTCCGCTCTTCTAAGCGCAATCCATTACGCACGAATATCTAAATACTTTGAACAGAGTGATTCTGGTGCGAGCAGCCTTCTTGAAGAGGCGATAGCTGCCCTTGAAGAGATGCTGCCGAACCAGTCAACTGACGAACATCCGGACCATGAGATAGATATACTACATGAGATTTTACGCCTTTACGATAGGAGCGAAGCGCCAACAGCGATCAATCTCCTGTTGCACACGGCTCTTGCCGCGCTGCGACACGGCCGGACTGTAACGGCGGACCGTTTGGGGGCTCGTGCAGAAGCACTTTCCAGGCCGTCTCTGAACTTAGCGCCGGTCCGGGTACACCGAACGGCGCTCGCTATCCGGGCATCCAGCTTAGAAGAACGCGATCCTCAAAACGCGCGCAGATTGGCTGAAAAAGGTCTGTCTCTACCTTATGAAAGGGAGGAGACGAGAGACACAGAATTTCATCTACGTGGCGTGCTTATCAGCATTCTCGAGAACGAGGGCAGACACAAAGAGGCGTGCCTAAACTGGATAGACGCCTACAAGGAGGTCATGGATTACTTTCCTGACCGGCATCGCCATACCGTCCCTTTCCGGTACAGAATTGCTGAAATGGCAGCTGGTCTAGGCTATCGTGGCGAGGCGCTAAAGATGTGGACACTCAACGTCGACATACTTTTCCGAGAAGGCGAAAGTCCAGTCGACCTTTGCCAGAACGTCACACGGGTGTCAGAAATTCTGCTTTCAATGAACAAGCAGAGGGAAGCAATTTCCTTTGTAGAGCGCTATGCGCCTCCCTTGTTAGCCGTCGATAGCACAGCAGAAAGGATACAGAACGTTCTGCGTCAAGTGCAAGACCACAACAATTTTGTTTACACAAAAAAAGAGTACCTTGCTGAGTTCGCTGACGACATTAAGGAGCTCGTTTCACGCAGTCATCAGGGCGGACGAATGGGTCGTGGCGCTACTCTCCGAAATCGGGCGTCGGGCGGCCCCTCTAACAGCTCAGTCGGTCAGCACGGACCTTAACGCGAAGTCGGCTTCTCCGCTCCGGGAGGCTGGAGCAGCCTGGCTGCTTTCGGCCAGGACAGGTTGCCGAACGGGATTATACGCCCACAAGCGGACCTCCTGAGCTTCCGAGAAGGGTCGGAAGCAGCCGCAAGAACAACGTCCGTGTTCCAACACTGCGCGGCCGAAAGCGGCCATTCCGCTTCCGGCCAATTCCGGATGCGATAACCAACTTGATCAAACGTCTCTGTAGACCCTGAAGCGGTCGCTCCCGGCCAAGCCGCCGCGTCCGCTCTACCCCTTCACCGCCGGGGCGCCGTGCTGGCCCCAGCGCGCGATGCTGGCCTCGACCGTCCGCACCGCCTCCTCGAAGGCGAGCCGCTCGTAGGCGATGTTGGCGTCGGGCGCGGGAGGATCGGCGTTGAAGAGCTGTTCGAGGAAGGCCGCGCGGGCGCGATCGTAGATGTCGCGCCGCTCCTGGGGGTTCTGCTCGTCGCCGATGAACCGCATCAGCAGCCAGAAATACCGGTTCATGTGTGTCCGCGCGGGCGATGACGTTTCGCTGGAATTTGATCGATATAATCCGGCGCCGGGGCGGTTGGGAGGCCGGCGCCGTGGCGAATGGGCAGGTGTGTCAAACCGGCGACAAGGGCCGGCAAACGGCCGATGGCGGCGGCTCGCGCTATGCTCCCGCGCCTTTTGGTGGCAGATGGACGCCCGATTGGCCGGTGCGGGGCGTTGCGAGGTTGAGCGCGTGAGATCGATGTGGTGCGCGCTCGCGCTCAGTCTGGCCATGGCGGGGTGCTCCGCATTGCCGACCTCGGGCCCGTTGACGGACGACGTCATCAAGAACGGCGACAACGATCTCGAGAAGCGCTACGTCGTCCTGGACGTGGACGAGCGCACGGTGTCCATCCTGGCCAGTCATCCGGGGCCTTCGTTCCGCGCCCGGTTCGGCGATTACCGTCCGGCTCCCGATATCAGGATCGGCGTCGGCGACGAGGTCCGCGTGACGATCTGGGAGGCGGCCGCGGGCGGTCTGTTCTCGTCTCCCGCCATGGACCGGTTCGGGACAGGATCGCGCAGCGCGCTCATCCCCGACCAGACGGTGACCCGGGACGGCGCCATCACGGTGCCCTACGCGGGACGGGTCGAGGTCGCGGGCCGAACCCCGAGCGAGGTCGAGCAGAGCGTCCTTCAACGTCTCACCGGCAAGGCGATCGAGCCTCAGGCGCTCGTCACGGTGTCGCGCAACCTGTCGAACAGCGTCACCGTCACGGGCGAGGTCACGGGCGGCGCGCGGCTTCCGCTCAGCGTGCGGGGCGACCGTGTCCTCGACGTCATCGGGGCGGCCGGCGGCGTGCGCGGCACCGTCTACGACGCTTTCGTTCGGCTGACGCGGGGGAACGCCACCGTGACGGTCCCGATGGAGCTCATCCTGTCGAACCCGCAGGAGAACGTCTTCATGCGCCCGGGCGACATCCTGACGGTCGTGCGCTCGCCCCAGACCTTCACGGCGTTCGGGGCGATCGGGGCGAACACGATCGTGTCGTTCGGGACGATCAACCTGACGCTGGAGGAGGCGATCGCCAAGGCGGGCGGACTCCTGGATCTGCGGTCCGATCCGGACGGCATCTTCCTGATGCGCTTCGAGCCTCCTTCCCTCGTCCGGGAACTCGCGCCCGACCGCGCGATCGACAGGCGTGAGCGGCTGATCCCCGTCGTGTACCGTCTGACGTTGCGGGACGCCAAGAACTACTTCCTGGCCCGCAGCTTCGCGATGCGTGACAAGGACGTGCTCTACGTGGCGAACGCGAGCGGCGCGGAGTTGCAGAAGTTCCTCACGCTCGTCGGAACGCTCGCGTCTCCCGTGATCTCGGGCGCCAGCGTCGCCACCACGGTCCGTTAGGCGCGACCGCCGGGCGGCCCATCTTGCGCCGCAATGCCGGGTTACCCGAAATTGGAAATCCGCTCGTGCCCGGCTATGGTGCGGCACGTTCAGGGCTGGCGCCGGCCGCCGGCAGGATCGCCTGATTGGGATCGACTTTGAAGCAGGACGTCGAGACGGACACTTCGGCCAGGATCGATCTTCTTCCCCTGCCGCGGTCCGGTGCCGTGGCCAAGGCTCCGGGGCGTCGCGGCGAACTCGCCGAGATCGAGCGCAGATCGGGTCGCTTCCGCCGCGTTCGCGTCGTCAGCGCGACATCCGGCTTCGGAGGGCTGCTGGCGAGCTTTCTCCTGATGGTGGTCGTGCCGACGCTCGCAGCTGGGCTGTATTACGGTTTCATGGCGTCCGACGTCTACATCTCCGAGGCCAAGTTCGCGGTGCGCGGCGCCGGGGAGAAGCTGCCGAGCAGTTCGTCGACGGCGCTCGCCATGTTCAACTCGATCACGTCGATGAACAGCAACCAGGAAGCCTATGTCCTGGCGAGCTACATCCAGAGCACGCCTCTCATCGAGAAGATGGAGAAGCAGGTGGGCGTACGCGAGGTCTTCTCGCGTCCCGACATCGATCCCCTGTCCCGCCTCCTGGCCGATGCGCCGGCGGAGCGCCTGAGGCGGTACTGGGACAAGATGGTCGTCGCCTCGATCGACAACTTGTCGGGCGTCGTGAGCCTGGAGGTCCGCGCCTTCCGCCCGCAGGACGCGCTGGCGATCGCGCAGGCCATCCTGGTCGAGAGCGAGAAGCTCGTGAACGACATCTCGCGGCGCAAGCGCACCGACACCGTCGCCTTCGCCCGTGACGAGGTGGCGCGAGCCGAGAAGCGCCTCAAGGATGCCAGGGGGGCGATCGAGGATTTCCGGAACGAAAACGGCACGCTCGATCCCGTGAAGTCCGCCGAGGCGACGTCGCGTGTGCTGGTCGCGCTCCGGACCCAGAAGATCGATTTCGAGAACGAGATCGCGACGGCGCGCCGAACACTCTCGGACTCGTCGCCCTCGGTTCAGGTCCTGTCCTCGCGCCTGCGGGCCATGAACGACCAGATCGCCACGATCGAGTCCCAGCTCACGTCCAAGGGCGAGGGTGGCGACAACCCGGCATCGAAGAAACTGGCGCGCTACGAGGGGCTCGAACTCGAGCGCGAGTTCTCCGAGAAATTGTACGTCCTGACGCTCGCCGCGCTGGAGCGATCGCGGATCGAGGCGGACCGGCAGCAGCTCTACCTCGTGACGTTCGTCCCCCCGGGGCTCGCCGAACGCGCGCTCTTCCCCAACAGGCCTGCCGCCACCGCGGTCGTGTTCGCCTGCGCGATCGCGGTCTGGAGCGTGATCTCGCTGCTCGTCGCGGCCGTGAAGGACCATAGCGCCTGACCCGAGGCGTCTCGCCCTGATCCTCTACACCGTCGCGAGGGCGCTGCGGGCGAGCCCGACGACGCTCTGATCGAGGTCGACGAGATCCCCACCGATCGGCGACGTGCCGAGCGCGTGGACGGCGCGCATGAGGTCGACCGGTTCGTTCGGCCGTGATGTCAGAACGTTGCGGCGGCCCGTCAGCGCCTCGACCGACGCGATGAACCCGGACAGGTCGTCGTCGAACCCCACGACGTCGAACTGCGAGAGACTGTCCAGTGCGGCTCCCGCCTGGTCGGCCCCTGGAACCTCCCAGGGCCGGGCCGCTCCGAGGAGCCGCGTGAGCGGGTTCGCGAGCGACATGAAGTCCTCGTCCGACAAGCCGCGCAGGCAGCGCGTCAGCGAGCGATGATCGAAAGGATCGACCTCGGCGAAGGCCTCGACCAGACGGCCCTGGCCGAGCCTCCGCCAGCTTTCGGGCGGTTCGCCCGCGCAGGCCTTCAGGCGCAGGATGCGGGTGGCAGGCTCGCGGACGGGGTCGCAGAGGAGGACGACGCGGCGGAAGGCCCGTTCTCGCAGGTAGGGCTCGTAGCGCCGGTAGCTGACCGCGCCGGAGACGAAGATCGAGTCGGTGAACCCGATGGTGAGGATCCCGGTCAGGCTCTCCTCGCCGATCGTCTCGCAGCCCGAATAGATCATCCGGACGTGTGGGCAGAGTTCCCCGACGAGCGGGTAGAACGGCAGGCTCTGGGTCTCGAGCTGGAACAACCGGATCGGCAGCCCCGGCTCCGACATCCTGCGATAGATCAGGATGTTGGAGCCCTCCTCGTAGAGCTGGATGTCCGCCCCGTCCCGGAGGGCCGGCCAGGCCTGCGCGTCGAGCCGGAACCCGCATAGACCGGTCGCGTGAAGCCGGCGCTGGACGAGGTCCGGCCGGGCGTCCCCGGCGAGGACCCGCAACCGCAAGTCCCGGCCGCTCGAGGCCACGACGACGGGCTGTGCGGACGGGTGGTCCGGCACGACCCAGCCCGACACGCGGTCCGCCCGATCGCTCTCGATGTCGAACAGCATGCCCGAACGTCGGACGGGTGCGCGTCCGCTTGCGGGAGGCTCAGCTCTTCAGGGAGGAGCGGATATAGTTCAGCGCGAACCAGGCGAGGAACGAGCAGAGCGCGACCAGCGTCGTGTTCCACACCCGTCGCGGGTATTCCGGCGATTGCGGGAGAACCGGCGTCACGAAGCTCTCCAGATAGACCTGCTGGCGCTCCGTATCGAGGCGGGCCTTCTCCATCGAGGCTGCGACCGTCTGGTAGAACTTCTCGGCCCAGGCCTGGTCGAGCCGTGCCTTGTCGAAACTCGCGAAGGATCCCGACATCGGGACCTCGCCGCCCGACTTGGACGCCGTCATCTCGTTCTGGATGCCGCTGATCTGGCCCGACACGGCGTCGATGCGCGACTTGAGGACCTGCATCTGTGGCGCTGTCGGACTGAGCGAGCGCGAACTCACCTGATACTCGTTCTGAAGCTTGATCTTGTCCAACTGCAATTCGCCGATGAGCTTCGTCAGCGCGTCGGCGCTCTTCGTCGGGTCGATCATCCGCTCCTTGTCGCGCAACCGCCGGAACTCTTCCCGCACGGAGATCAGCCGGCTCTCGGCCTTCGCGACCTCCTCCTGAGCGCCCGCGAGCGCGTCGCGGCGCGAGCGGGTCGACATGTCGTTCACGAGCTGCTCGCTCGCCGCCAGCAACGCCCGGCCCAGCGTCAGCGCATCCTCCGCGGTGAAAGCGCGCACGCGCACCATCACGATCCCGGACGTGTCGATGCTGGCGTAGATGCGCTTGCGCCAGTAGCGCACGACATCCTCGATCGGCTCCGACGGATCGAGGCGGCTGAACCGGTCGATCTCCGGACGCGAGAGCATCGCCCGGAGGTCGATCTCCCGTTCGAGCTTCTCGATGAGGGCGCGGCTGTGCAGGTAATCGATGATGACGAGCCCGTCCTGCGCCTGCGTGATGGACGGGATGCCGATCGATCCCAGCATGTCGGTCGGGCCGATCTCGCGGCCGCGCACGGCGAACTGGCTCTCGGTCTCGAACTGGTCGGTCGCGATGAGCCCGAAGAAGATCGCCGCCAGAAGCGTCGGCAACACGAAGATCACGATCGCGGAGTTCATCGCGAAGGAGCGCGACGCGCGCCCTCCACGCGACATGCCGGCCTGCCACCCCCCGCCGCTCCGGACCGTGAGCCGCGCCTTGCGGGCGGCGTCGTGGAGGGCGCGGCTCACCTTCTGCGAGCGCTCGAGCGCCTGCTCGCGCTTCGGGATCTGAGGCAGCGTCGCCTGGTCCTGCATCGTCGATCAGCCTGTCAGAAGTTCATGCGTCGGTAGAGTTCGATCGCGTCGTCGATGTCGTCGAAGAACAGCACGTTCCCGTCCGCCACGACGACGCCCTTCGTACAATATTCCTTGAGCGTCTCCATGCCGTGCGAGATCATGATGATGTCGCAGCTGCCGCGGCGGCTGTTGAACACCTGGTTGCACTTGGCCGCGAAACGGGCGTCGCCGACCGCCGTCACCTCGTCGATCAGGTAGCAGTCGAACTCGACCGACATGCTGAGCCCGAAGGCGAGGCGCGCCTGCATGCCGGAGGAATACGTTCGCACCGGCGCATCCAGGAAGTCGCCGAGTTCGGCGAAATCCTCCACGAAGCTCGTCACGTCGCGGACGTTCTCGCCGTAGGCGCGGGCCACGAATTTCAGGTTCTCGCGGCCGGTCATCTGCGGGTGGAAGCCTCCCGAGAAGCCGAGCGGCCAGGAGACCCGCGTCGTCCGCCGTATCCTGCCGGTGGTCGGCTGTTCGGTGCCGGCGAGCAACCGCATCAGCGTCGACTTGCCGGCCCCGTTGATGCCCAGGATGCCGTAGCTCGAGCCCGACTCGAAGTTCGCATAGATGTTGCGCAGCACCTGGCGGCGGTGGCCCGCGACCCGGTAGTGCTTGGAGACGTCCCTGAGGGCGATCATGCTGGCGGCTTGTTAGAAGGTTGCGTTCTCGCCTTCAATCGTGGCGGCAACGCGGCGTCGTTCGTCGCATCCCCGTTTGCCCGCAGCGCCGATCCTGGATAGAGCGCGGGCACCGTCGAGGAGAAGCTCATGAAATCGCGCGCGGCCGTCGCCTGGGAGGCGGGCAAACCGCTGACGATCGAGACCGTCGACATCGCGGGGCCGAAGGCCGGCGAGGTGC
>CAXUHE010000022.1:4651-6806 GCA_964250725.1 uncultured Enterovirga sp. | reverse complement strand
GTCGAGATCATGGCGACCGGCATCTGCCACACCGACGCCTACACGCTCTCCGGCATGGACAGCGAGGGCAAGTTCCCGGCGATCCTCGGCCACGAGGGCGCGGGCATCGTGCGCGAAATCGGGGCCGGCGTGACCTCCGTCGGGCCCGGCGACCACGTCATCCCGCTCTACACGCCCGAATGCCGCAACTGCAAAAGCTGCCTCTCGCGGCGCACGAACCTCTGCACCGCGATCCGCGCGACCCAGGGACAGGGCGTGATGCCCGACGGCACGAGCCGGTTCACCTGCGAGGGCGTGCGTGCCGCTCCCCGCGGCGGCGACGTCGTGTTCCACTACATGGGCTGCTCGACCTTCTCGAACTTCACGGTCCTGCCCGAGATCGCGGTCGCGAAGGTGCGAGAGGACGCCCCCTTCGACAAGATCTGCTACATCGGGTGCGGCGTGACGACGGGGGTCGGCGCCGTGGTCAACACCGCCAAGGTGTGGCCCGGCGCGAACGTCGCAGTCTTCGGGCTCGGCGGGATCGGCCTCAACGTGCTCCAGGGCGCCCGTATGGTGGGGGCCGACAAGATCATCGGGATCGACCTCAACGACGACAGGCGCGCCATGGCCGAGCGGTTCGGCATGACGCATTTCATCAACCCGAAGAGTGTCGGGCGCGACAAGGTCGTGGAGGCGGTCGTCGACCTGACGGGTGGGGGCGCGGACTTCTCCTTCGACGCGACCGGCAACACCGACGTCATGCGCCAGGCGCTGGAATGCTGCCATCGCGGCTGGGGCGAATCGATCGTCATCGGGGTGGCGGAAGCCGGCCGCGAGATCGCGACCCGTCCGTTCCAGCTCGTGACCGGGCGCGTCTGGAAGGGCACGGCCTTCGGGGGCGCGCGGGGCCGCACCGACGTCCCCAAGATCGTCGACTGGTACATGGAGGGCAAGATCAACATCGACGACCTGATCACGCACACGCTGTCGCTCGACGAGATCAACCACGGTTTCGACCTGATGCACGAGGGCAAGTCGATCCGAAGCGTCGTGGTCTACTGATCGGGTGATCCCGCGCGCCGTGCGTCGACGCACAGCGGTCGTGAACCGGATGCATCATCGTCCGTTAGAGGGACGTCGACGATGAGCATCATGACCACAGCAGCGCGATTGACTCATCATTCCGATCGACCTCCGGCGTCCGCGTCGAACACGGCTGCGGAGACGGAGCCGCGACCGCACGGCGGCGCGGCCCGGACCTCGCTCGTCCATCACTGGCCATTGCTGTTCATCCTGGTCGGCGCCGTCGCCATGATCGGATGGATCGGGGCGATCCTCTGGGCTGCCGTCTGGCTCCTGAGCTGGATGGTGGGCTGAGCGTCCCGGCGTGGAGAGGCTCGGCCGAGGCGCACGGATCAAGCCTGCGGGATGAGCCTGATCCAGAACGAGCGCACGAAGTTGTTGGCGGCGGCACTGAACACCGCCTGCACGTCCTGCTTCACGGTCGGGATCGCGACGCCGTCCGCCGGTTATATCTTCAACGTGAGTAACTTTCGAGCGAACGTCGGATTGCCGACATTGATCGTGGCGGCCGTTGGTTGGCTTATCACCGCCGCGGGCCTACATCTGTTGGCAAGGCACGTTTTGGGGAGGCTGAGGCCGTGAACGAGTATGCGATTTTCGCATTCGTGGTGATGCCGATCGTCGTCCTGCTGCTTGGCTACGGGGCAGTCCGCCTGCACGAATGGGACCTCGACCGGCCGAAGGACCGCGGGTCAGTTTGACTGGGTGATCCGCGACGCCGTCTATCGCGTCCTTCGCCCGGCGCTGTTCCTCGTCGATCCGGAGACGGCGCATCGGGCGGCCATCGCGGCGCTCACGCTCATGCCCGCGCGCACCCCTCCGGCGGCGGACCCGATCCTCGCGACCGAACTCTGGGGAGTGCGGCTGCCGAACCCGATCGGTCTCGCGGCGGGGTTCGACAAGCACGCGGAGGCACCGGACGCGCTGCTGGGCCTCGGGTTCGGCCATGTCGAGGTCGGCGGCGTCACGCCGCGCCCGCAGCCCGGCAACCCGCGCCCGCGCGTGTTCCGCCTCGTCGAGGACCGGGCCGTCATCAACCGCTACGGCCTGAACAGCCAGGGGCTCGACGCCGTGGCGACACGCCTCGGCC
>CAXUHE010000022.1:3102-4641 GCA_964250725.1 uncultured Enterovirga sp. | reverse complement strand
CGAAATCCTGGCAGACGCCGGCCTTCTTCTCGAACGCCTCGGCCGGCGTCGTCGAAGAGGCTGCGTCGGGGTCAACCTCGGCAAGAACAAGGACACGGCCGACGAGGCGGCGGATTACGCCGAGGGCGCGGCACGCCTGTCGGGTTCGGCGGACTACCTCGTCATCAACGTCTCCTCGCCGAACACGCCGGGCCTGCGCGCCCTCCAGGGCCGGGACGCCATGCGGCGGATCATCCTCGCGACCCGCGCGGCGCGCGACGCGGCCGTGGCGGGCGCGGGATGCCGCCCTGCGCTCCTCGTGAAGCTCGCGCCCGACCTCGACGACGCCGCGCTGGAGGACGTCGCGGAGGTCGCGCTCGAGACCGGGCTCGACGGCCTCGTCATGGGCAACACGACGATCGCCCGTCCGTCCAGCCTGTCGAGCCGCCATCGCGCCGAGACGGGCGGCCTCTCCGGCGCGCCGCTCGCCCGGCTCTCGCTCGATCGTCTCGCGGCGCTCCATCGCCTGACCGGCGGCCGCGTGCCCCTCGTCGGGTGCGGCGGCATCGCGTCGGGCGCCGATGCCTACGCGCAGATCCGCGCGGGCGCCTCGCTCGTGCAGCTCTACTCCGCGATGATCTACGAGGGGCCGGGCCTCGCCCTCCGCATGGGACGCGACCTCGCGGCGCTCTTGCGCCGGGACGGTTTCGCGAATGTCCGGGCGGCGGTCGGCGCTGACCGTCGCTGACGCGCCGCGCAAGCGTCGGACCGCACACCCTGGAGCGGTTCCAGGAACCGCACTCTCCGCGATCCGTTCACCTGTCGCCGCGCGAAGGTGTTCGTGCGGCGACACCTCCCCAAGATGTTGCGGAGCCGGGCCATGAACGATCTGAACGATGTCCGCGAACGGCCTATGGCCGAACCCTTCTCGCCAGATGACACCGGAAGTGGTTCGCGCCCCGTCGCGGGTCTCCGGGGCGGCCCGGACGGGCGGGCGCCGGTCACCCTCAGCCTCCACGTCAATGGACAGGATCATCGCCTGGCGATCGACGGGCGCACGACCCTGCTCGACGCGTTGCGCGAGCATATCGGGCTGACCGGCTCCAAGAAGGGCTGCGACCACGGCCAATGCGGCGCCTGCACCGTTCTCGTCGACGGGCAGCGCGTGCTCGCCTGCATGACGCTCGCCGTCATGGCGGAGCGGTCCGAGATCGTGACGATCGAGGGCCTCTCGGGACCGGACGGGAAGCTGCACCCGATGCAGCAGGCCTTCGTCGACCACGACGCGTTCCAGTGCGGCTACTGCACGCCGGGGCAGATCTGCTCTGCGGTCGGGCTCCTGGAGGAGGGGCACGCCCGCTCGACAGACGACATCCGCGAATTGATGAGCGGCAACATCTGCCGCTGCGGCGCCTACGTGAACATCGTGGCGGCGGTCGACGAGGTGCGGTCGGCCGGCGGGGGCGCGGGGCGATGAACAACTTCGCCTACACCCGCGCCGAGAGCGTCGCGGACGCCGTGCGGGCTGTCGCGGGCGACCCCCACGCCAAGTTCGTGGCC
>CAXUHE010000022.1:0-3092 GCA_964250725.1 uncultured Enterovirga sp. | reverse complement strand
GCACCGTGTTCCTGGCGGCGGGCACGAACCTCGTCGACCTCCTGAAATACGACGTCGAGCGCCCGACCCGGGTCGTCGACATCACCCGGCTGCCGCTGCGCGAGATCGAGGAGACCGCGGCCGGCGGGCTGCGGATCGGCGCGCTCGTGACCAACGCGGACGTCGCCTACGATCCGCGCATCGAGGCCCGCTACCCGCTCCTCGCCAGCGCGATCCTGGCCGGCGCGTCGCCGCAGCTGCGCAACGCGGCCTCGACCGGCGGCAACCTGCTCCAGCGCACCCGCTGCTACTACTTCTACGACACGGCGACGCCCTGCAACAAACGCGAGCCCGGGACCGGCTGCCCGGCGATCGCGGGCCAGAACCGCATCCACGCCGTGCTCGGCACGAGCGAGCATTGCATCGCCACGCACCCCTCCGACATGTGCGTGGCGCTCGCCGCGACGGTGCACGTCACCGGCCCCGGCGGCGAGCGCGCGATCCCGTTCGGCGAGTTCCATCGCCTGCCGGGCGACAGCCCCGAGCGCGACACGAACCTGCGGACGGACGAGCTCGTCACGGCGGTCGAGCTGCCGGCCGAGGATTTCAGCGCGCACCACACCTACCTGAAGCTGCGCGACCGGCTCTCCTACGCCTTCGCGCTCGTCTCGGTCGCGGCGGTGATCAAGCTCGACGGCGGCGTGATCGCGCAGGCGCGGCTCGCGCTCGGCGGCGTCGCGCACAAGCCCTGGCGCGATGCCGGGACGGAGGCGCTGCTCGTCGGCCGGCCGGCAGAGGCCGCGACGTTCGAGGCGGCGGCCGAGCACCTGCTGCGGGACGCGAAAGGCTTCGAGCATAACGGCTTCAAGGTCGAGCTCGCCCGGCGGGCGATCGGCCGCGCCCTCGGCCAGGCAGCCGCGGGACGTCCGCAATCGCAGACCGACAAGCGCATCCAGTAAGGTCCTCCATGCCCGCACCAGACATGTTCGTCGGCACCGCCGTGAGCCGGGTCGACGGTCCCCTCAAGGTCACCGGCGCCGCCCGCTACGCGGCCGAGTTCGACGCGCCCGACCTCGCTCACGGCATCGTCGTGTCGAGCGCGATCCCGCGCGGCCGGATCACGTCGCTCGACGCCGCGGCGGCGCTCGCCGTTCCGGGCGTGCTCGCCGTGTTCAGCCACGCGAACCGGCGCCGCACCGCCTGGCTCGACTACAACTACCAGGACGAAGTCGCGCCGCCCGGCTCGCCGTTCCGGCCCTTCTACGATGCCGAGATCCATTTCAGCGGGCAGCCGGTCGCGCTCGTGGTGGCGGAGAGCTTCCACGTCGCGGCCTACGCCGCCTCGCTCCTGCGCATCGCGTACGAGAAGGACGAGCACCTGACGGCGCTCGAGGCGGCGCGGCCGTACGCCCATCCGCCGCACAAGAACCGCGCCGGCATCAAGCCTCCGCCGAAGCCGCGCGGCGACGCCCCGGGCGCGTTCGGGTCGGCCGCGATCCACGTGGCGCAGGACTACACGCACGCGATCGAGCACCACAACCCGATGGAGCCGCACGCCTCGACCGTGATCTGGGAGGGCGACGGCAAGCTCACCATCCACGACAAGGTGCAGGGCTCGCAGAACAGCCAGAAATACGTGGCCAGCGTCTTCGGGCTGAAGCCCGACGACGTGCGGGTCATGAACCAGTATGTCGGCGGGGCCTTCGGATCGGGACTGAGGCCGCAGTACCAGCTCTTCCTCGCCGTGATGGCGGCGCTGGAGCTGGAGCGGTCCGTGAAGGTCGTGCTCACCCGCGACCAGATGTTCACTTTCACGCACCGCCCGCACACGCTGCAGACGATCAGGCTCGGGGCCGGCCCGGACGGCGCGCTGCAGTCCATCCGGCACGACGCCGTCTCCGGCACGTCCCGGTTCGAGGAGTACCAGGAGACGATCGTGAACTGGTCGGCCCTGATGTACCATTGCGACAACGTCGCGGTGACGTATCAGCTCGCCGAGCTCGACACCTACACGCCCGGCGACATGCGGGCGCCCGGCGCGGCGACGGGCGTGTTCGCGCTCGAGATCGCCATGGACGAGCTGGCCGAGCGGGCCGGCATCGACCCCGTCGAGCTGCGGCTGCTCAACTACGCGGAGAAGGACGAGAGCGAGAACAAGGCCTTCACCTCCAAGGAGCTGCGCGAGTGCTACCGGCAGGGCGCCGAGCGGATCGGCTGGTCGCGCCGCCGGCCCGCGCCACGCTCGATGAAGGAGGGGCGCGAGCTCGTCGGGCTCGGCATGGCGACGGGCTGCTGGGAAGCCTACCTGATGAAGAGCGCCGCCAAAGCGGTGCTGACGATCGACGGCAGGCTGGAGGTCTCCGGGGCGGCGTCCGACATCGGCACCGGCACCTGGACGATCCTGACGCAGATCGGCGCCGACGCGCTCGGCCTGCCGATGGAGGCGGTGACGGCCAGGATCGGCGATTCCCGGCTCTCGACCTCACCGGTCCAGGGCGGGTCGTGGACGGCGGCCTCGTCGGGGTCGGCCGTGCAGGCGGCGTGCTACGCGATCCGCGAGAAGCTCCTCGCCCATGCGCGCTCGCAGGACGATTCGCCCCTCGCCAACGCGTCGCTGAAGCATGTGAGCTTCAGGGACGGACGCATCGTGCCGGACGCCGATCCCGCGCGGGCCATGACCTTCGCAGACGCGATGCGGGCGGGCGGCGTCGACCGGATCGAGGCCGAGGAGACGGCCTCGCCGTCGCTCCTGACCAACATGCGCCACTCGGCCTACACGCACTCCGCCGTGTTCGCGGAGGTGAGGGTCGACGAGGAGCTGGGGGTCGTGCGCGTCGTCAGGATCGTGAACGCGGTCGCGGCGGGCCGGATCCTCAACCCGAAGACGGCCCGCAGCCAGATCCTCGGCGGCGTCGTGATGGGCCTCGGCATGGCGCTGCACGAGGAGAGCATGCAGGACCACAACCTCGGCCGCTTCATGAACCACAACCTCGCCGAGTACCACGTCCCCGCCAACGCCGACGTGCACGACATCGACGTGATCTTCGTGGAGGAGCACGACGACAAGGTGAGCCCGATGGGCGTGAAGGGCCTCGGCGAGATCGGCATCGTGG
>CAXUHE010000021.1:0-27197 GCA_964250725.1 uncultured Enterovirga sp. | reverse complement strand
GTGCTGTTCTCCATCGGCCTCGTGTTCATGGCGATCGCCGCGACGGACTACCTCGCGGGCTCGCAGCAGCAGCTCATCCGTCTGCCCGACTGGTTGCAGGGCCGCGTGGAGGTCGCGGGCATCCTGGTCGGCCGCTACCGGGCCTTCGTGGTGGCGGTCTGCGCGGTGCTGGCCGTGGCGCTCCAGCTCGTGCTGACGCGCACCCGGTTCGGCAGCCGGCTGCGCGCCGCCGTCGACGATCCGCGCGTCGCGCGCGGGCTCGGCATCGATGTCGGGTTCATCTTCGCCGCGACCTTCGCGGTCGGGTCCGGCCTCGCGGGCCTCGGCGGGGCGCTCGGCACGGAGATCCTCGGGCTCGATCCGGGCTTCCCGCTCAAGTTCATGATCTACTTCCTGATCGTCGTGGCGCTCGGCGGGACGTCCGGCATCACGGGCCCGTTCCTGGCCGCGATCCTGCTCGGCGTCGCGGACGTGGCGGGCAAGTATTACGTGCCGGCCTTCGGGGCCTTCGTCATCTACACGGTCATGATCGTGGTGCTCCTCGTGAGGCCGCAGGGCCTCTTCGCCCGCCGCGCATGAGCGCGAGCCTTCCCGTCGCGAGCCCGGAGCTCCGCCTGCGAGTCGCCGCGATGCTGAAGCGCCGCGCGCGATGGCGGCCGCTCGAGGCCGCGTTCTGGATCGCCGCCGCCCTGTCGGTGCCGCTCCTGCCGGGCCAGCACCTGATCCTGAACGAGATCGCCATCCTGGGGCTGTTCGCGCTCTCGCTCGACCTCGTGCTCGGCTACGCGGGCATCGTGTCGCTCGGCCACGCGGCCTTCCTCGGGCTGGGCGCCTACGTGGCGGGGCTCTACGCCAAGTCGGTGACCGGGGAGCCGCTGTCCGGCCTCGCGGCCGCGGGGCTCGCGGCCGGTCTTCTCGGCTTCGCGACGAGCTTCCTGGTTCTGCGCGGCGCGGACCTGACACGTCTCATGGTGACGCTCGGCGTCTCGCTCATCCTGGGCGAGATCGCGAACCGGCTGCCCGCCCTGACGGGCGGCGCCGACGGGCTCCAGGGCGTGGCGATCGATCCGGTCCTCGGCCGCTTCGGGTTCGACATGGCGGGCGAGACCGCCCACGCCTACAGCCTCGCGGTCCTGTTCGGGCTGTTCGTGGTGGCACGGCGCGTCGTCAACTCGCCCTTCGGGCTGTCGCTCTCGGCCATCGGGCAGAACGGCGTCAAGGCGCGCCAGCAGGGCGTACCCGTCGCGGCGCGCCTCGTCGCCGGCTACACGCTGTCCGCCGTCTACGCGGGGATCGCGGGCGCGCTCCTCGCCCAGACGAGCCAGTTCGTGTCGCTCGACGTGTTCGACGTCCATCGCTCGGCCGACGTCCTGATCGTGCTCGTGATCGGGGGTGCGGGCTGGCTCTACGGCGGGTTGATCGGGGCCGTCCTGTACCGGGTGCTGCAGGACGTCCTGTCCGGCTTCACGCCGCAATATTGGGGGTTCTGGCTCGGCCTCGCGCTCGTCACCCTGGTGATGGTCGGGCGCGAGGGGATGGGCCTGCGCCTCCGCGCGCTGCTGCGCCGGCCCGCCGCCGCCGGGGAGCGCTGAGCCGTGGCAGCCTACGCGCTGGAGACGGTCGGCCTCGTGAAGCGCTTCGGCGGGTTCACCGCGACGAACGGCGTCTCGTTCGGCCTGGAGCCCGGCGCGCGCCACGCGCTGATCGGGCCGAACGGCGCCGGCAAGACCACCTTCGTGAACCTCCTGTCGGGCAGCCTCGACCCGAGCGCCGGGCGGGTCCTGCTCGGGGGCGAGGACGTCACCCGGCTCCCGCCGGACCGCCGGGTGCGGCGCGGCCTCGTCAGGACGTTCCAGATCAACCAGCTCTACCGCGACCTGACGCCCGTCGAGACGATCGGCCTTGCGGTCTCGCAGCGCATGGGCGTGGGAGGCGGCTGGTGGCGCCGCCTCGGGACCCGCCAGGACATCGACCGCGAGATCGCCGACATCGCGGCCCGCTTCCGGCTGGACGACGTGCTCGGCCACCGCACGAGCACGCTGCCCTACGGCCGGCAGCGGCTGCTCGAACTCGCGGCCGCCTTCGCGTGCCGCCCGCGCGTGCTGCTCCTCGACGAGCCGGCGGCGGGCGTGCCGCAGGCCGAGCGGCAGGACGTGCTCGCGGCCGTGGCGTCGCTGCCGCGCGACGTCGCGGTGCTGCTCATCGAGCACGACATGGACCTCGTGTTCAGCTTCGCGGACCGCATCACGGTGATGGTGGAGGGCACGCTGCTCGTCAGCGGCCCGGCCGCCGAGGTCGCGGCCGACCCGAGGGTCAGGGCGGTCTATCTCGGCGAGGGCGGGGGCGAGGGCGGTCATGGCTGAGCCGCCTCTCCTCGAGCTCGCGGGCCTCAAGGCCGGCTACGGCGACGCCGTCGTGCTGCACGGGATCGACCTCGTGCTGCGCGAGGGCGAGACGCTGGCGGTGCTCGGCCGCAACGGCGTCGGCAAGACGACGCTGATCGACACCGTCATTGGGGTCACGCGGCACCGCGCCGGGACGGTCAGGCTCCGCGGCCGCGACGTCACCGCGCTGGCGCCGGAGCGCCGCGCGCGCGCCGGCATCGGCTGGGTGCCGCAGGAGCGCAACATCTTCCGCTCCCTCACGGTCGAGGAGAACCTGACCGCGATCGCCCGCCGCGGCCCCTGGGACCTCGGCCGGGTCTGGGCGATGTTCCCCCGCCTGAAGGAGCGCCGCTCCAACCTCGGCGGCCAGCTCTCCGGCGGCGAGCAGCAGATGCTGGCGATCGGCCGCGCGCTCGTCCTCAACCCGAGGCTCCTCCTCCTCGACGAGCCGACCGAGGGGCTCGCGCCCCTCATCGTGGAGGAACTGCTGGCGGCCGTGACGCGCATCACCCGAAAGGAGGGCCTCGCGGCGGTGATCGTCGAGCAGCATGCCCGCAAGATCCTGTCCTGCACGGACCGCGCACTCGTGCTGGAGCGCGGGAGCGTGGTCCTGGCCGCCGCGAGCCGGGCGCTCATCGCCGACCCGGAACCGCTGGAGCGCCTGCTCGGCGTTGCGGCCGCCTGACCTGCTCCGCTAAACCCCTCCCCGAGGAGACCAACATGCAACGTCCAAAACCACCGTTCCGCGCCGACATGGTCGGCAGCCTGCTGCGCACCGCGCCCCTCAAGGACGCGCGCGAGCAGCGCGCCGAGGGCCGGATCGACGACGCGGCCCTGAAGGAGATCGAGGACCGCGAGATCGTCGCGCTCATCCGCCGCCAGGAGGAGATCGGCCTCCAGGCGGTGACCGACGGCGAGTTCCGCCGCGCCTACTGGCACTTCGACTTCCTGGAGCACCTCGAGGGCGTGACCTCGATCGAGGCCGATTCCGGCATGAACTTCAAGGGCGGCGTCGGCATCACCAAGGCCCTGCGGGTCACCAGCAGGATCGGCTTCACGGATCACCCGATGATCGAGCATTTCCGGTTCCTGAAGGCCAATACCGACCGCGTGGCCAAGATGACGATCCCGGGACCGAGCATGCTGCACTATCGCGGCGGCCGGAAGATGATGAACGCGGGCGTCTATCCCGATATGGAGGAGTTCTACGCCGACCTCGGACGGGCGTACAACAAGGCCGTCCACGCGTTCTACGACGCGGGCTGCCGCTATCTCCAGCTCGACGACATCTCGTTCGCGTATCTGTGCGACCCGGAGCAGCGCGAGATGCTGCGCCAGCGCGGCGACGACCCCGAGAGGCAGCCCCACATCTATGCCGGGATGGTGCGGGAGGCCCTCAAGGACAAACCGGACGACCTCCAGGTCACGATGCACCTGTGCCGCGGCAATTTCCGCTCGACCTTCATCGCGTCCGGCGGCTACGAGCCCGTCGCGGAGGTGCTGTTCAACGAGATGCCGATCGACGGCTATTTCATGGAATGGGACACGGACCGGGCCGGCGGCTTCGAGCCGCTGCGGCACCTGCCGAGGGGCGACAAGCAGGTCGTGCTCGGCCTCGTGACGTCGAAGACCGGCTCGCTCGAGAAGAGGGAGGATGTCGAGAGGCGCGTCGAGGAGGCCGCCCGCTTCGCGCCGATCGAGCAGCTCTGCCTCTCCCCCCAATGCGGCTTCGCGTCAACCCAGGAAGGCAACTCGCTGGCCGAGGGCGAGCAATGGGCGAAGCTCGGCATGATCGTCGAGGTGGCGCGCGAGGTGTGGGGGTAGCGCGACGGATGGACGGGACGCACCGCGCGCTGTCGCGTCTGGAGAGCCTGGTCGGTTATGTCATGCGCCGGGCCCAGGTGGCGGTGTCGCGCAGCTTCGTCGACACGTTCTCGGATCTCGGCGTGCGCCAGACGCAGCTCGGCGTCCTGAACGTCGCGGAGGCGAGCCCGGGGCTCAAGCCGAGCCGGGTGGGCGAGCTCCTCGGCATCAAGCGCGCCAATATGGGTCCGCTGCTCGACGACCTGGAGCGGCGCGGCCTCGTGCGGCGCATGCCCTCGCCCTCGGACCGGCGCTCTCAGGCGCTCTTCCTCACGGACGCGGGCGCGGACCTGCTGGCCGAGCTCCACCGGCGCGAGGCGCTCCACGAGGGCCGCATCGCGGCCGACCTCACGGCGGACGAGCGGGAGACCTTCCTCGCGCTCCTCAAGCGCGTGGAACGCGCCTGCCGCGACGGGACGGGAGAGGATTCCGCACCGGACTGACCTCAGCCGCCCCGGAGGCGATGTGCGAGATCGTCCGGGATGGCCTTCGCGCTCATGCGGGCCGGGTTGTCGGGATGACGGCCCGCCCAGACGCGCCGCTCCAGGCCCTCGCAGGCGAGATCGCCGTCGTGGTGCAGCCGGTGGCGCACCGTGAAGCTCGATCGGCCCACCTCCACCACCCTCGAGTCGATCGTCACGCGGTCGCCGTAGCGCGCGGGGCGCAGGAACTTCGCCTCGGTGGCGACGAGCGGGATGCCCACGAGGTCGTGGATGCGCAGCATCTCGGCCTTCGGGTGGCCCGTCGCGGCCTCCATGAGGAGCGCCGTCGACCAGTCGAAGAACTCGAAGAAGCGCGGGTTGAACACGATGCCCGCGGGGTCGCAATGCCCCCATTCCACGGTGAGCTCGCGCGCGTTCGCGAAGCCCTCGATCGGCCCCGTCCCGGTCATGTGGTCTCCTGACCGACCGCGGTCTGCGGGAAGATGATGTTGGGTGCGGGAGGATCGGCGTAGAGCGCCTCGACATCCGCCGCGCGGCCGCGCAGGACCGCGCGCTGGTTGATCGAGCCCTTGTCGGTCACCTCGTCGCGGTCGAGCGCCGGAGGCTCGGCCAGGAGTCGCAGCCGCGCGACGCGGTTCGAGGAGCCCGTGGCGTCGGCCCCGAGCGCCGCGAGCCGCGTCGCGAAGGCGCGGCGCACGACCGGGTCGTCGAGCACGCCCGCGTCGTCGTCTTGCGCGCAGGCGCCGGCCGGCAGGAGGTCCCGGCAGGCCGCGAGATCCGGGAAGACGAGGGCCGCCACGGTGTCGCGTTCCTCGCCCGCGATCGCGACGTCGCGCACGAGCGGCGCGAAGGCGTCGAGGAAGGCGGCGCGCAAGGGGCCGACGCTGACCCAGATCCCGGTCGTCAGCTTGAAATCCTCGTTGAGGCGCCCGTCGAACAGGAAGCCGCGCGCGAGGTCGGTCGGATCGACGGGGATCAGCGCGTCGCCGAGGCGGTAGAAACCCTCCGCGTCGAAGGCCGCGGCGGTGAGGTCCGGCCGCCGCCAGTAGCCCGGCGTCACATTCGGGCCCTTCACGCGCGCCTCCATCTTCGCGCCCACGGGAGCGAGCTTGAGGGTGAGGCCCGCGGCCGGCAGCCCGACCTGCCCGGCGCGCCCCGGCCCGTCGTCCGTCACGAGGGCGAAGGGCGCGGTCTCGGTCGCGCCGAGCCCGGTCAGCATCGGCACCGTGCGGCCGACCGTCTCGATCGCCAGCGCGTCCAGCGCGTCCCAGACGGGCTGCGGCAGGCCGGCGGCGGCGTAGAAGTTCACCTGCAAGCGGCTGAAGAAGCGCTCGCGGAGCTCACGGTCGTGGCGCAGGTGCGGCACCAGGGCCTCGAAGCCCTTGGGCACGGTGAGATAGAGCGTCGGCGCCACCTCGCGCAGGTTCCGCACCGTCGCGTCGAAGGCCGCCGGAACCGGCCGGCCCTCGTCGATGTAGAGCGTGCCGCCATGGGCCAGCACGAGGTTGAAGTTGTGGCTGCCGCCGAAGACGTGGTGCCACGGGAGCCAGTCCACGAGGACCGGGGGCGTCTCGGCGAGGAACGGGTAGCGCGCGGCGAGCATCGCCTGGTTCGCGCTCAGCATGCCGTGCGTGGTGATGACGGCCTTCGGGATCCCGGTCGAGCCCGAGGTGAAGAGGAACTTCGCGATCGTGTCCGGCCCGACCGCGCCGTGCGCCCGGGCGACGCCGCCGGGATCGTCGGCCTCGAGGTCCGCGAAGGCGGTGGCGGGCCGGTCCATCGTGCCTGGATCGAGGGTCGCGACCTCCGTGTCTGCCGGCACCGCGGCGGCGACCGCCCGGGCGTAGCGCGCGCCCTCCACTGCCAGGACCAGGCCCGGGGTCAGGAGCCCAACGATCTCGCGGAGCCGCGCGTGGTCCTGCGAGACCGTGGAATAGGCGGGCGACACGGGCGCGACCGCGATGCCCGCGTGCAGCGCCGCGAGCGACGCCAGCGCGTGCTCGAAGCCGTTGCCGGAGAGGATCATCAGCGGGCGCTCGGCCGATAGGCCCCGTGCCAGGAAGCCCGCCGCGATGCGCTCCACCCGCGCGAGCGTGTCCGCGTAGGTCAGGTGCTCCCACCCGCCGTCCGGGCCGCGCCGCGCCAGGAACGTGCGCCCGGGCGAGGCGCGCGCGTGCCGCACGAGGTGGGCCGTGAGGCCGGCCGGATAGGGGCCGAGCGGCGCCGCGGCCGTGACGATCAGGCTGCCGTCCGGACGCCTCTCGAACAGGTGGGAGCCGCCGGGTCGCGGCCCCCCGGTCATTTGGCGACCATCGGACAGCCGCCCTCCGCGAGCGGCCGGAACGATTCCTCCGCGGGGACCACGCTCACGAGCTTCAGGCTGTCCCACTTGCCGGTCGATTCCGCGGGCGTCTTCGTGACGTAGACGTACATGGGATGCAGGTTGCGCCCGTCCTCGCGGATGCGCCCGGGGCCGAAGATCGGGTCGTCGACCGGCATCTCCTTCATCTTGGCGACGACCGAGCGCCCGTCCGCTGCCGAACCCCCGAGAGCCTCGACCGCCTTCAGGAAGTGCAGGATGCCCGAATAGACCCCGGCCTGCATGTCGTTCGGCGCGTTGCCGCGCGGGTGCCGCGCGACGAAGCGCTTCGCGAAGGCGCGCGTGCCCTCGTCGCGGTCCCAGTAGAACGGCACCATCAGGTAGACGTTCTGCATCGCGGGCAATCCCAGCGAGGCGATGTGGTTGACGTTGACGATCAGCCCCGCGAGCCGCTGCGTCAGCCCGAACTCGCCGGCCTGCTTGATCACGTTCGAGGTGTCGTCGCCCGCGTTCGCGATGCCGATCACGTCGGCCTGCGAACCCTGCGCCTGCAGGATGAAGGACGAGTAGTCCGCATTGCCGAGCGGGTGGCGGACGCTGCCCAGCACCTCGCCGCCACCCGCCTTCACCTCGGCAGTGGCGTTCGCCTCGAGGTCCTTGCCGAAGGCGTAGTCGGCGCTGATGAAGAACCATCTCTTGGCGCCCTGCTTGACGAGGGCGCGGGGCAGGCCGTGCCCGTAGGCCCACGAATCGTAGGTCCAGTGCACCGTGTTGGGCGAGCACAGCTTGCCGGTCAGGTCCGAGGTGCCGGCGCCCGACCCGATGAAGACCTTGTTCTTCTCGCGGGCGAGGTTCGCCACCCCGAAGGAGATGGCGGAGTTCGGCACGTCGATGATCAGGTCGACGCTCTCCCGGTCGAACCATTGGCGCGCGATCGAGACGCCGACATCGGTGATGTTCTGGTGGTCGGCCGAGACCATCTCGACCTTCAGGGGCGAGCGCTTGGCCCAGTCCTCGAGCGCGAGCTGCGCGGCGATCACCGACCCGACGCCCTGGTAGTCCGCGTAGACCGTGCTCTGGTCGTTGAGCACGCCGATGCGCACCGGCCGGTCGGCCGCCGCCGCGCGGTCGCCCGCGCCGATCAGCGCCGCGCCCGCGATGCAGGCCGCGGTATAAGCCGCGAGCACCCGCGATATCCAGTTCCGCTCAGTCATTTCCGTCTCCTCCCGTGATGGCCTCGGCGTCTTCGTGCGCCTCGGCCGCTCCCGCGCCGGCCGGTCCGGCGCTCCCTTCTCAAGCGCGCGTCGCCGCGCGACCTTGCCTCAAGCTCGTGCGATCTTCGCCGCGCGGCCTTCGAGAAACTCGCCGAGCCGCCGCTTGGCCTCGGCGTCGCTCTGGGCGACCGCCGTCATCAGGGCCTCCGCCAGGTAGCCCGTGGCCGGGTCGGCCTCGGCGATGCGCGGCAGCGCGTGGATGAGCGCGTAGTTCGTGAGCGGCGCGTTCTCGGCCGCGCGGGCCGCGAGCTTCACCGCGGCCGCGAGGCCCTCGCCGGGCGCCACCACGTAGTGGGAGAGGCCGAGCCTCTCGCCGCTCTCGGCATCGTGTACGCGGCCCGTGAGCATCATGTCGCGCATCCGCGACACGCCGATGAGCCGCGGCAACCGCACGGATGCGCCGCCGCCGACGAAGATCCCGCGCTGGCCCTCCGGCAGGGCGTAGAACGTGCTCGTCTCGGCGACGCGCAGGTGCGCCGCGAGCGCCAGTTCCAGCCCGCCGCCGATCACCGCGCCCTTCAGCGCGGCGACGACCGGCACACGGCCGAACTCGATCTCGTGGAAGGCGCGGTGCCACATGCGCGAGTGCATCATGCCGGCCGGCGCGTCGCGCTCCTTCAGCTCGGCGAGGTCGAGCCCGGCGCAGAAATGCTCGCCCTCCGCGGCGATCACGAGCGCCCCGACGTCGTCCGGCAGGGAGCGCACCGCGTGCTCGATCGCGAGCACCAGCGCGTCGTCGAGCGCGTTGCGCTTGGCGGGCCGGCGAAGGGTCAGGATCGCCACGGGCCCGCGTCGCTCGACGCCGAGCGAGGCCGTGCCGAGACCCGTCAGATCCGCCAGATCGTTCCCGGCCATCCCGCGTCCTCCCGGGCTTTCGACGGGCTGTACCGCCCGATTGCCAAACCCGTTTTGTCATGTAGCATTACAAAACGGGAGCTCGTCAACCGGTCGCAGCATCGGACGGCGCGCCCGGCGGGAGGACGGGATGAGGGAGGCGTCGGCCGGCTGTCGCTCCGCGATCGCGCGCATCGCGGTGATCGGCAGTGGCGTGATCGGCGCGTCCTGGGCCTCGCAGTTCCTCGCGCGCGGGCTCGACGTCGTGGCGAGCGATCCGGCCGAGGGCGCCGAGGCGCGTCTCAGGGCCGCGGTGTCGGCGCACTGGCCCGCCCTCGAGGCGCTCGGCCTCGCGCCGGGCGCGAGCACGGAGCGCCTGCGTTTCGCGCGAGGACCGGAGGAGGCCGTCGCGGCGGCCGACTTCGTCCAGGAGAACGGCCCCGAGCGCCTCGACCTGAAGCGGGAGCTCTACGCGCGCCTCGACGCGGCCGCCGCGCCCGACATCGTCATCGCGTCGAGCTCGTCCGGGCTGCGGCCGGGCGAGATCCAGGCGGGCTGCCGGCATCCGGGCCGCGTGCTCGTCGGCCATCCCTTCAACCCGCCCCATCTCATCCCGCTCGTCGAGGTGGTCGGGGGGCCGCTCACCGACGACGCGGCGCTGGACGTCGCGATGGCGTTCTACGCGGGCCTCGGCAAGCGCCCGATCCGGCTGCGCCGCGAGCTCACGGGCCACGTCGCCAACCGCCTCCAGGCCGCGCTCTGGCGGGAGGCCTTCCACCTGGTCGGCTCTGGCGCGGCCTCCGTCGAGGACATCGACGTCGCGATCGCGCACGGGCCGGGCCTGCGCTGGGCCCTGATGGGGCCGTTCCTGCTGAACCACCTCTCCGGCGGGGCGGGCGGGCTCGCCCACACGCTCGACCATCTCGGGCCGCTGATGGAGGCGATGTGGGACGACCTCGGCGACCCGCGCCTGACGCCCGAGTTGAAGGCGACTCTGATCTCCGGCCTCTCCGACGCCATCGCCGGGCGGGACGTCGGCGCGATGGTGGCGCGGCGCGACGAGATGCTGGTCGACCTGGTGCGCGCCAAGCAGGCCGCGCCGGACCTGCCGTAGACGAATTTCCCACGAGAGGATCCTCACATGGCCAAAGTCATCGTCACGGTCGCGCCGACAGGCGGCATGGCGTCGAAATCGCAGAACCCCAACCTGCCGACCCAGCCGGCCGAGATCGCGGACTCGGTCCACAGGTCCTGGAAGGCCGGGGCCGCGATCGCGGCGCTGCACGCGCGGCGGCCCGACGACGAGGCCACCTGCAACGCCGACATCTACCGCGACATCAACGCGCGCATCCGGGCGACGAACGACATCATCATCAACAACTCGACCGGGGGCGGATCCTCCGGCGACATGCTCGTGCCACGGCCGGACGGGCTGTTCGAATCGAGCTTCGAGGAGCGCCTGAAGGGCTGCGACGCCGGAGCCGAGATGGCGACATTCGACGGCATGACCTTCGCCGACGTCCACGGCGGGCGCGAGATCTGCGTCATCACCACGCCGTCGCGCTGCGAGGCTTTGGCGAAGCGCATGCAGGAGCGCGGCGTCAAGCCGGAATGGGAGGTGTTCGGCCCGCAGCACATCCTGCAGGACGTCACGCGGCTGATCGAGAAGGGCTACGACAAGCCGCCCTACTACATCAACATGGTGCTGGGGGCGGACAAGGGCTTCCAGGGCGCGATGCCCTACAGCCACGACATCCTGGCGGCCATGATCCGGATGCTGCCGCCGCACTCGATCTTCTGCGTATCCGGCATCGGGCCGGCGCAGCTTCCCGCCACCACGCAGGCGATCCTGCTCGGCGGCCACGTCCGCGTGGGGCTGGAGGACAACAACTACTACGCGCGCGGGCAGCTCGCGACGAACGAGCAACTGGTCGAGCGCACGGTCCGGATCGTCCACGAGCTGAACATGGAGCACGCCTCGCCCGGCGAGGCGCGCGAGATCCTGGGTCTCGCGGCCCGCTGATCGCGGCCGGGAGGGGCCTTCTCCGGCGCCCGATCCGGTCTGCCACGCGCTTCGCGACCGTCCGCGCGGTCGTCTGGAAGAAGTTGGGGCGCAGGGCCGGCCCTCCGTCGACGGCAAGATCGAAGAGGGTGCGAGCGGTGTCTCGGTCGCCCTACGCAATCCGGCCAGCCTGGACGCCTTCGAGCCTCGCGGATCCCCGTGAGGGAGCGACGCGCGGTCGATCACCTCGTCCGGGATGCCATCATGATTCGATCCGCGCTCCCGTGAGGGAGCGACGGTAGATGTCGCCCGTGTAGCCGCCGGGGATCTCGTTTCGATCCGCGCTCCCGTGAAGGAGCGACCCCGCCAGCGTCGCGGCTCTGACCCACGAAGATGAGTTTCGATCCGCGCTCCCGTGAAGGAGCGACGCTCCCTACGCCCGCAACCCGTCCGCCCTCGCCGAGTTTCGATCCGCGCTCCCGTGAAGGAGCGACATTCGGGAGGTCGTCGAAGCCGAACTCGCCAAGCAAGGTTTCGATCCGCGCTCCCGTGAAGGAGCGACAGGCGCGGTCGCCCGTATCCCAGGCCTTGCCCATGTTTCGATCCGCGCTCCCGTGAAGGAGCGACCGTAGATCAGCGCAAGTCCGCTGGCACCGATCATGTTTCGATCCGCGCTCCCGTGAAGGAGCGACGAATCGGCAAAACGTCTTGCCCTTCTCATCGATGTTTCGATCCGCGCTCCCGTGAAGGAGCGACACGCGATCCCGCGTCCAGGTCTGGGGCATGCGTAGGTTTCGATCCGCGCTCCCGTGAAGGAGCGACTCCGGCTCTATATGTTATTGCGGGACAAGGGGGAATGCGCACGCTCGCGCGAACCTGGCCGCGGTTGAAGACGACGCGCGCGCATGCGGGCGCGGGCGGCGCTCGGAGTCGAGATCGGACAGGGACTTAGCGAGTGCGCGAAGCTCAGGCTGGGGTCGTGCAGGCTTGCGGTTCGCGCGCTCAGATCACGAGAGGCCCGTCGAGATCGATGACGGCCTTACCCCCCACCTGCTCGACCCGGCGCCGACCGTCGGCGCCGAGGCGGTAAAATCGCAGGCTGTCCTTGGCCGGATCGATCTCGCCGATCAAGCGCGCGCGCAGCATCGTCCATTGCGCGGGTTCGACCTCGCACTCGAACACCGAATTCTGGACCCTCTGCCCGAAATCGAGGCAGGCGCGGACCACGCGCCGAAGTCGGCGCCGTCCGGCCGGTGTCTCGACGTCGACGTCGTAGGTCACGAGCATGGGCATCGGCTATTTCCACACGAAGGCCGGATAGCCGTCGAGATCGCCGCGCAGGCAGCGAGCCAGCAATTGGGCCTGCGCGTGCGCCACGAGGCCGAGCGGCATCGTCTCGTCGAGGAAGGGATGGCGGAGCTCGTCGCGCTTTCGCTCCTGCCAGGCCACCAGCACGCGCTTGCGGGCGGCGTCCGTCAGGCGGACGCCGCCCGCATCCTCTTGGACGAAATCGTCTAGGGCAAGCTGACGCCGATTGACGAGGGTGAGGGCGAGGCGGTCGGCGAGAACCGGCCGCAGCTCCTCCATGAGGTCCAGCGCGAGGCTCGCCCGCCCGGGCCGGTCGGCATGCAGGAATCCGACTTGAGGATCGAGGCCGTGCGCCTCGAGCGCCGAGCGGCAATCATGGCCGAGCATCGCATGGAGGAACGACAGGAGGACATTGACGCGGTCGAGCGGCGGCCGCCGGGAGCGCCCCCCGAAGCCGAAGGCCGGATCATCGACCCGCAGCATCGCGACCCGGATGCCGGGTCGGGTCTCGGGGCCGCCGGTATCGGCCCGATCGTGGAGCAACCGCCCCTCCGCGGTCGCGGCATCCTCCTGCCAGATCTGCTCCAGGTGGATGAGGGCGCATTGGCGCGGGCAGAACAGGTAGTGCTGGAGCGCCGAGAGCGGGACGAGCGCGTCCTCGGCGTGCGCGTCGGGCGGAGCCGCGGCCATCCGCGTCAGCCGATATCGACGATCCTGCGGGTCTCCGGGAACGTCTCGCCGTCGAGCGTGACCGCGTAATCCGAGACGGCGCGCGCCACAGGCCAGTTGTCCGTCTCCGGTGCGCCGATCTCGCGTTGGGAGCCCTGGTGCACGCGCCACGTCTTCACGCGGTCGAAGAGCGCGTGGGCCTGGGCGTTGCCGAGCGCGGATGCGTGCCGGAAGACGATGAGCTTGCGGGTCGCCATCTCGCCGCGCGCCGCGGACCGGTCGTGGTCGAACATCTGCTCGAGCGCCTCGAACAGGAGGTCGAGGTCGGCGTCGGAGAAGCCCGTGCCCTTGACCGCGTGGGAGGCGAGCGGCGCCGAGATGAAGCCATGCGCCCGGTAGAGCCCGTAGGGCACGATGTGCTTGCGGCCCATCGTACGGCCGCCCTTGGCCTCCGCGTCGGCCTCGGTCGTCGCGGCCATGCGGGTGATCGAGATCTCGAGCGGGAGGATCGGCTCCACCGAGCGCGCGAAGGCGATCTGCACCGGCCCGCGCACCTGGCCGGCATTGACGCCGGTCGTCATCACGGCCCCGAAAGCCCTGATGTCCCAGAAGTTCGCGCACATCCAGCGGGTTAGCTCCCGCGCCTTGCCGGCCTCCTTCGGGCCCTTCTTCAGGTCCTCCGCCTTGGTCACGTCCGGCAGGATCGCCGACCAGGCGCGCTTGTGCTCGGTGTTGAGCGTCGCCCCCTCGCGCATGTAGATCTCGTGGCCGGCGACGTCCGGGCGCGCGAGCGCCACGTAGTTGCGGATCTTGCGCTTGAGCGCGACGTCCGAGACGAGGCCCTGGTTGGTCTCCGGATCCATCCGGGGCAGGTTGCCGGCATCAGGGTCGCCGTTGGGGTTGCCGTTCTGGACGTCGAAATAGAGCACGAACTCGTGCCGGCGGGTCACGCCCCCATTGCCGTCAGCCATTGTCGGTCTCCTCCGTGTCGTCGACCGCGGCATCGGCCGCATTCATTTCCGCCGGGAGCTCCTTGCGGCTTGCGAATTGCGCTTGGCGCTGGTGGTAGTAGCCGATAGCGAAGCGCCCCTGCTGCTCCAGCTTGAGCGATCTCGGCAGCGCGGGCGGAAGCCGCTCCACGATCTCGCCGATCTCGCGCTCGATCCAGCCGTCCTTGCGCTCCCTGCGAAGCTTGCCGACATGGTTCTGCGCACCGCGCAGGAGGAGCGGGAAAACGCCGGCCGGAGTCGCCGAGGCGGCACCGAAATAGCGGTCCCGGATCGTCGCGTTGACGCGCCCGAGCGCCAGGCGCTGGGCTGTCTCGAGCGCCGCGAAGAGGCGCCCGAGCTGGTAGGCTTCGCTCTCGTCATCCTTGGTCAGGCTCACGGGTACCTCCGGTGTCTTGCGTTCGCCATCGTGGCTCCGTCCCGCATCGCGGTCCCCAAGACGTCTGTCTCTCTCCAGCACGCCGCGGATCACCGCCGCGTGCCAGCCCGTGCCGGCATCGTCACCGGCTCGCAGCCGCATGAGGGCGGCCGCGAGCAGCGTGCGCGGGTAGCGCGTGCCGGCCAGCACGGACCGCATCATCTCCCCGGCGAGCGCGGACGGGATATTGTCGAACTTCTCCTGGAGCGCGGTGGTCCTGACCAGGAGGCGCGAGACGGAAGGCGCCCGCGCGCCCCAGCGATGGGGCGGCGGCTCGATCCGCATGTCGGCCGCGTGGTCGCCGAGCCGCGCCGCGAAGGCCGAGAAATCGTCGTCGAGCCAGTAGCGCACGGAGAGCCGGGCGGCGTTGGGCGCGAGCCCGAGCACGTGGAAGCGCGTGCCCGGGCGGAGAGCCGGGTCGGCCTCCTCCGGCCGTCCCGCTGCCACCTTGTCGAGCTGGTCGCGCAGCTTCGCGGCCTCCTGCTCGTCCTTGTCGAGGTTCGCCTCGGGACCGGTCTGGGCCGGCTCCGGATCGAACCAGGACGCGAAGATGGATTCCGCCGCCTCGGCGGCCCCTTCCGGCACTGTCTCCGACGCATCCGCCCAGAACGCGACCGTCGCGTCGCCGACGGTGCGGCGCAGCCGGTTGGGGCTGCGGCGATCCAGCATGCGGTTCAGCGCGGAGCCGTACCGGAACGTCGCAGCCTCGGATGTCGGGGCGTTGGCGCCCTGCTCCTTGCCGTAGGACGTGAACGCGTCGAGGTTGAACGAAACCAGCGCGGCGCCGGACGATTGCGCCCCCTGGACGCCTTTGACGCTCGGATGGAGCCGTGCGGCCGGGGCGGTCAAACCGGTCACGAGACAGAACTCGTCATCGCTGACGGCGCTGCCTCCGCCGGCCGCGAGGAGAGCCTGCGCCGCGTCCCGCCAGTGGATCTCAAAGCTGTCGCCGTCGAGCCGGAAGACGAGGTTCGTGTCGAGCATCTCCGGGCGGAACGGGGCCGCATCGAAGCGCTCCGGACTCCAGCGATCGAGGAAGCGGGCGAGCGCCAGCAGGCCGGCATCGGCCTGCCCCGCCAGCCATTCGCGATGCATCGCCCGGAAGGCGGCGTGTTCCTCGGCCGTGCGCCGTCCCTCACCGGCGGTCCGTCCAAGGACGTAGGACGTCTTGTCCCAGAGACGGTTCGGAGCGATCCCGGCCGTCCGCTTCACGCCGGCCGGCACCTCGCGCAGGCTCGGCACCATCCTCTTTCCGCTCTGTTCCCGCAGGTCGACCACGTCGACGGGGTCGCCCTCGGCCGAGAGCACGACCGCGAAGCTGATCTTCTCGCGCGAGAAGCCCGGGGCCTCGGCCTCGCCGCGCGCCGCCATGCGGCCGTAATAGCGGTCCAGCGCCTGGAGGATGGTCATGCCGCGACCCCGCTCTCGGCGAGGCAGGCCTGCACGTCGAGAATGCCGTCCGTGAGACGGGCGCGGAAGAAGCGCGAGGTTACGTTGGCGGGGTCGCGGAAGTCGAGGTCGTGCAGCATCCAGCCGAGGTCGCGGCCGCGCTGGTCGGGCGGAAGGGTGCTCGGCGGAATGGATGCCTTGTCGGCCACGAGCTCGAACGCGGCCGGGAACTCGCGCGTGCCGAGGCAGGGGCGGTGGAAGCATTGCCCGGCGGCGGCGCGGCGGTTGAACATGCTGGCGTATTTGGCCGGCGTGTCGTCGGGGCCGGCCTTGTCCGTCGTCTCGAAATGCGCCTCGATCACGTAGGCAACGTCGACGAGTAGCATCGCGGCGCGCTGCTGGCGGTTCTCCTCGACGACGAGGCCGAGGCCCTGCGTCGAGCCCTTCCGCATCGCGCTCGCGGCCGTCGCGGCCGAGATCTTGGCCCCGACCTCGTTGCGGCGGAAGGACTGGAAGCGGATCGGCTTCAGCACGTGAATGCGGTCGACCACCCAGCGGATCTGGGGCTTCCAGAGGATGGCCTCGAGCAGCCCCCGCGCGGCCGAGGGCGTCATCACGTCGTAGGAGACGCGCTCGACCTTCATCTCGGGCTTGGTGAAGCAGGCGCGATCACCCCAGACCTTGAGTGTGATGCCGTAGGACATAGGGCCTCCGTGCTTACAGCTTACTCTCCAGTGGCCCTCGCCCAGGTCCGATTGAGGGTTCTTCACAACCTTTAATAGACATCGTTCAAGGTCGCGAGGGACGCCTGCTGAAACGCCGCACGAGGATACGGTTCAAAATTCAGATCGGATTGCTCGCGGTCGAGGGCGAGCTCGATATCGAACCGCCACCAGTCGCTCCCCCAAGGGCGCGCGGATCGAAACTTACCGATCGTTCGTGATCCGCCTCTGGCGAGGAATGTTCACGATAGCCCTCCAGCCTAAAGGCTGGGAGGCGTATTCTCACATGACGTTGCTATCGGCCGAGCGCCGCTCCGGCTCGCTCACCCGCAGGCCCGACCGCTCGTCGTAGAGCGCCAGGTCGTCGAAGCAGAGCATCGCGTCGCCGAGCGACGGGTGCACCGCGCGCAGGACGCCCTGGTCGAACCAAGCGCCGCGCTGCGTCTCCGGGATCGACACGGTGTAGTGCTGGAGCCTGCGCAGGTCGCCGCGCTGGGGCGCGTTCATCGCGCGGATGCGGCGAAGGAGGTCGGCCGCCTCCGTGTCGTCCGGACCGCTCGACCAGGGCACGATCACCGGGGCCATCGTGTCCTCGATCACCCGGAACGCCTCGGCGATGGAGGCGAACGGGAATGCGAGGTCGTCGGCGCGCTCGCGGATGTGGCGCAGGATCGGGTAGGGCCTCTTGTCCTGTCCGGTGCCCAGCGTCGAGCCGTCGAGCAGGTCGCTACCAAGGTTGGCATAGAGCCGGCCGAAATAAGCCGCGATGGCAGCGAGCGTCTGTGGATCGGGATGGTGCCGCAGCACCTCCCGCCCGGCGTCCCAGGCCTGCCCCAGATCGTGCGGGGCACGGTCTTCGACCTGCAGGAAGACGACGAGGCGTCCCGCCGCCAGGGTGAACTCGCGGTTGCAGCGGCCGGCCGCCTGCAGGCAGGAATCGATGCCGGCCGCGGCGCGCCAGACCTCGGGCAGGTCGATGTCGACGCCCGCCTCGATCAGAGAGGTCGAGACGATGCGGACCGGGGCGCCGGCCTTCAGATCGGCTCGCGCCCGTTCCAGGACCAGACGGCGATGGCGCGGGCACATCCAGGTGGACAGGTGGATCGCGCCCGGCAGGTCCTGGATGCGGTCGAACATCGCCTTGGCGTGCCGGCGGCTGTTGACGATGCACAGCATCTGCGGCTGCTCGGCGAAGCGGGCCGCGACGACGTCGTCGGCGATCGGCTCCGGGCGATAATCGACCTCGACCCGCCTCAGCCTCTCGAACAGACCCGCCGGGTCGGGCGCGAGTTCGCGCTCGACCGGTATGTCGAGGCCGAGATTGCGGCCCGGCCGTCCCCCGGGCCTCTCCAGGAGCTTGCCGTCGATCTGCCGCCAGGCCGGCTGCGTCGCCGTGCACAGGACGATGCTGGCGCCGTAGTTGCGGGCGAGTTCGTCAAGCGCCGCGAGACACGGCCGCAGGATGCGAAGCGGCAGCGTCTGGACCTCGTCGAGCACGATGACCGAGCCAGCGAGGTTGTGGAGCTTGCGGCAGGCGGACGGCCGGTTCGAGAACAGGCTCTCGAAGAACTGGACGGCGGTCGTCACGACGACCGGCGCGTCCCAGTTCTCGGTCGCCCGCTGGAGACGCTCGACCGGCGCGCTGCCGCGGCCATCCTCGGCCGCGCGATCGGCGCGCAACGCGGTCTCCCAGTCGAAGCTCGCGTGATGCTCGAGGACATCCCCGTCGTTCGGTACGCCCGGCGCGGGCCCGAGCGCGCCGCGGAAGACGGCGGCCGTCTGCTCGATGATGGACGAGAACGGGATGACGTAGACGATGCGGCGAAGGTCGTGCTCCGCCGCATGGGCCAGGGCGAAGGCGAGCGACGCGAGAGTCTTTCCGCCGCCCGTCGGCACGGTCAGTGTGAACAGGCCGGGCGACAGGGCGACCTTGCCGAGCGCATGGGCCAGGATCTCGGCCCGGGCCGCGTTCAGCCCGGCCGCCGTGGCGGTCCCTGCGCGGGCGCCGGCCCGATCGGACAGCGTCGCCATGTGGGCCCGGAGACGGTCGCGCAGGATCGGGAGCGGCGTCCCCTCGACGCAGTCCGCGCTTCGCCCCTCGGCTCGCGCGTAGAATCCCGCCGTCTCCAGCCGGTCGGCGTCGACGAGGCAGGAGAACAGCATGCGGGCCAGGAACGCGTAGGTGAAGCCGCGACCTTCGGCGCCCTCGCGCGGTGGACGCGTTTCGGCGAGTGCGGCACGCGTGGGCAGCGGCCCGACATGGGCGCGCCACGATTCGTAGGGCTCGATCGCCTTCGCCAACCGGTCTGCGAGGTCCTCGCCGTCCGCGAGCCCCGAATGGTGACCCGCAAGCGCGAACGCGACGAGCCGTCCGACCGGTTGTCCGAGAATAGCAACCGCCTCGCGGGCGCCGGCCGTCGCATGGTCCGGTCCCCGCGATCCTACCTCGCCGGTTGCGGCCTCGATGTAGGCCTGGAAGGCCGGCGAGCACTTCCCGATGTCGTGAAGGCAGCCCATGAGCCGGCCGACCTCCGTCCAGCCGAAGCTCGACGCGAACACCGCGCAACGCAGACCGACCGCCTCGGAATGATCGAGGACCGGCTCCCACCCGACGGTCGTTCCTGGGATCGAGTGCGCGAACATTTCAGGGTCCTGAATCTACGCGAAACCCGGCCTGAACCGCTGCGCGGACTGCGCCAGACCTTGGTATGGATGAAGGGTCGAACATCAGGCGTCCATCATCGTGGTCGCACTCCGTGATGGTGCCGCCGCAGTTCAGCAGGGCGGCCGGATGCCGGAGCGCCCGTCAGGCGCCGGACGCCGGTGAGGACGCGGCGGGACGGGCCGTCACGTCGATCACGCCCGGGCGGCCGGCCAGATCCAGCGACGGCTCGCGCGCGGAGGTCCGGGCGATCACGCGGCCCCGCCGCACGACCGCGAGCCGGGTCGCCTTGAGGCGGATCGCGTCGATGGGGTCGCGGGCCTGGAGCAGCACGAAATCAGCGTGGCAGCCGGGCGCGAGCCCGTAACCGTCGAGCCCCATGATGCGTGCGGGCACGGTGGTGACCGCCTCGAAGGCGTCGCGCATCGCGTCGCGTCCGGTCATCTGCGCGACATGGATCGCCATGTGAGCCACGTCCAGCATGTCGCCTGCGCCCAGCGGGTACCACGGGTCCATGACGCAATCGTGCCCGAAGGCGCATGCGATCCCGTGGGCGCGCATCTCGGGGATCCGCGTCATGCCGCGCCGCTTCGGATAGGTGTCGTGCCGGCCCTGGATGACGATGTTGATCAGCGGGTTCGCGATGGCAGCGACCCCCGCCTCCGCGATGAGGGGCAGGAGCTTCGAGACGTAGTAGTTGTCCATCGAGTGCATGGACGTGAGGTGCGAGGCAGCGACCCGTCCGCCGAGGCCGAGCCGCACGGTCTCGGCCGCCAGCGTCTCGATGTGGCGCGAGAGCGGGTCGTCGGTCTCGTCGCAATGCAGGTCGACGCGCAGGCCGCGGCCGGCCGCGATCTCGCACAACGCCCGCACAGAGGCCGCGCCCTCCGTCATGGTGCGCTCGAAATGCGGGATGCCGCCCACCACCTCGACGCCCCGGTCGAGCGCGCGCTCCAGGTTCGCGACGGCGCCGGGCGAGCGGTAATAGCCGTCCTGCGGGAAGGCGACGAGCTGCAGGTCGAGGTAGGGCGCGACCCGCCGCCTGACCTCCAGCAGCGCGCCGACGGCGAGCAGCCGGTCGTCGCAAACGTCGACATGGCTGCGGATGGCGAGCAGCCCCTGGGCGACCGCGAGGTCGCAATAGCGCAGCGCCCGCTCGACCACAGCCTCGTGGGTGAGGAGCGGCTTCAGTTCGCCCCAGAGCGCGATGCCCTCGAGCAGCGTTCCGGAGACGTTCAGCCGCGGCAACCCCAGCGAGAGCGTCGCGTCCATGTGGAAATGCACGTCCACGAAGGGCGGCGCCACGAGATGGCCGGCGGCCTCGATCACGCGCGCGGCCTCGCACTCGATGCCGGGGCGGATCTCCGCGATCCGGCCGGCCGAGACGGCGATGTCCTGGCCCGTCCGGCCGTCCGGCAGCGTGGCGTCGCGAACGAGGAGGTCGAGGCTCATGGGAGACTCATGGAGGGATCACGCGGTTATCTCTGTCCCCTCACGTAGGGGATCATCAGGGCTTTCGGGTAGTCCGCCCGGCGGGCGACGAGGCAGAGCGCCCCGATCGACAGGAGGTAGGGCAGCATCAGGAAGACCTGGCTCGGAATGCCCACGACCTCGTGCTGCAGGCGCAGCTGGAACGCGTCGAAGGCGCCGAACAAGACCGCCCCGACGAGCGCCTTGCCGGGTTTCCAAGAGGCGAAGACGGTGAGTGCGATGCAGATCCAGCCGCGCCCGCCCGTCATCTCGAAGAAGAAGGCGTTGAAGGCCGACATGGTCAGGAAGGCGCCGCCCAGCGCCATGATGGCGGAACCCGCGACGACCGCGCCGATCCGGATCGCGTGGACGTCGAGCCCCTGCGCCTCGACCGCGGCCGGGTTCTCGCCGGCGGCCCGGATCGCGAGCCCGAGCGGCGTCCTGTTGAGGACGAACGCCGCCAGCGCGAAGAGCGCGAGCGCGAGGTAGGTCAGCGCCGTCTGGCCGAACACGGCCTGCCCGACGACGGGCAGGTCCGAGAGCCAGGCAAGCGGCGGAGTGAAGGGCTGGATACGGGGTGGCGCACTCGCGTTGGGCAGGACGATGCGGTAGCCGAAATACGAGAGGCTGGTGGCGAAGAGCGTCACCCCGATCCCGGTCACGTGCTGGGAGAGGCCGAGCGGCACGGTGAGGAGCGCGAGCAGAAGCCCCAGCGCGGCCCCCGTCAGCGCCGCCGCCAGCACGCCGGCCCACAGGCCGGCGCCGAGATGGACGGTGAGCCAGCCCGCGAGCGCACCGGCGGTGAAGATGCCCTCGATGCCGAGATTGAGCACGCCCGCACGTTCGCAGACGAGGGCGCCGAGGACGCCGAACATCAGCGGCGTCGCGATCCGGATCGCGGCGGCCCAGAAATTCGCCGAGACGAGGATGTCGAGGACGCCGCTCATCCGGGCTCGACCCCGATCGCGATGCGAGCGACCCGGATCCTGAAACGCGCGAACAGGCCCGCGATCAGGACGCAGAGCAGCGCCATCGCGACGATCAGGTCCGCGATGTAGCTCGAGATCCCGTAGGTGCGGCTCATCGTGTCGGCCCCGACGAACACGCCCGCGATGAGGAGCGAGGCGGGGACGACCGCCAGCGGCTGCAACCCCGCGATCATCGCGACCACGATACCCGCGTAGCCGAAGCCGCGCGACAGGTCGGCCGTGAGATTGCCCTTCAGCCCCGCCACCTCGGAGGCGCCCGCGAGCCCCGCGATGGCGCCGGACAGGAGGCCGGCCGCGAGCAGCGTGCGCGTGACCGGGATCCCCGCATAGGCGGTCGCGGCCGCGTTCTCTCCCACGGCCCGGATGCGGAACCCGAGCACCGTGCGCGACATCACCACATGGGTCGCGACGCAGAGCGCGAGGCCGACGGGCAAGCCCGCATGGAGCCGCATCCTGTCGATCAGCGGGGGCAGGGCGGCCTCGGGCAGGATCGGCTCGGATTGCGGCCAGCCGCCCCCCATCGGGTCCTTGAAGGGCCCCTCCAGCATCATCTGGATGAACAGCAGGGCGACGAAGTTCAGAAGCAGCGTCGTCACGACCTCGTCGATGCCGAAGCGCGCCTTGAGCAGCGTCGGGCCAAACATCATGGCGGCGCCTGCGGCCGCGGCCGCCGCGAGGACCAGGGACACGAGGAGCGCGGGCGGCCCGGAGACCGCACCCGAGCCGACCGCGACCGCCGCGAGCGCGCCCAGATAGAGCTGCCCCTCCGCCCCGACATTGTAGAGGCGGGCGCGGAACGCGATCGTGGCCGCGAGGCCCGTAAAGACGAGCGGCGTCGCGCGGGTCAGCGTCTCGGCCAGCGCGAAGACCGATCCGGCCGCCCCCTGGACCATCGCCGCATAGGCGGCGAGGACCGGTGCGCCGGCGATCGAGATCGGAACCGCCGCCAGGGCCAGCGCGACCGAGAGCGCCGCCGTCCGGATGGCGGCCGCGTGAGCGCCGGATATGGCCGGGCGGGGCTCGAACCGGATCATGCAGCGCCCCTGGACGCCGCCGGGGCATCGTGGCCGCCCATGCGCAGTCCGACCCGCTCGCGCGTTCCCGCCACGACGGGCTCGGCCGGGAACAATCGGCCGCCCGCCACGACCGCCACGCGGTCGGAGATCGCCAGGAGCTCGTCGAGGTCCTCCGAGATCAGGAGCACGCCGGCCCCGCGCGCGCGGGCATCGAGCAGACGCCGATGAACCTCGCCCGCCGCCCCGACGTCGAGGCCGCGCGTCGGCTGGTCGGCCAGGATGACGAGCGGGCGGCTCTCGAAGACGCGCGCCAGCACGACCTTCTGCATGTTGCCGCCGGAGAGAAGACGGATCGGCGCCTCGGGGCCGGGACAGCGGATGTCGTACTCGGCGATCACCCGGACCGCCGCCGCCCGCATCGCGCCGAAGCGCAGGAAGCCCCAGCGCCGGATGGCGGGCGAGCCCAGCCGCTCGAGCGCCAGGTTCTCCGCCACGCTGAAGCTTCCGATCGTGCCCTCGCGGTGGCGGTCCTCCGGGATGCGGCCGATCCCGGCCGCGAGCGCCGACGCCGGACCGCGTCCGACCGCCTGCCCGGCGACCCGGAGCGAGCCGCTCCTCGGGGCCACCATGCCGGCCACCAATCCGGCGAGCTCCGCCTGCCCGTTGCCGGACACCCCGGCGATCCCCACGATCTCGCCCCCGTGGACGACGAGCGAGGCGTCCACGAGGCCCGCGCGACCGCGCCGGCCCGGGACATGGACGCGATCGAGCGCGAGGAGCGGCTCGCCGGGCGTGCCGGGCATCCTGCGGCCGGGCTCCACGTCGCGGCCCACCATCAGGGTCGCGAGCGCCGCCTTGTCGGCGCCCCGGATCGGCTGGTCGGCCACCTTCCGGCCCCCGCGCAGCACGACGACCCGATCCGCGATGGCCGCGACCTCGCCGAGCTTGTGGGAGATGAACACGATGGAGAAGCCCCCAGCCCGAAGCCGCCTGAGCACCCCGAAGAGCTGCTCGGCCTCGTCGGGCGCCAGGACGGCGGTCGGCTCGTCGAGAACCAGGATGCGGGCGCCGCGGTAGAGGACCTTCAGGATCTCGACCCGCTGCTTCTCGCCGATCGCGAGCGAGGCGACACGGCGGGCCGGATCGACCCCGAGCCCGCTCTCCGCCATCAGTGCCGCGAGCCGCCGGCGCGCGGCCCGCAGACCGAGATCGGCCGAGAGGATGCTCCGCGTGCCGAGCACGACGTTCTCGATGACGCTCAGGCTGTCGGCCAGCGCGAAATGCTGGTGCACCATGCCGATCCCGGCCGCGAGGGCGGCGGCGGGCGAGCCGGGTTGGAGGTCGCGCAAGCTGCCGGCCCCGTCCGCGACCCGGATGGTGCCCGCGTCGGCCACGTAATGGCCGAACAGGATATTCATCAGCGTCGTCTTGCCGGCCCCGTTCTCGCCGAGCAGCGCCAGGATCTCGCCCCGCCGCAGATCGAGGTCCACCGCCTCGTTGGCGAGAAGCGGGCCGAACCGCTTGGTGATACCCCGCATCGAGAGGGCCGGGAGAGCGGCCTCGGCACCCATCCGGCGGCGTCGGAGCGGGTCGCTCAGCCGGCTTTCGGCTCCGCGTCGTTGACGTTCACCCGGAACAGGCCATCCGCGATCTCGCGCTCCTTGTCGCGCACGAGCTTCACCGTCTCGGGCGAGACCAGCTTCTCGTCGAGCGCGAGGCTCGCGCCGCCGTATTGAAGCTGGCTGAAGGGGCCGTAATCGGCGGCCTCGAAGCGGCTCTCCTTCACGGCCTTGATGGCGCGGTCGATCGTCGGCTCCATGTGCCAGAGCGCGCTGGACAGAACGGTGTCGGGATACTGGTCGGAGGTGTCGATCACGTTGCCGATCACCTTGGCGCCGCGCTCCTTGGCGGCATCCGTCACTCCGAAGCGTTCGGCGTAGAGGATGTCCGCGCCGCGATCGATCATCGCGAAGGCGGCCTCCTTGGCCTTGGGAGGATCGTACCAGGAATTGATGAAGGCGATCAGGAACTTGATGTTCGGATTGACCGAACGCGCACCGTCCATGAAGGCCTGCATCAGGCGGTTGACCTCCGGGATGGCGTAGCCGCCCACCATGCCGATCGTGTTCGACTTGGTGGACCTGCCCGCCACCATGCCGGTCAGGTAGGACGGCTCCTGGATGAAGTTGTCGAACACCGACAGGTTAGGCTTCGAGGGTCCGAAGGAGGATCCCATCAGGAACGCCACCTTGGGATAGCTCGCGGCGACCCGGCGCGCCTGACGCTCCACCGCGAAGATCTCCCCGACCACCAGGTCCGAGCCCTCCTCGGCGTATTGGCGCATGACGCGCTCGTAATCGGTGTTCGCGACGTTCTCGGAATGCTTGTAGGCGACCTCGCCGCGGGCTTCCGCGGCCTTCAGCGCCTTGTGGATGCGCGACACCCATTGCTGCTCGATCGGCACAGTGTAGATCGACGCGACCTTGATCGGCCTGGACGCGCTCTGCGCGCGCGCGCCGGGACTTGCCGAGGCGAACGCGAGGCCGCCGGCTCCGCCGAGCAGGAGGAGCCTTCGGTTCATCACGTGCTTGTCGCTCATCAACTCGCTCCGGACCGTGCGGGGTCGTCATGTGCAAGCCAAAGAACAAAGCAGATAACCGACGCAGGGGCAACATGCCGGCCGCCGGCACTCATGACGTCAGCTTAGCTACGAACAGCATCATGGAGCATCTTGGTCGTAGCAATCCGACTACCCTGCAAGGCCGGGCAAGCCCGGCGCTCACTCGATACGAGGAACCGCCGAGAGCAGCCTGACCGTGTAGCGATGTTGCGGTGAGTGGATGATGTCCTGAGCAGGCCCGACCTCCACGATCCTGCCGCGATGCATCACGGCGATACGGTCGGCCAGGTGCGCCACGACCGAGACGTCGTGGGATATGAACAGGAGGCCACGCCCAGGCGGTCGCGCAGGTCCGCGAGCAGGTTGACGATCGCGGCCTGGACGGAGACGTCGAGCGCCGATACCGGCTCGTCGCAGACGATGAAGCGCGGCTCCGTCGCGAGCGCCCGCGCGATGCCGACGCGCTGCTTCTCGCCGCCGCTCATCTGGTGCGCATAACGTCCGGCGTAGTGAGAGGGCAGCCGGACGGTACGATCTGCGCCGTGCGCCGCATCCGCTCCAGCGCCCGTTGCGGCTTGCCCGACACGGCCTCGCCGCCGATCCGGATCGTGCCGGAATCGGGCTCCACCAGACGCAGGATCACGCGCCCGAGCGTCGTCTTGCCGGAACCGGATTCGCCGACGAGCCCCAGCACCTCTCCAGCCGCGACCGTGATCGAGATGTCGTCCACCGGCGTGACGGAGGTCGTGCGTGCGACGGGTCGCCATCCCTCGAGGCCGAAGCCGCCGGTCGAGACGAAGGTCTTGGTCAGGTTCGCGGTCACGACGACCGGCTCGAGGCTGCCTCATTGTGCGCGTGCCCCGCAGCTTTCTCGCACCGCACCGCGTCGTCTTCCGCGGCTATGCCAAATGCTACGGTCGCAATAGCGGGGGCAAGCACCCGTTGGACGTTACGGAGCTACGAGCTGCCTTCCTATCGACGGACAGTCTCGTGCAGAGCATCAGGCGCTTCCGTCAGGAGCGCCTATGCGCCGATGCTGCCGCTCCGGTGCCTTCTGGGTCAGCATGCGCTTGACGCTCGGCCGGTTAAGCGGCTCGGCCTGTTTCTGGCGGGTGCCGTGGGCGCGGTTCATGCGCCGGAGGGCGAGCCGCACCACCTCCTCGTGGCAAGGATTGGCGACGGTGGATGCCCCGGGGCCGGGCCGATCTCAGCCCCAAGGGCGACCCCGCGGACGCGATGGTGCATCTCGACGACGGCAGGCTGTGGTTCGCGGACAGGCCCGGGAACATGCTCGACGAGGCGGAGCAGCCCCGGCATCTCCGCGCCCGCTTCTCGGTCGCCTATTGAGATGACGAGCGGCTCGGCCCAGGTGGGGCGTGCCCGGCGAAGTCCGCCGCGATCGGAGCCACGCACGATGATCACCCTCGATACGGCGACCGCGCGGCGCGGCTGGTCTCCCGGTCTCGTCCACGCGGCCCTGGCGCTGGGCGGCTTCGCCCTCGGCACGACCGAATTCGCCACGATGAGCCTCTTGCCCGCCTTCAGCGAGGGTTTGGGCGTGGACGCCCCGACCGGCGGCCACGTGATCAGCGCCTTCGCGCTCGGCGTGGTGGTGGGCGCTCCCCTGTTCGCCGTGTTGGGAGCGCGGATGAGCCGGCGCACGCTCCTGGTGCTGCTGATGGCATGGTTCGCCCTCGGCAACGGCCTGAGCGCGTTCGCGCCGAATTTCGGATCCCTGCTCGCGCTCCGCTTCCTGACCGGCCTGCCGCACGGCGCCTATTTCGGCTTCGCGGCGTTGGTTGCCGCC
>CAXUHE010000020.1:0-27380 GCA_964250725.1 uncultured Enterovirga sp. | reverse complement strand
TCGCCCTGAAGGAAGAAACGCTGGCCGGCCTTGTACTGGATACGCTCCGACGCGAAGGCGAGCAGCTTGAGCCGCGACGGATCGATATCCTTGAACATCGGCACCTGCTTCAGCGCCGCGACCTCCGTGTCGATCGTCATCTGAAGCTCCTCATTCCGCGGCGGCGGCCGTGATCCGTTCGGACGGGCCGCGACGATCCTCGACGGACAGCGACGCGCCCTCGAACTGCATCGTCACGTCGAAACGCCCGGCATGGTGGTCGTTCGGCAGGACGATCGTGAGCGTTCGCCCCTCCGTCTCGGATATGAGCAGGTCGAGCACCGCGTCGATCTGCTCTTCCCCGAATGCCGCGAGCGCCCCGTCCACCACGAGCAGGTCCGGGCGTTTCACGAGGCAGCGGATCAGGTTGACGCTGGCGCGCTGCGAGGAGGTCAGAAGACGCCCCGCCGGCCCGACCTGGTGGTCGAGCCCGACCCGCTCCAGATCCTTCTTCAGATCCATCTCGGCCAGCACCTCGGCGCCCGCGACGCGCACGAGCTCGCGAGCATCCGCGATGCTCTCGTTGACGCGCCCGAAGAGCAGGTTGTCGCGAACGGGCGCCGCCATGGTGATCTTCTCGGGATCGTAGACGTCGATCTCGTCAGCGCCGTCCCGCGTCAGGATCTCGCGCACGATCGCCCGCGCCTTCACGAGGGTGCCTTGCAGAGCCTCGTCGATCAGACCGAGGCGGTGGCGCGGCTCGATATAGGCGAGCGGCAGGGCGAGGAGGCGTGTGCGGTCGTCGCGCGTCGGGCCGCCCCGGCCTCGCACGCCGACGCGCTTCAGGAGGTCGTCGAACTCGGCCAGTTCGTCCGCGTGGATGAAGGAGAACTGGTCGAAGAGCGGATGACCGGACGGTACGCCGCGGAAGATGTCGGTCATCGTGCGGGCGATCTCGGCCCCGAGCTCCACGAGGACGTCCGTCAGCTTCGCGCGGCCGAGCGCCTCGCGAAAACGTGGGTGCTCGGCCAGCGCGCGGCCGACGAGGTCACGGGATTTCGGCACGCCGAAGAGGAGGTTCTCGGCGATCGTCGCCCGGGTGTTGTAGCGCTCGGGATCGAAAGGCTCGACAAGGTCCGCCATGCCGTCTGCCTCAAGCTTGGTGCGCAGCCGTTCGCGTGCATCAACGATCTGCTCCGCGAGAGCAGGGTTGCGCTCAGGGTCGATCTGGCCGGCCAGCCCGAAGCGGTACACGTCGTGTTCGAGTCCCATGCGCCCGAGGAGATCGAGCAAGCGATCATCGAGCTCGTCCCGATCCTTGGCGCCCGCCTGTCCGAGATCCGTCCAATCCACATCGAGGCTCTCGAATGGGTTGCCGGTACGCCTGGCCTCGAGGAGCCGCCGCGCCTCCTCCTCGGTCTGCTCCTGCTCGCCGGGCGGATTGCGTTTAAGCCCGTAGAGCAGATTATCCCTGAGCGAGCTCGGAAACAGGATTGGCTCCGAGCCGGCATAAGCGATGTGACGGCCGATCGCCGACCGGGCCAGGTTCGCGAGGTCGTGACCGCCGATCTTCAGTTCCCCGGAGAAGCTTGTCTCGCGATGCGCGAGGATACGCGCCAGCGTGCTGGCACCCGGCCCGCCAGCACCGACGAGGTGGATCCTGGCCGGTAACGCGATGTCGAACGCGGCATCGTCGATCACGGCGTTGCCATAGATGTCGAACGCCTTCAGGCCCGATGCCGTGAGCGGTCCGACAAGGGGTTCGTCCTCCGGCTCGGGCGCATCGTCGTCACGGTGGATGATCCGGTCCGGGGCGAAATAGCCAACGACCTGGTCGTACTTGACCTGGACGTCGAGGCGTTGCTGATCCCAGTCGATCAACTCCTTCAGGGGCGGCGGCAGCTCGCGATAGGCCGCGATCACGGCCACGAGCTGCCCGATATCGAGTCGCCCCCGCAAGGCGAAGTAGCCGCCGAACGCGTAGAAGAAGAAGGGCGTCATCTGCGCGAGCAGGTTGTTCAGGAATTTGACGACGAACTTGCGCTTGTAGATTCGGAACCGGATGTCGAAGAGATGGAAGAGGCGGTGTCCGATCTCGGCCCGCTCCCAGCGCGCCGTGTCGTGGACCTGGACGGCCTCCATGCCGTCGATGACCTCGCCGATGCGCCCCGCGAGACGGCGGGACTCGATCTGGCGCATGCGGCCGAGCCGCAGCAGGTCGCGGCGCATGCGCGGGATGACGATGAACTGGATGCCCACCACGCCGCCCGCCATCAGGCCGAGCCAGACACTCTGGAGAAGGATGAAGATCAGCGCGGTCGCGGCCTGCGTGCCCAGGAAGACCGGCTGGATGAAGGCGTCGCCGATGAAGCCGCCGATCGGCTCGACCTCGTCCTTGATGATGGTGGCGGCCTCCGACGACTTCACGGTCCGCAGCGCGTCCGGGGTGAAGCGGAGCGCCAGGCTGAACAGCTCGAAGCGCATGCGCCGCATCATGCGCTCGCCGAGCGCACCCTTGGCGACGTTGATCCAGTACTTGAACCATCCGTTCACGAGCACGAAAAACAGAAACAGGAACGACAGGCCGAACAGGAGCTCCAGGCGACCGACCTGGAACCCGGGCCAGAACGACGTCTCGCCGCCGCCGAGCCATCCGGGCCAGGTGAGCGAGATACCCAGGAAGGACGCCGTCTCCTGCCCGTTCTGGAAGGCGCGGCCCTGGATCGCCTCGTTGACGATGCGCCGCGGCAGGTCGAGCGACACGTAGTAGAACGGCAGCGACGCGAGCACGACCAGGAAGATGATGATCTGGTCGCGACGCGAGTGCCGCCAGACGTATTTGAACAGGCTCTTGTTCATCTCCCCGTCATGGTAACACCGCATCGGACCGGACGCGATACGTGAAGCCGAGGGGATGACCTGTCCGTGGGACGTGGTACACGGGCCTGGATGCGGGACATCGACCACCGATGGCTTACGGACGCGACGCTGCGGGGCGACGGCCCTTCCGGGCCAAGGGGCGGGGCCCAGGCGACCACCACACCCGCGTCCTGATCTACAGCCACGATACGTTCGGTCTCGGCCATCTCCGGCGCTCGCGCGCCATCGCGAACGCGCTCGTCTCGGCCGCGCCCGGCACCTCGATCGTGATCGTATCGGGATCGCCGGTTGTCGGCAGTTTCGAGTTCGGAAGCGGCGTCGACTGGGTGCGCGTGCCCGGCGTCACGAAACTGCCGGACGGCGACTATCGAAGCCTGAACATGAACATGTCGATCGAGGAATCGATCCGGCTGCGGGAGGCGATCATCCTGCAGACGGCGGAGTCGCTGCGACCCGACATCTTCATCGTGGACAAGGAGCCGACCGGATTCCGGGGCGAGGTCGTGCCGACGCTGGAGCGGCTGAGCGGGGCGGGCTGCCGCATCGTGCTAGGTGCCCGGGACGTCATGGACGAACCGTCGCTCCTCGTGCCCGAATGGGAGCGCAAGGGCTCGACCGATACGCTCTCGCGCTTCTACGACGAGATCTGGGTCTACGGGCTGCGCGAGATCTACGAGCCGCTGGCCGCGCTCCCTCTTCCCGACCGGCTGTCGTCGAACATCACCTATACGGGCTACCTGCGGCGCGACATGCCCGGCCGGTCGCTTCTCAGTCGCCCGCACCGGATGACGCGCGAGCCCTTCATCCTGGTGACCGCGGGGGGCGGGGGCGACGGCGAAGACGTCGTGGACTGGGTGATCTCAGCCTACGAGGCCGAGCCGGACCTGCCACTCCCGGCGCTCATCGTGTTCGGCCCGTTCATGAGCCAGGAGCATCGCGGCGGATTCCTGGAGCGCATCTCGCGCCACCCCAAGCTCGACGCGATCGCGTTCGACGCGAAGATCGAGCGCCTCATGTCCAAGGCGACCGCGATCGTCGGGATGGGCGGCTACAACACGTTCTGCGAGATCCTGTCCTTCGACAAGCCGTCGCTCATCGTGCCGCGCACGAAACCCCGGCGCGAGCAGCTCATCCGCGCGCTCGCGGCCGAGCGGCTGGGTCTCGCGAGCGCGATCGTGGACAACGACCGGGGCCGCGATCCGCTCGCCATGGCGGCGGCCCTGAAGGCGCTCCCGGGCCAGGCGAAGCCCTCGACCGTGCGCATGCCGGGCCTCCTCGACGGGCTGGACGTCATAAGGGCGCGTGTTCCCCTGGCCGTCGCAGGCGCTCGTTCGGACCTGCGAGACGCCGCGGAATGACGATCACGTGACCGTTCCCGCCGGTGCGTCCCGGATCGCGATCGTGGTGAAAGGCTATCCACGGCTCTCGGAGACCTTCATCGCTCAGGAGATCCTGGGTTTGCAGCAGCGCGGCCTCGCGCTCGACATCTGGTCGCTGCGCCGGCCGACCGATGGCCGGACCCACCCGATGCACGGCGCGATCGTCGCGCCCGTCACGTATCTGCCGGAATATCTCCACCAGGCCCCGCTCCGCGTCCTGCGCGGGCTCGGGGCGGCGCTGCGGCGCCCGCATCTCGGCCGCGCGCTCCGGGCCGCCTGGCGGGACCTGCGCCGCGACCCGAGCCCGAGCCGGCTCCGACGGATCGGGCAGGCGGCGGTGCTCGCGCGGGAGCTGCCCGGGACGGTCGGGCATCTCCACGTGCATTACCTTCACACCCCGGCCTCGGTCGTGCGCTACGCGGCACTCCTCACGGGCCTCACCTGGACGTTCTCCGCCCACGCGAAGGACATCTGGACGACGCCCGGCTGGGAGAAGCGCGAGAAGCTCGCCGACGCGCGCTGGGGCGTGACGTGCACGGCCGAAGGTGCCCGCCACCTGTCCGACCTCTCGCGGCGTCCCGACGACGTGGAGCTCGTCTATCACGGCCTCGACCTAGCGCGTTTCCCGGCGCCGCCCGCGATGCGTCCCGCCCGCGACGGTCTCGACACGGCCGACCCGGTCCGCATCCTGTCGGTCGGGCGGGCGGTCGAGAAGAAGGGCTATGGCGACCTCGTCAAGGCGCTGGCCGCCCTGCCGGGCGACCTGCACTGGCGCTTCGTCCATGTGGGCGGCGGCGAATTGCTCGACCGGCTCAAGCACGACGCGGCATCGCTCGGTGACCGGGTCGCGTTCCTGGGCCCGAAGACGCAGCCCGAGATCGTCGCGCTGATGCGGGAGGCCGACCTGTTCGTCCTGTCCTCCAAGGCGGCCGGGAACGGCGACCAGGACGGGCTGCCGAACGTCCTCATGGAGGCGGCCTCCCAGCGCCTGGCAAGTGTTGCGACATCGTTCGCGGGCATCCCCGAGTTCCTCCGCGACGGGGTCGACGGCGTGCTCGTGCCGCCGGGCGACTGGGAGGCCCTCTCGAACGCGATCAACCTGATCCTGCGCGAACCCGCACGGCGCGAGGCGCTGGGACGTTCGGCCCATGAACGGCTGACGACGCGGTTCGGGGCGGCCGACGGACTCGACAGGCTGGCCATGAAGTTTCGGGAGATGCTGAGCCGGGACGGCGTATGATCCCGGTCGCCTTCTACGCGCCGCTGAAGAGCCCGAGCCACCCGGCACCGTCCGGTGACCGCACCATGGGGCGCCTCCTCCTGCGCGCCCTGGAAGCGGCGGGCTTCGCACCCGAACTCGCGAGCGAGCTGCGCAGCTACGAGCCGCAGGGGAGCGAGGCGCGCCAGCGCGCGATCGAGGCCGAGGGACGGCGCGAGGCGGAGAGGCTGATCGCGGAACTCTCAAGCCGTCCGAAGGCTTCGCGGCCCCGCGCCTGGTTCACGTATCACAGCTACTACAAGGCACCCGACCATCTCGGACCCCGCGTGGCGGCGGCTTTCGGCATCCCCTACGCGGTCGCCGAGGGATCGCGGGCGGGCAAGCGCACCGACGGGCCGTGGGCCTTCGCGCATGCCTGCGCGGAGGCGGGGCTCGATCGGGCCGACCTCCTGCTCGTCATGACCGCGAACGACCGGGAGGCGCTGGCGCGCGCCGCCACGCCGGGGCAGCGGCTCGTCGAGCTGCCGCCTTTCGTGGACGCGAGCCCGACCTTCGTCAGGCCGGAGCGCGCGGGACCGCCGCGCCTTCTCGCGGTCGCGATGATGCGGGACGGCGACAAGCTCGCCTCGTACCGGCTCCTCGCGGGCGCGCTCGCCTGGATCGCGAGCCTGGATTGGGTGCTCGACATCGTGGGCGACGGTCCCGAGCGGGCGGCGGTCGAGGACGCCTTTCGTGGCCTCGAGCGACGGGTCGCCTTTCGCGGCGCGCTCGACGGGGAGGCTCTCGCCCGACGCTACGCCGCCGCCGATCTGCTCGTCTGGCCGGCCGTGAACGAGGCCTACGGCATGGTGCTGCTGGAGGCCCAGGCGGCAGGCTGCCCGGTAGTGGCGGGCGGCTACGGCGGGGTGCGCGATGCCTTGCACGACGGCCTGACCGGGATCGTCACGCCGCCCGGCGACGCACTCGCCTTCGCGGAGGCGGTGGCCGGGCTCCTGGCCGACCCGGCCCGCCGGAGCGCGATGGGGCTGGCGGCCCGGCGCTTCGTCGCGGAGGAGCGGAGCCTCGTTCATGCGGCCGCGATCCTGCGGGAGGCCCTCGGGGCGGCGATCGGGCTCTCGCGGTGAGGGTCCTCATCGCGGTGACGCATCTTCTCGGGGCGGGCCACCTGACCCGGGCGGCCGCGATCGGGCGGGCACTGGCGCGGGAGGGGCACGCCGTGACGCTGGTCTCGGGGGGCCGCCCGGCGCCGCTGGTTCGGACCGACGGCGTCACGCTGGTCCAGCTCCCGCCGGTCGGCGCGAGGGTGGGCGACCTCGCGACTTCGCGCGACCTCGCGGACGAGGTCGCGTCACCTCGCCACCTCGCGCGACGTCGCGACCTCCTGCTCGCGACCTTCGCCGAGCTCGAACCCGACATCGTCGCGACCGAGCTCTACCCGTTCGGACGCCGGGTCCTGGCGGCCGAGTTCCGGGCACTCGTCGACGCGGCCCACGCGGCCCGGCCCCGCCCGCTCGTCGCGGTCTCGATCCGCGACATTCTGGCACAGGCGTCGTCGGTCGCGAAGCGCGACGCGACTCATGCCGTCCTGCGCGAGCGCTACGAGGCGATCCTGGTCCATGCCGACCCGGCGCTGGTCCCGCTCGAAGCCTCATGGCCGCTCGCACCCGACCTCACGGATCGGCTCGCCTATACGGGCTACGTCGACGCGCACGACGACCCTCTCCTGCCCGCGCGGCCGGACGGGACGGTCCTGGTCTCGGGCGGGTCGAGCGCCGCCGCGATGCCTCTCTACCGCGCGGCGCTCGGGGCCGCGCGCCTCGTCCCCGACCGGCCCTGGCGCATCCTCGTCGGGCACGGCGTCGCGGATGCCGAGCACGAGACGCTTGCCGCCGCCACCTCGGGCGACGTCATCGTCGAGCGGGCGCGGCCCGATTTCCGCGACCTCCTCGGGCGCGCCGCGCTCTTCGTCGGCCAGTCCGGCTACAACACGGTGGTGGACCTGCTGGCGGCCGGCACGCCCGCCGTGCTCGTGCCCTTCGAGGAGGGCGGCGAGACGGAGCAGCGCCTGCGCGCCGTGCGCCTCGCCGCCCTCGGTCTCGCGGCGATGCTGCCCGAGGCGGACCTCACCGCCGAAGCGCTGGCGCGGCTCGTCCGCGAGCGCCTCGCGGCGCCCCGCCCCGCCCCGGCGCGGTTCCGGCTGGACGGCGCGGCCGAGACCGCGCGGGTCCTGGCGAGGCTCGCGGCCAGGCGGGTCCTGAACCCGTGACCGGACCCGCTCTCGCGGCGATCCGCGCCGGGCTCGACCGCGTCGGGCAGGCCGGGCGGCGTCTGCCGGTCTGGTGGCGCGACGACGACGCGGTCCGCCACACGCCCGCGCTCGACCGGCTCTTCGGCCTGTCCCGGCGATTCGCGATCCCCGTGGCGGTCGCGACCGTCCCGGCGCTCGTCGAGCCCTCGCTCGTGGCGCGGGTCCGGGCCGAGCCCGGCGCGCGGGTGCTCGTCCACGGCTGGCGGCACGCGAACCACGCCCCGGCAGGCGAGAAATCGGCCGAGTTCGGCCCGCATCGACCCGCGGCCGGGATGGCGTCCGAGCTGCGCCGCGGGCGCGAGACGATCCGCTCCGCCTTCGGGAGCCAGGCGCTCGACGTCTTCGTGCCACCCTGGAACCGGATCGGGCCTGGGGCGGCCGAACTGCTGGCGGGGGCCGGGTATCATGGCCTCTCCACCTTCGGTCTGCGGACGAACGAGGCGCGGGGAACCCTCTCCCCAGGGGGGAGAGGGCAGGGTGAGGGGGAAGCGACCTCTCCGGACAGCGCGCTTCCCCCTCACCCGGTCGGCTTCGCCGACTCGACCTCTCCCCCTCGGGGAGAGGTCAACCCGCGCTCTACGCACATAGGCGATGGCCCTCTCCCGACGGGGAGAGGGTTCCCGCGTTCATCCTCGGAGCGGAACGCTCCCTCACCTATTGTCACCATCGACACCCACATCGACCCGATCGACTGGCGCGGCACGCGCGGTCTCGCCCCCCCGGAGCGGATCGCGGCCCGGTTCGTGCAAGACCTTTCGGGCTGGCTGGAGGCCGGGTCGCGCGCGGCCGGCAGGCCCCAGACACCGGAGGAGCCCATCGGCCTCCTCACCCATCACCTCGCGATGGACGAGGCCACGTGGTCCTTCTGCGAGGAGCTGATCGAGACCGTCCTGTCACATTCATCCGCCTATACGCCCGAACTCGATCGGCTCTGGCGCATTGGTCAACCGACCTGACAACCCCGGAGAACTGCGCCATGATCGAGCGAAGCAGGCCCGGGGCTCCGCGATGAACGTTCCTCTTCTCACCGTCAGGGACCTGTCGGTCGAGATCGCGACCGACACGGGCACGTTCCGGGCGGTGGACGGGCTGAACTTCACGATCCCGCGGGCCAAGACCGTCGCGGTGGTGGGCGAATCGGGCTCCGGCAAGTCGGTCACCGCCCAGGCGATCCTGCGCATCCTGCCGAAGGTCGCGCGCATCGCGTCCGGCAGCATCCTGTTCGACGACCCCGCCGACCGGCACCCCCCGCTCGACGTCGCGGCGCTCGATGGGACGAGCGAGCGCATGCGGCAGGTGCGAGGCGGGCGCATCGCGATGATCTTCCAGGAGCCGATGACCTCGCTGTCGCCGCTCCACACGGTCGGCGACCAGGTGACGGAGGCGCTCAAGATCCACGCCAAGGTCGACGACGCCACCGCGCAGGCGCGCGCGGTCGAGGTCTTCGAGCGCGTCGGGTTCCCGGACCCGAGGCGCGCCCTCGTCACCTACCCGTTCGAGCTCTCGGGCGGGATGCGCCAGCGCGCGATGATCGCGATGGCGCTGATCACCCGGCCCGCTTTGCTCGTCGCGGACGAGCCGACCACCGCGCTGGACGTCACCACGCAGGCGCAGATCCTCGACCTCATCCGCGAGCTGCAGGCCGATACCGGCATGTCCGTGCTCCTCATCACGCACGACCTCGGGGTCGTGGCGAACATGGCGGACGAGGTGGTGGTCATGTATCGCGGCCGGGTCATGGAATCGGGCGGGCGCGACGAGATCTTCCGCCGCCCGCGCCACGCCTACCTCAAGGCGCTGATCCAGGCGGTGCCCCGCTTCGCGATGGAGCCCGGCGAGCGGCTGACCCCGCTGCGCGCGGTGAAGAGCCACGCGACGGTCGCCACGCGGCAGGCGGGGACTCCTTCGGCTGGGACCTGCTCGCCCGCCCGCAACGTCCTCGACGTGCGCTCGATCACGAAGAGCTACACGCTGCGCTCGGGCTGGTTCAGCGGCAAGCTGCGCGAGATCCGGGCGGTGGACGACGTGAGCCTGTCGCTCCGGTGCGGGACGACGCTGGGGCTCGTCGGGGAATCGGGCTGCGGCAAGACGACCGTGTCGAAGATGATCTCCCGGGCGATCAAGCCGGATGCGGGGCAGATCCATTTCGACGACGGCTCGGGGCCGCGCGACGTCCACACGCTCGACGGCTCGGCGCTGACCGCCTACCGGCGTGCCGTCCAGTTCGTGTTCCAGGACCCGTTCTCGTCCCTGAACCCGCGCATGACGGTCTACGAGATCTTGACCGAGCCGCTCCGGATCCATAATATCGGAACATCGGACGAGCGCTTCGCCAGGGCGAAGGACCTGCTCGACATGGTGGGGCTCGACCGCAGGTCGCTCCGCCGCTACCCCCATTCCTTCTCCGGCGGACAGCGCCAGCGTCTCGGCATCGCGCGCGCGCTCGCGCTGGAGCCGCAGGTGCTGCTCTGCGACGAGCCCGTCTCGGCGCTCGACGTCTCGGTCCAGGCGCAGGTGCTGAACCTCCTGAAGGACCTGCAAGCGGCGCTGGGGCTGTCCTACCTCTTCGTCTCGCACAACCTCGCGGTCGTGGACTACGTGGCCGACACGATCGCGGTGATGTGCCGGGGGCACATCGTCGAGCAGGCCTCGGCGGTCGCGCTGTTCCGCAACCCCGCCCATCCCTACACGAGCGCGCTGCTCGCGGCCGTCCCCTACCCCGATCCCGAGCGGCCGCTCGACTTCGCCAAGCTGCGCAGCGGCCGCTTCTCCAACCCCGCCGCCTGGCCGGAGCCGTACCGGCTCGTCGAGGGGGATCCGGGCGTGATGACCGATATCGCGCCGGACCACCGCGTGCGGATGATGTCGACCGACCTCGCGAGGGCCGCATGATCAAGGGTCATATGACTTTGCACTCGACCATCCGGGCCGCGTCGCTCGCACTGGGTCTCGGGGCGGGGCTCGCGCCCGCCCCGCCCGCGCGGGCGCTCGACTATGTCGAGACGCCGCTCCTGGCCGAGCGCGTCGCGAAGCACGAGTTGCCGCCGGTGGCCGAGCGGGTGCCGGCCGAGCCGATCGTGGTGGACCTCGCGGCCGCGGGCCGGTCCGTCGGCAAGCCCGGCGGCGAGATGGTGAGCCTCGTCGGGCGCGCGCGCGACATCCGCTACATGTCGGCGAACATGTATGCCCGGCTCGTCGGCTACGACGCGAAGCTGAAGCTCCGGCCCGACATCCTGGCGAAGATGGACGACCAGGACGACACGGTCTTCACCTTCACCCTGCGCGAGGGCCACAGATGGTCCGACGGGCAGCCCTTCACGTCCGAGGATTTCCGCTTCTACTGGGAGGACGTCGCCCAGAACAAGGAGCTGAACCCGGCCGGGCTCGCGGACTTCCTGATGGTGGACGGCAAGCCGCCGCGCGTCGAGTTCCCGGACGCGAAGACGATCCGCTACAGCTGGGACAAGCCGAACCCGCGCTTCCTGCCCGCGCTCGCCCAGCCGCGCGACCCGTTCCTCTACCGTCCGGCGCACTACCTGAAGCGCTGGCACGCGAAATACGGCGACAAGGCCAAGCTCGACGAGGCGGCGAACCGGCAGAAGCTGAAATCCTGGTCCGGCCTGTTCAACCGGATGGACGACATGTTCGAGTCGTCGAACCCGGCGATCCCGACGCTGCAGCCCTGGCGCGTCATCACGGCCGCGCCCGCGAACCGCTTCGTGTTCGAGCGCAACCCCTTCTACCACCGGGTCGACACGGCCGGGCAGCAGCTCCCCTATATCGACCGCCTCGTGCTCGACGTCGCGGCCGGCGGTCTGATGGCCGCCAAGGCCAACGCGGGCGACGTGGACCTCCTGGTGCGCGGCCTGACGATGGCGGACATCCCGATCCTCAAGGAGGGCGAGGCCGCGAAGCATTATCGCACCCTGATGTGGCCTTCGGCGCGCGGCAGCGAGATCGCGCTCTACCCGAACCTCACCGTCAGCGACCCCGTCTGGCGCAAGCTCAACCGTGACGTGCGCTACCGCAAGGCACTCTCGCTCGGCATCGATCGCCGCACGCTGAACAACGCGATCCTGTTCGGGCTCGGCACCGAGGGGAACGACACGATCACGGCCGACAGTCCCCTGTTCCGCCCGGAGCTCAGGACCCTGAATGCCGGCTACGATCCGGGAGAGGCCTCGCGGCTGCTCGACGAGATCGGCCTGACGGAGCGCAACGGCGCGGGCATCCGCCTGCTGCCCGACGGCCGGGAGCTCGAGATCGTGGTCGAGACGGACGGCGAAGGCGGCATGGTGGTGGACGGGCTGACGCTCATCGCGGAGTTCTGGCGCGAGATCGGCATCAAGCTGTTCGTGAAGCCGCAGGACCGCACCGTGCTGCGCAACCGGACCTATGCGGGCCTGACCGTGATGGTGGCGTCCCAGGGGCTCGACCTCGCGGTACCGACGGCCGAGATGCCGCCCGCCGAGCTCGCGCCCATGCGCCAGGACAACTACGCCTGGGCGAAGTGGGGGCAGTTCTTCGAGACCAAGGGCACCTCGGGCGAGGCGATCGACATCCCGGAGGCGCAGCGGCTGGCCGACCTCTACAAGGCGTGGATGTCCACCGGAGACGCGGCCCGGCAGGGCGAGATCTGGGCGGAGATGCTGCAGAACCACGTCGAGAACCTCTGGTCCATCGGCACGGTCGCGGGCGCGCTCCAGCCCGTGATCGTGAAGAATGGGCTGAGGAACGTGCCGGAGCGCGCCGTCTATTCCTGGGAGCCGACCGCCATGCTCGGGATCTACCGCGTCGACGAGTTCTACTGGGACCGGGCGACCGGCCGCGAGGCCTCGATGTGGTTCCGGCTCCACGGTGCGAACGTGCTGGCCGGCGGCCCGGCCGACCCCGCGGCGGGGCGCACGCCGTGATCGGCTACCTCCTCCGGCGCGGCGGCACCATGATCGTCACGCTGGCGATCATCTCGGCGCTCGTGTTCTTCATCATCAAGCTGCCGCCCGGCGACTTCCTGTCGAACCAGATCGCGGAGCTGCGTGCGCAGGGTGAATCGGCCTCGGTCGCGAAGGCCGAGTTCCTGATCAGGCAATACGGGCTCGACCTGCCGGTCTGGCAGCAATACCTCGTGTGGATCGGGGCGTGGCCGGGGCCGACCGGCTTCTCCGGCCTGCTCGAGGGCGACTGGGGCTGGTCCTTCGAGTTCGACCGTCCCGTGACAGAGGTCGTGGGCGACGCGCTCTGGCTGACGCTCCTCATCAACCTCGTGGTCGTGGTCTTCGTCCACCTCGTGTCGATCCCGATCGCGATCTACTCCGCGACGCGGCAATACTCGGTCGGCGACTACATCGCGACCTTCATCGGCTATATCGGGCTCGCGACGCCGAGCTTCCTCCTCGCGCTCGTGCTGCTCTACTACACCAACCGCTGGTTCGGCGTGTCGATCGGCGGGCTCTACGACGCGAAGTTCTCCGGCCAGCCCTGGTCCTGGCCGAAGATCTCGTCGCTCATGTCGCATCTCGTGGTGCCGACGATCGTGATCGGGCTCGGCGGCACGGCCGCGATGATCCGGCGGATGAGGGCGAACCTCCTCGACGAGCTCGGCAAGCAGTATTTCGTGACCGCGCGCGCCAAGGGCATGACGCCGGTGCGCGCGCTTCTGAAATACCCGTTCCGCATGTCGCTGAATCCCTTCATCGCGGATATCGGCAACCTCCTGCCGCACCTGATCTCGGGCTCGGTCCTCGTGTCGCTGGTGCTCAGCCTGCCGACGGTGGGGCCGATCCTGCTCTCCGCGCTGAAGAGCCAGGACCAGTTCCTGGCGGGGTTCATCCTGATGTTCGTGGCGGTCCTGACCGTCGTCGGGATGCTGGTCTCCGACCTCCTGCTGGCCTGGCTCGACCCCCGCATCAGGCTGTCCGCCCGATGAGCGCCGAGCTCGGCCTCGCCCCCGGCCACTACGTCGACCCGCGCCCCTTCGATCCGGGCGCGACGGAGCCGCTGGGCTCCGAGTCGGAGAGCTTCTTCCGCGCCTCGTCCTGGCGGCTGACCTGGTGGAAGTTCAGGCGCCACCGCGTCGCAGTCGCCGCGATGGCGATCCTGGCGGTCTGCTATCTGGCGATCCCGTTCGTGGAGGTGCTGGCCCCCTACAACCAGACGAAGCGCAACGGCGACTTCCTCTACGCCCCGCCACAGCCGGTCCATCTCTTCCACGAGGGACGCTTCGTCGGGCCCTTCGTCTACCCCTACCGCTACACGTTCAACCTGCAGACCTTCCGGCGCGACTACGTGGTGGACAGCGCCACCCCGCAGCCGCTCCGCTTCGCCTGCCGGGCCGACGGGTACGAGTTCTGGGGGCTCTGGCACGCCGATCTCCACCTCGTCTGCCCGCCCGAGAGCGGCACGATGTTCCTGCTCGGCACCGACAGGCTCGGGCGCGACCTGTTCTCGCGGATCATGTACGGGGCACGGATCTCGCTGACGATCGGGCTCGTCGGGATCGCGGTCTCGTTCACGCTGGGGCTCTTCTTCGGGGGGATCGCGGGCTATCTCGGCGGCTGGGTCGACCACGTGGTCCAGCGCATGATCGAGATCCTGCGCTCGCTGCCGGAACTGCCGCTCTGGCTCGCGCTCTCGGCCGCGCTGCCGCCGAACTGGAGCCCGATCCTCGTCTTCTTCGGCATCACGATCATCCTCGGCATGCTCGACTGGCCGGGCCTCGCGCGGGCCGTGCGCTCCAAGCTGCTGTCGCTGCGCGAGGAGGACTTCGTGCGCGCGGCCGAACTCATGGGGGCGTCCAAGGGGCGCATCATCCTGCGCCACCTCATCCCGAACTTCATGAGCCACCTGATCGCGTCCGCGACGCTGTCGATCCCCTCGATGATCCTCGGCGAGACCGCGCTCTCGTTCCTCGGCCTCGGCCTGCGCCCGCCCGTCACGAGCTGGGGCGTTCTGCTGAACGAGGCGCAGAACCTCGCGGCCGTGCAGCTACACCCCTGGCTCCTGATGCCGATCGCGCCGGTCGTGATCGTGGTCCTCGCGTTCAGCTTCATGGGCGACGGCATGCGCGACGCCGCCGACCCGTACCACTGAGGCGGACCGCTCCGGTCGGGAAACCGGAGCGGGATCAGGCGCTCAGCGCGGCGAGCGGCGCGCCCGGTCGAGCCAGCCGAGCTGGCCCTCGCCGGCGCGGCTGCCGCCGCCGTCCTGCCGGGCCGCCTGCTGGCGACCGCCGTCCTGGCGCTGGCCGCCGTTGCGGCCGGCGGCCGCCGGAGCGGACCCGCCACCCGCGTGACGGCGCGGGCCGGGCTTGCCGCCGTCGGAACGCGGCTTCGCAGGCCGGCCGTGATCGCCCTGCGGGCGGCGGCCCTGGCCGTCGCGGTGACCGCCGCGCGCGCTGCGCGGGTCCGGCGCGGGGGCGGGAGCCGGCGTCGGGAGCGCGGCCGCCATCGCGGCGAGGCCCGCCGGCAGCGGCGCGACCGGCACCTTGAGGCGGGTCAGCCGCTCGATGTCGCGGAGATAGGCGCGCTCCTCGTCGTTGCAGAACGAGATCGCGATCCCCGCCGCGCCCGCGCGCGCCGTGCGGCCGATCCGGTGGACATAGGATTCGGGCACGTTCGGCAGGTCGTAGTTGATGACGTGGGTCACAGCCTCGACGTCGATCCCGCGCGCCGCGATGTCGGTCGCGATCAGCACGCGGCAGCGCCCGGCCTTGAAGTCGGCGAGCGCGCGCTCGCGCTGGCCCTGGCTCTTGTTGCCGTGGATCGCGCTCGCCGGCACGCCCGCCGCTTCGAGCTGGCGCACGACGCGGTCCGCGCCGTGCTTGGTACGGGCGAAGACGAGCGTGCGCTCGATCGCCGGGTCTTCGAGCAGCGAGCGCAGCAGCGCCGTCTTGTGACCGGTCGAGACGAACATCACGGACTGGTCGACGCGCTCGGCAGTCGTCGCGACCGGCGCGACCGACACCTTGACCGGGTCGTTGAGGAACTGGTCGGCGAGCGTCGCGATCGTCTTCGGCATGGTGGCCGAGAAAAACAGCGTCTGGCGCTTCTTCGGGATCATCGTGACGACGCGGCGCAACGCGTGGATGAAGCCGAGATCCAGCATCTGGTCGGCCTCGTCGAGGACGAGGATCTCGACCCCGCCGAGCTCGAGCGAGCGGCGGTCCACGAGGTCGAGCAGGCGGCCCGGGGTCGCGACCAGGATGTCGACGCCGCCCGCGAGCGCGCGCTCCTGCTTGCCGAGCGGCACGCCGCCGAACACGACGGTGGTCGTCAGGCGCATGTGGCGCCCGTAGGCCATGAAGCTCTCGGCGATCTGGCTCGCGAGCTCCCGCGTCGGACTCAGCACCAGGACGCGGCAGCGCCGGCGCTGATGCGCGGCCGGATTGTTGGACAGGCGGTGCAGGATCGGCAGCGCGAAGGCCGCGGTCTTGCCCGTCCCTGTCTGGGCGATGCCCAGGAGGTCGTGGCCCGACATGACGTCGGGAATGGCCTTCGCCTGGATGGGGGTGGGCGACTCATAGCCCTCCTCGTTCAGCGCCTTGAGAAGAGGCGCCGCGAGGCCGAAATCGGAGAATGTGGTCAAGTGAGATCCTTGGATCAGGACGGAGACCGCAGCGTATGTCTGGAGACGTTCAGCCCGGTCGTTCGAGGCACCCGCGTGATCGGGGCGCCTCCTATCGTGTCGGACGAATGAAGATGAGGCCGGGCCACCTCACGGGGTCCCTCACGCAGCCTCTCTCAAGCGGACCACCTTGGGTCGCTGACGCCTGAGCGGCATATGGATCGATGAGGACGTGAAGTCAATGTCACAGGCTGTGGCTTCAGGCAGTCGCCCGGGACGACGACCGGAACCATCGATTCAGAAGACGGTTGACCCTTCGACAGTCAAGAACGAGGAGACCATAGATGCCGAAAGGTCATCTGACATCGACACGCGGCTTCGCGTCGATGGGCGAAGATCGACAACGGGAAATCGCAAGCAAAGGCGGTCGCAGCGTGCCTGCGGAGAAGCGGTCTTTCTCTCAAAATCGTGGCTTGGCGTCGGAGGCCGGGCGCAAGGGCGGCCAATCGACCGGAACGGCGCGTCACGCTTAGTACGTCATCAGGTGCCGGGCGATCCGAGTTGCACCACGTTCCGTCGATCTGATGAACTACGGAATGAGAAGCACGGCCAGCGATGACCGTGCTTTTTCTACGTCAGCGCTTGTTGCGAGAGGTTCGCGATGTCGACGACGCACGCTAGGTCGAAAGTAGCCTAATAGTCTCTGCGGCATCGGCAGAGCTATATCGTATAGCGTAGGTTGCGATCGATCTCTCCCCCGAGGGGGATGGTCGAGTCGGCACGAGCCGACCGGATAAGGGGGGAAACGCCCTCTTCTTGCTCTCTCCCACCTCGGAGATAGAATTTCCCGTGCCATATTCAAATCGCGAGTGCGGGCTATCCCGAATATATCAGCGGGTGCTCTGGTCAGGTCATGCAGCGACCCGGGATCTCCGCCGCAACCGACCTGACCAGCACGCTGACCAGTCTATCGCAACCGACGGGTACCCGACGGACCAGTGGGGCCGTACGCACAGGTGCCGTCGGCATCGAGGCATCCGTTGCCTGGGCGGCAGGCTCAACCGGCACCGGAATGCCAGCGATCTCGGTGTTCTTCGCGATGCGCGTCACCTCTCGGAGCCGGTCCGACGCGTAGACGACGGCGCCGTGCCGATCACGCAGCGTCACGGTGAAATTCTCACGTCCCCCGCTCGACACGGCCGCAGCCACGGTCGAGCTCGACATCGAATGCACATATGGCGCGAGGCGGTCACCTTTGGCCGATATCCGCTTCGTCATCTCGGATGAGCGAGCCACATCGGACATGCTCGGCACGACCATCGTGGCCGCGACCGCGACCGCAGCTGAGAGAGCAGCCGAAGAAACACGCGAAACCGGCATGGTGCATCTCACGATGGAACGCGAGATCAACCGTCATCGAAACACGGAGTTCCTTAACGGAGCAAGAATTCAGAAGAACCGACAGGTCGTCATGGCGAGCGGGTCGTCGGCGGGCGACGACCACGCATCCTATGCTGCCGACGCGGCATCCCGACGGCGTGCGGTCTGCTGGAAGAACAGGGCCTGACTGATCACCGCCGATACGTTCGCCGGCTGGAAGGGCTTCTGGACCAGGAAGGCAGGCTCGGGCCGCTCGCCCGTCAGGAACCGCTCCGGATAGGCGGTGATGAAGATCACCGGGACCTCGAAGGTGCTGAGGAGTTCGTTCACGGCGTCGAGGCCCGAGCTTCCATCCGCGAGCTGGATGTCGGCGAGGATCAGTCCGGGCCGCTTGTCGCCCGCAAGGGCCAGCGCCTCGCCATGGGTGCGTGCGATACCGGTCACCTTGTGGCCCAAACCTTCGACGAGCGACTCGAGATCCATCGCGATCAGCGGCTCGTCCTCGATGATCATGATGTCCGTCGCGATGTCGGCCGCGAGTTCGCGCCCGGCCTCGTCGACGAGTTCCCGAACGCGGTCGACGTCGGCGTCGAGGATCGTCGCGGCCTCGCCTTCGTTGAAGCCCTCAAGGCTCGACAACAGGAACGCCTGCCGCGGCAGCGCGGTGATCTGTCCAAGCCTGATCTCGGCCGGCAGGTCGCGAGCGACCTGATCGTTCTCACCGTTGACCGACAGAGAGTTCCAGATCCGCGTGAAGACCCGAAACAGCGCCACCTTGACGTCGCCCGATCCCGTGATGGTCGCAGGATCGCTGACGAGCGTCTCGAGCGTCGCCGCAACGTACGCGTCTCCCGCCACCTGGCTCCCCGTCAGGGCACGCGCGTAGCGACGAAGGTACGGCAGATATTGAACGACGAGTTGTGCTGCGGACATTCGCACCCCTGGGAGGATTATCCCGATATCCCCGGGGTCCTAGACAATCCGCCGAGAACCCGCAAGCGAGCGAAACGTTCCCTCGGTACGGAACTATTAACCGCGAACCCTGTTATTGGCGGTTTGATCTCCGGGGTTCTTCATGACGAGTTCGGCCAAAAGGGGTGATCAAAATCCCGAAGCCGGTGGCCGGCGACAGGCCGGCGCGAAGCCAAAAGCGAATGCCGGCCTCGATCGCGTGATCCAGGCGCAGATCGGCGACAAGCTACGGATGCTTTACGGCGAACTCGCCGAGGAGCCCGTCCCAGATCGTCTCGTCGCGATTCTCGCGAAGCTCGGGACGACAGAGGCCGACTGACGGCATAATTTCCGAACCCATGTCCGTTCGACGATGGGTTCGGCTTCCGATGCTCGCTAGACCGAAGGGCTACGGCCACGGATGAGGCCGACGACGGCCGAGATCGCGAACAGGACGATCGCCACGAAGAAGATGAGTTTCGCGATCTCGACTGCCGTGCCGGCGATGCCGCCGAACCCGAAGACGGCCGCGACGAGCGCGACGAGAAGAAACGTGAGAGCCCAACCGATCATTGCCGCCTCCGAAGTTTGCCGGTTGCCGGCATCCGGAGCTGAAAACCCGGACACGTTGACACGGTTCCACAGCGAAGGCTTGACGAACGCATTTTCGTCGGATTCGCGCATCTTTCGGTCCGCTTTGCACACTTGGCGCGCGCTCCTCGCGATCGCACGGACTTGACCGGCCGGAGGTCTTCGATTCGGTCGTCGCGTCAGCCGCCAGTTCGAGCCCATGTTGATGAGGACCCCACAGACGTCTAAGACGGTCTGGCTGATGGGTTCGGAACGATTCAAGTCTGGAGTTCGCTTGGTGCAGAGGTCTGAACAGCGGCCGGAGGTTGTGGTGGTCGGCCGGTCCTGCCGGCTGCCCGGCGCGGCGTCGGTCGACGAGCTGTGGGCGAACCTCGTCGAAGGCCGCTGTTCCATCAGCGAGATTCCGGACGATCGCTGGTCCAAGGCGAAGCATGGGCACCCGCGCGCGAAGGAGCCCGGCAAGAGCTATACCTGGGCGGCAGGTGTCCTGCCCGACATCTGGGGTTTCGATCCAGGCGTGTTCGGCATCTCGCCGCGCGAAGCCGAGCAGATGGATCCTCACCAGCGCCTGATGCTGGAGCTGACGTGGGAGGCGCTGGAGGATGCCGGCATTCGCCGCTCCAACGTGGCGGGCACGGATGTCGGCGTGTTCATCGGTGCCTCCTCGCCGGAATTCACCGCCATGCGGGCGGCCGACATGGCGGGCGGCGATGCCTACACGGCGACCGGCGGCGCGCTCTCGATCGTGTCGAACCGGATCTCGCACGCGTTCGACTTCAAGGGCCCGAGCTTCACGGTCGACACGGCCTGCTCGTCCTCGCTCGTGGCGCTGCACCAGGCCATGCAGGCGATCCAGAGCGGGCGCATCGATACCGCGATCGTGGGCGGCATCAACCTCCTGCTCAGCCCCTTCGGCTTCGTGACCTTCTCGCAGGCCTCGATGCTCTCGCCGACCGGGCTCTGCCAGACGTTCGACGCGGGAGCGGACGGATACGTGCGTGCCGAGGGCGCGGTCGTGCTGGTGCTGAAGACGGCCGAGCGGGCGGCGCGGGACGAGGCGCGGGTCTACGCCCGCATCGCGGCCTCGGGCGTGAACTCCGACGGGCGCACGAACGGCATCGCGCTGCCGTCTCGCTTCTCCCAGGCGAAGCTCCTGCGCGAGGTCTACGCCGAGGCGGGCTTGAAGTCCTCCCAGATCGCCTTCGTGGAGGCGCACGGGACCGGTACGCGGGTCGGCGACCCGATCGAGGCGTTCACGATCGGCGACGTGCTCGGCCGCGATCGCGACACCCCGCTGATGATCGGCTCGATCAAGTCCAATATCGGCCATCTGGAGCCCGCGTCCGGCCTCGCGGGCATGCTGAAGGCGATGCTGGCGCTGGAGCACGACCTCCTGCCGGCCTCCGTCAACTATGCCGAGCCGAACCCCGACATCCCGTTCGGCGAGCTGAACCTCGAAGTCTGCGCGAAGCCGACGCCGGTCCCGCGCCGGAACGGTCCGCGCTACGTCGGCATCAACTCGTTCGGCTTCGGCGGCACGAACGCCCACGTGGTGATCGGCGATCCCGTGGCGGCGCCCGCACGGACGAAGCGCTACACGAGCCAGTCCGACCGCCTCGCGCTGTCGGGCGCGAGCCGGCCGGCGGTGCTCGACCTCGCGCGGCGCTACGCCGAGCGGCTGTCGAACGCCTCGTCCGAGACGATCCAGGAATTCGCCGCCGCGGCCGCGCATCGCCGCGAGATGCTCTCCGAGCGCGCGGTCGTCGAGTGGCGCTCGCCGCGCGACCTCGTGCGCAAGCTCGAGCAGATCGCGGACAAGACGGACGAGGTCGCGGGCGTCACCTGGGGGACGGTGACCGAGCCGGACGCGCCCGTCGCCTTCGTATTCTCCGGCAACGGCGGCCAGTGGCCGGGCATGGGCCGCGCCGTCTACGGGCAGAACCGCGTGTTCCGCGAGGCCTTCGACGAGGTCGACCAGCTCTTCGACAGCCAGTTCGGCTGGTCGATCACGGAGGCGCTGTTCGCGAACGACCTCGACCAGCGCCTGCAATACACCCATGTCGCCCAGCCGCTGATCTTCGCGATCCAGATCGCGACGGCCCGCGCGCTCGCGGCCGAGGGCCTCGCGCCGAGCTACGTCATCGGCCACAGCGTCGGCGAGATCGCGGCCGCGGCGGTCGCGGGCGCCCTCACGCTCGCCGACGCTGTGGCGGTCATCCACGCCCGCAGCGCGCACCAGGAGCTCGCGCGCGACACGGGCCGCATGGCGGTCGTGGTCGGCTCCCTCCTCCAGGTCGAGGAACTGGCGGCCGAGATCGGCGAGATCGAGGTCGCGGCCTTCAACTCGCCGCGCACCTTCACGGTCGCGGGGCCGACCGACCGCATCAAGGCGCTGGGCGCGAAGGCGCGCAAGCGCCGCATCGTGTTCCGCCAGCTCGATCTCGACTACCCGTTCCACTGCGCGCTGATCGACCCCGTGCGCGAGCCGCTGCGGCGCGACCTCGAGGCGCTGCGCTCCAGCGCGACGCGGATCGACATGATCTCGACCGTCACGGGCGAACTCGCCGACGGGACGCAGATGGGCGAGGCCTACTGGTGGCGCAACGTGCGCGAGCCGGTGCGCTTCTCGGCCGCGATCGAGACGGCCGCGCATGCCGGCGCGCGCGTCTTCGTCGAGATCGGCCCGCGCAGCGTGCTCCTCTCGGCCGTGAACGAGACGCTGGAGCCGACATCCCTCCCCTTCGCGGCGCTGGGCGTCCTGGAGCGGCGCGAGGATGCCGACGAGACGGACCCGATCCGCCCGGCGGTCGTCAACGCCTTCGTGCGCGGCGCGGCGATCGAGCTCGACAAGCTGTTCGGCCCCGAGCCGTCGCGCCCGGTCGCGATCCCGAGCTACGGCTGGCAGAGGCGCGAGTTCCGGCCCGTCATGACGCTGGAGGCCGTCGGCTCCACGCTCGACACGCGCTGGCACCGCCTCATCGGCGGGCGCAACAGCCACGACGGCGTCGAGTGGACGGGCCAGCTCGACACGGCCGCCCAGCCGGAGCTCGCGGACCACGACGTCGGCGGCCAGGCGATCCTGCCGGGCGCGGCCTTCATCGAGATCGCGCTCGCGGTCGCGCGCGACTGGTTCGAGACCGGGACGGCCGCCCTCCTCGACCTCGACATCGCGCAGCCGCTCCAGCTCGAACACGACCGCGCCCGCGAGGTGAAGGCGCGGCTCTCGCCCTCGACGAACACGCTGGAGATCCTGAGCCGCCCGCGCCTCTCGCGCGGCGCCTGGTCGCTGCACGCGACCGCCAAGCTGACCGCGGGCGCGCCCGACCCGATCCGCGCGACCCTGCCCTCCGGAACGTCCTCGGAGAGCCGGCAGACCTTCGACGCGGACGCGGTGTACCGCGCGGCCGTCTCGGTCGGGCTGAACTACGGGCCCGAGTTCCGGCTCGTGCGCGCCGTCACGAGGATCGGCGAGGACCGGCTCCTCGTCGACCTCGTTCCCTCCGCCCCGCACGGCGATTACCGGATCGATCCCGCGCGGCTCGACGCGTGTTTCCACGGGCTCTTCGTGCTGTTCGCCGGCCTCGGGGCGGCGCAGCGCGGCACGGCCTACCTGCCAGTCCGGTTCGGCCACGTGCGCCTGACGCGCGACGGCGCGCTCCCGGCGACCGCCCTCATCGACCTGCGCAAGGTCGGCGAGCGCTCGATCGTGGCGGATTTCACCCTGTTCGACGCGCACGGCCTGGCCATCGCGTCGCTCAGCGAGTGCCGGTTCCAGGCGGCGCGGGTGCGGCGTCCGAACCTGCTCGCGGACCGCGCGCTCTCGATCGGCGCGGTCGCGGCGGATCTCGGCCTGATGGGCGGGTCGGGTACGCCGGCCGGGTCATCCGGCATCCTGGCGCGCGCCGAAGCGCTCGGCCTGTTGGTCGGCGCCGACGCCGAGGAGACCTCCGAGCACGTCCTCTTGGAGGGTTGGGCGACCGCCGCCTCCTACGAGATCGCCCGGGGGATCGACCCGTCCGGCATCGTGTCGCCGGGCTTCATCGCAGCGCTCCCCGCCCCGAGCGGGTCCTGGCTCGCGAGCCTGCTCCACGCGCTGGAGGCGGGCGAACTCGCGGAGGTGACGGAAGGCGGCTGGCGGATCACGCCCGACGCGGACCTGCCCTCGTCGAACGCGATCCTGCGGGCGCTCGCGGACGATCATCCGGGCCGCTCCGCCGAGATGCTGCTCGCGAGCTCGATGGCCGAACTCGCCCGCGACGGCGCGCTCCTAGCGGAGGACGGCGATCACGGGCCGTCCGGCGCGACGGTCGACGGGTTCGAGCTCGCGGGCGCGTCCGTCCGCGCGGCCGGCGATCTCGTGGTCCGCCTTCTCGACGAGACCGGCGTGTTCGGCGCGGCCGGTCGGGGCCTGCGCGTCCTTCAGATCGGCTACGGGCCGCTCTCGGCGGCGCTGAGACGCGCCGGCCAGGAGCACGGCCTGCGCCTCACGATCCTGGAGCCGGATCCGCGCCGCCTGGAGCGGGCGAAGCTCACGCTCGGCACCTCGCACGACGTGGCGTTCCTGGAGAAGGCGGCCGACCTCGCGGACGGCTCGTACGATCTCGTGGTCGCGGCCGAGCGGCTGCACCGGCTCGGCCGCACGATGAGCCTCGCGGATCTCCGGCGCGCGCTGGCACGCGGCGGGTCGCTCGTCGCGGTCGAACCCGTGCCGTCCCAGTTCCGGGACCTGACGCTCGGGCTCGCGCCGGACTGGTTCGACGGCGGCGCGGCCATCGAGTTCCCGGTGAGCCCGCTTCGTGGCGAGGAACCCTGGCGGCGCGAACTGGAAGGCAGCGGCTTCGCGAATGTGGTCGCGACATCCGTCCGCACGGGCGGGTCCACGTCGATCCTGCTCCTCGGGGAGGCGGTCGCGCGCACGAGCGCGCCGGCCGGTGTCGAACGCGTCATCCACGTCGAGGGCAGAGCGTCCGACCTCGCGCTTCAGTTCGAGACCGCTCTCGTGGCAGACGGGCACCGGGTCGACCGCACGGACGAGGCAGAGCGGCTCGGCCGTCCCGGCGAGGGCGCGGATACGCTCGTGTTCCTGGGCCAAGCACGCGCCGGCCTCGACGACGTCGCGGCCCTGCGCGACCTCTGCATGGAGCTGAAGGCCTGCGTCGAGGCCCTCGCGGGCGAGAAGACGGATGTCTGGATCGTGGCGGAGGCGGCCGACGGCCGCGGCGCGCTCGCGGACGCCGTGATGGTCGGGCTCCTGTCCTTCTCGCGAACGCTCGCGAACGAGGTACCCGGAGTGACGATCCGGCGCGTGTCGCTCGGCAGCGGGCTCGATGTCGCGACCGCGGTGATGGGCCTCGCCTCGCTGCTGCGCGCCGAGCAGTCAGAGACGGACATCCTGATCGACCGGGACGGCTGCCGGGTGCTGCGGGTCGAGCCGCTGCACGATCGTCACATCGACACGAGCGCGCTCGCCCCGGCCGCACGGCTGGAGCGCGGCCTCGCGGGCGGTCTCGCGGGCATCACCTGGGTGGGCATCGAGGCGCCGCCCCCGGCCGGGCATGGCGAGGTCGAGATCGCGGTCGCGGCGAGCGGCCTCAACTTCCGCGACGTGATGTGGGCGATGTCGCTCCTGCCGGACGACATCCTGGAGGACGGGTTCGCGGGCCCGACGCTCGGGCTCGAATGCGCGGGGCGCATCACCCGGGTCGGCCCGGGCGTCACCCGCTTCAAGGCCGGCGACGCCGTCATCGCCTTCGCGCCCTCCGCATTCGCGACGGCCGTCACGGTGCCGCAGAACGTCGTCGCGCCTGTCCCCGCGGGGGTCGACATGGACGCGGCGGCGAGCATCCCGGTCGCGTTCCTCACCGCCTATTACGGCCTCGTGACGCTGGCCGGCCTCAAGGCCGGCGAGTGGGTGCTGATCCACGGCGCGGCCGGCGGCGTCGGCCTCGCGGCCATCCAGATCGCGCAGGAGCGCGGCGCGAAGATCGTGGCGACGGCCGGTTCGCGCGAGAAGCGCCACCTGCTCCACGCGCTCGGCATCGAGCACGTGCTGAACTCGCGCTCCTCCGTCTTCGCGGACGAGATCCGCGAGATCTGTCCGGCCGGCGTCGACGTCGTGCTGAACAGCCTCGCCGGGGAGGCGATGGAGCGCGGCCTCTCGACGCTGAAGCCGTTCGGCCGCTTCATCGAGCTCGGCAAGCGCGACTACGTGGGCAACACCAAGATCGGGCTCAGGCCGTTCCGCCGCAACCTCAGCTATTTCGGCGTCGACGTCGACCAGCTCCTCTCGGACCGCGACCGCGCATCGGAGATCTTCGGCGAAGTGATCGCCGGGTTCGAGGCTGGGCATTACCGGCCCCTGCCCTACCGCGTCTATCAGGATGGCGAGGTCGTGGACGCGTTCCGGCTGATGCAGCAATCCGGCCATATCGGGAAGATCGTGCTGCGTCCGCCGACGAAGCCCGTGCCGATGAGCGGCCGCGACGAGTTCACGTTCGATCCCGCGCGCACCCACCTCGTGACGGGCGGCTTCGGCGGGTTCGGCCTGGAGACCGCGATCTGGCTCGCGGATCGCGGCGTCCGGCACCTCGTGCTGACGGGCCGCAAGGGCGCGGAGAGCGAGGACGCGAAGTCAGTGGTCACGACCCTGACGGCGCGCGGCGTCGACGTCCTGGCGGCGGCCTGCGACGTCGCGGATGAGCGCGCATTGTCTCGGCTGCTCGACGAGGTGCGGCGCACGATGCCGCCGCTCGGCGGGATCATGCACGCCGCGATGGTGCTCGAGGACGGGATGCTCGGCAACCTCAACGAGGACCAGCTGACCCGCGTCCTGACCCCGAAGGTGCAAGGCGCGGCCCTCCTCGACCGCCTGACCGCGGACGACGCGCTCGACTATTTCGTGCTGTTCTCCTCGATCACGACGGTCGTGGGCAACCCCGGGCAGGCCGCCTATGTGGCGGCGAACGGCTATCTCGAAGGCTTGGCGCGTGCGCGGCGCGAGGCCGGCCGGCCCGCGCTCGCGCTCGCCTGGGGGGCCATCTCGGATGTCGGCGTGCTCGCGCGCCAGAAGGGCCTCGCGGAGGCGCTCGCGAAGCGCGTCGGCGTGAAGGCGATGCCGGCCCGCGAGGCGCTCGACCTCATGGTGCAGGCGCTCTCGCGCCATCCGGGCCCCGTGGACGAGGCGGTGCTCGCCATCGGCTCGCTCGACTGGTCGGCTGCGCGCCGGCTGCCTGCCCTCTCCTCGCCGACTTTCGCGGCGCTCGTGCGTGACGGCGTGGTGGTGGATGGGGGCGACCGCGCGAGCATCGACCTGCGCGCTCTCGTCGCGACGACCGACAGCGAGTCCGTCCGTAAGATGGTGATCGACGTCATCGTGGAAGAGATCGCGACGGTGCTGCGGATCCCGAGACAGGATGTCGGCTCGACGAAGAAGCTGGCCGAGATGGGTCTCGATTCGCTGATGGCGATCGAGCTCGCGACGGCGCTCCAGGATCGGCTGGAGCTCGGCTCCCCGCCGACAGGCTCGGTCGGAAGCCTCACGGTCCCGGGCTTGGCCGAGAACCTCATCTCCTTCGTGCATTCCGGCACGCCCGACGAGGATTCGCGCGTGACCCAGGCCTTGAACGACCGGCACGCGGGCGTCGCCCTCGACGACGCCGCGATGGCGTCCGTCATGGAGGCGGTCGCGACTTACGAGCAGACCGCCAAAGGTGTGTCTCAGTGACGGATCGGACCGGTGGGCGGCTCTCGGACAAGGACAAGGAGGCGCTCTTCGCGCGGGTGAACCGGCGCAAGACGAATACCGCCGCCCTGCGGCCGGTGCCGAGCGTCACCTATCCGGCCGAGGTGACGGATTTCACGACGCTGCCCGGCTACAGGGAGCTGCGCACGCAGCAATCCTTCGCGGCCGTGATCGGGCTGGAGAACCCGTTCTTCCGCGTCCACGAGGGCCGGGCCGGGGCGGACACGCTGATCGGCAACCGGACGCTGTCCAACTTCTCGTCCTACGACTATCTCGGGCTGAACGGCCACCCGCAGGTCTCGGCCGCCGCCAAGGCGGCGATCGACCGCTACGGCACCTCGACCTCGGCGAGCCGGCTCGTCGCGGGCGAGCGGCCCGCCCACCGCGACC
>CAXUHE010000019.1:3924-27392 GCA_964250725.1 uncultured Enterovirga sp. | reverse complement strand
CGTCGTCGTCCAGGATGTCGGTCACGTGGGCGAGGTGGGCGTCGTCCGTGCGCACGGTGACGAGCGTGCCGCCGCGCCGGATGCCCTCGGCGTAGCCGTGGGCATGCGCCTCGTCGACGCCGGCTCCCGTGAGGGCGCCGACCGCGCCGCCCGCCGCCGCGCCGATCCCGGCGCCGAGGAGGGTCGAGGCGAGCCAGCCCGCCGCCACGACCGGGCCCAGGCCCGGGATCGCGAGGAGGCCGAGACCGGCGAGGAGGCCCGCTCCGCCGCCGAGCAGGGTGCCGAGCGAGGCGCCCGTGCCGAGGCCCGGATGATCCTCGGTGCCGTGGGTGGCATGGTACTGCTTGTGCTCGGCATCGTTCGACACGATGCTGATCTCGCTGTGGGGGACGCCCGCCGCCTCGAGCCGGGTCACCGCCTCCTTGGCATCGAGATACTTGTCGAACATGGCCGTGATTGTTCTGGTCGTCATATGATTGATCCTTGTTTCGCTGATGGTCGATAGGTGCGGCTCACTCGGCCCCGATGGAGCCCTTGTAGTCGAAGCCGACCACGACGCTCCGGCCGTCACGCATGGCCTTGCCGCGCCAGATACCCATGTCGTCCTTCTTGAGGTCGGTGACCGTCATCAGGCCGGCGCCCTCGATGCGGGACTTCGCCTGGCCCTCGGTGAAGCTGTTCGCACCCTTCTCGAGGCCCGAGAGCGGCACGATGACGGCCTTGCCGGACGCGTTGACGTTGGAGCCCGTATTGCCGGTCGTATTCACCGCAGGGTTCGAGGACCCCGTGTTGGTGCCGGAGGTTGGCCGGCCCGTGTTGGCGCCCGGCGTCATAGCGCCCGGGGCGGGGCTCATCGTCTGGGCGAGCGACAGGCCGGTGCCCGACAGCGACAGCGCGATCGCGCAGGCCATGATCTTCGTCGTCTTCATCTCAATTCTCCTTGATGTTTGTCTTGGGGAGTGTTCACACCCAGTCCGAGTGCTCGTCCTCGGTCGGAAGACGGCCCTGGGGGGTGAGTTTGTCGACGACCTGCGGCAGCACCGACGAGAGCTGCGAGAGCAGATCTCCGCGGCTGAGGCCGGTGTGGCGCGACAGCTCGTCGACCTCTGTCGGGTCCAACACGTCGTTCAGCTGATCGGGCGAGACCGCCGCGTTCGGCCCGTGCTGCACCCAGGAATTCGCCGCCTCGCCGTGGCCGGCCTGACCGAAGCGTCCGAGGAGGTCGCCGAGGCCGCCCGCCAGCGCACCACCCGTCAGGCCGCCGCCGAGGATGCTGCCGAGGCCGCCCATGGACGATCCCGCGCCCGAACCGCCGCCCAGCATGCCGCCGATCCTGTCCAGGATGCCGCCGCCCGAGGACGCGCTGCCGGGCAACTGTCCGCCTGTCGTCTGCGCGCCCGACGATCCGCCGGTGAACATGTCGTGGAGCGCGCTCCCGTAACCGCCGGCGCCGTTGTTGAGGTGCTTCGAGGCGAGCAGCGCGAGCAGCGCCATCGCGATCGGCGCCTTGTTGCCGGACAGGAGGCCGCCGAGACCGCCGCCCGCCATGCCGCCACCTTGGCCGCCTCCGAGCATTCCGCCCAGCGCGCCGCCCAGACCGCCGCCGCCCATTCCACCGCCGCCTTGGCCGCCGCCCATCATGCCGCCCTGCATCGGGCCGCCCTGCTGGCCGCCCATCCCGCCCAGGACCTGGCCGAGCACCTGATCAAGTAAGCCCATGATGATCTCCTTCGCTGTCGCCGACGGTCTTGCCGTCGATGATATTGCCGTCGATGGATTTGCCGTCGGCGCTCGTGCGATCGATCACCGCCCGCTGCTTGCGCAGCATGACCGGAACCTCGACCGTCTCGGTCGTGACCTCGCGGAGGATGTGGATCTCCTCCCTGAGGACGAACCTTTTCTCCACGACCGCGATCTCCTCGATGACCGGGATGATCGTGACGTTGCCCTCGGTACGGAGGGCGGGCGCCGCCTCTCCGGCGGTGAGCGTGCGGTTGACCGGAACCCGTGTGACCTGGACTGCGTCGGTGCGCAGCATCTCGCTGACATGCTCCTCGACGAGGTCGGTATGCGTCGTGACCCGCAACCGGTCACCGTCGACCTCACGCTTTCCGATATGGGCCCGCTCCTCGACGATCGGGATCGCGACCGCCTCGATCGCGTGTCCCGCATCGATTTCCTGCGTCGCCCTGGCCGAAGTCGTGAGCGCCGTCTCGGCGTAATCCACGTCTGGACCTCGTTCTCGCGTCGCGTTCATGGTGCGTCCGGTCGTTGCTGGTGGGGTGGAACACGAACGCGGTCATGAGACGTAGATCGCCGGTTTGACCAACTCGATCGGGAGCGCGGCCATCAGGCCGGCCGCCACTCCGAACACCGCGATAATGAGTTACCGACGGAGTAGTTCCGAGATAAAAATAAGTACAATTACACTAGATCGATTGGTACAATGGCGTCTTGGGTTGATCAAAGATGACGGTTTGATGGAATCTTGCGGCTTGTACGCCGTTGCGGACGCAGGTTCGCGGTCCGATCGTTCTCAGTACGATTTATGACGTCGACAGACATCGTGGTCGGCGGCTCGGCCTCAACGAATGCTAGGTATCCTGTGGAGAGTCGATCGGGCCGGGCTGCGATGCGTGCGGGCGCCGACGCGGTGCGAACCTTCGAGACGCGGTCGGCTCGCGCGAACAGCTGGATCGGACCGACGCGCTAAGCGGCGATTAACCAAGATCGCGTCCAATCACGTCAGGTTGAGCGACGGATTCGATGGATCCGAGGCCGTCGCGCGAAACGCGTATCCGAGTAGCGTCGCATGGCTTATCGCCGATTGTCGTCGGGCCACCCCGCCCTCCTCTCACGCCGCGCGACGTCGAGCCGCCGCGGGCGAGCAGGCCTTCTCGCGACGCTGATCGGGACGGCCGCGCTCGTGGCGGTTCCCGATGGCACGCCCTCATCGTCGGGCGAACGGGATGTCGCGGTCCCGGTCCGCGTGGCCGCCGCGACCCCGTCCGCCGGACCCGTGCGCTGGTTGCTGGACCCGACGCTCGCGCCGGGCGCCGAGACGTTCACCTTCGGGGCCGCCGCACCGCTCGGGTCCCTGTCGCGCTCCGTCTTCGCGCAGCTCGACGAAAGGCCGGAGACGGCGGTGGCCGCACCGGACCCGATCGCGGGGCCGGCCCCCGCGTCGAGCGAGGTGATGCAGCTCGCGCTGGCCGCCCCCTCGCCGATCCTCTCTCCGGTCCCACTGCCCGCGCGGCGCCCCTCGGATCTGCGGACGAACGAGCCGGGTTCGGCGCGCGTTGCGGCCGCCCCGATGTCGCGCCGGATGCGGGTCGCGGCCCGACCCCCGACCGTCGAGGACAACCGCTCCTTCTTCGAGAAGCTGTTCGGGATCCCGGCCGCGCCCGCCACGCCCGCGCCGGCGCTCGCCTACGCGGCACTCGGCAACGGCACGCTGGACCAGGCACCCGGCCGGCGGCTGAGCCCCGGCCCCTTCCCGACCGCTGGCGCCGGAACGGCGATTTACGACATCAGCGCCCGCACCGTCACCCTTCCGAACGGCGAGCGGCTCGAGGCGCATTCGGGCCTCGGCGACAAGATCGACGACCCGCGCCACGTGCATGTCCGGATGCGCGGCGCGACGCCGCCCGGCACCTACGATCTGACCGAACGCGAGCAGCTCTTCCACGGCGTGCGGGCGATCCGCCTCAACCCGGTCGGGGGCAGCGCCGCCATCTTCGGGCGCGCAGGCCTCCTCGCGCACACCTTCATGCTGGGCCCGAACGGCGATTCGAACGGCTGCGTGTCCTTCAGGGATTACGGCCGGTTCCTTCAGGCCTTCGTCCGGGGCGAGGTCACGCGGCTCGTGGTCGTCGCAGGGCATGGCGGAGGCGCCTGGCCGAACTTCGCGAGCACGGGTGGCGGCCAGCCGGCACCTTCGGATCGGTTCGAGCGCGGCGCGTGACCGATCAGGGCTTCGTGTCCGGCACGACCACGTTCGGCTGGATCAACGCGCCCATCGCCTGATAGCCCGCCCGGTTCGGGTGGAGCCTGTCGCCGGGTCCGCCCGTGGTACTCTCCGGCACGAACTCGGCCTTCATGCCCCCCGTCGCGGGATCGAGGGTCGCGGCATCGAAATCCACCACCGCGTCGAACACGCCCGATGTGCGGATGAAGGCGTTCAGCGCCTTGCGCTTCTCGTCCTGCTCGGGCGAGCCGTGCGCCGGGCTCGTCGAGCCGAGCGCGCTGGTCACGGTCGCGCCGACGACCCGGATGCCGCGCGCGTGCATCCGCTCGACGCCCTTGCGCATCCCGCGCTGGACGGCCTCCACGTCGGCCCCGCCGTTCTGGCTGAAATCGTTGATGCCCTCGAGCCAGATCACGGTCTTCACGCCGGAGAGGTCGAGCACGTCGCGCGACAGGCGCGAGAGCGCCGAGGGGCCGCCCGGGAACGGCTTGTCCGGCCCGTACTCGGCCGGGCCGACCACCTGGTTGCCGCCGATGCCGGCATTCACGACCGCGACGCGGTTGCGCCCGAACGCCATCGCGAGCCGACGGATCAGCACGTCCGGCCAGCGGTCGTCGGCGTTCATGGTGGAGGCCGTGCCGTCGGTGATCGAATCGCCGAACGCCACCACGACGGGCGTCGCGACGGAGGCGCGCATGTCGAGCGCGTCGAGAAAGAACCAGGACGAGACCGTGTAGCGGAACGCGCCCTCGCTCTCGTCGCCACCGCGTCCACCCGCACCGGGCACGGTGATGTACGAGGTCTGCATCGCCTTCGCGTGCCACGTCATCGGGCCGCTCTCGCCCACGACGTGCAGGCTGACCGCGAGCTTGCGCCCGGCCAGGAACCGCGTCGGCATGTCGGCGACGAAAGGCAGGTCGACAGCGTCGCTCCAGGCCGAGCCGCCGGGCGGGATCGTGACGCTGTCCCTACCGGCGAAGAGCACCTGCCGATTCGTGCCCGGCACGAGCTCGGCCGAGGCCTGCTGCAGCCCGGCATAGAGGCTGTCGAAGGTGATCGGCCGCGTCCCGAAAGCGTTCGACAGGCGCACCCGCGTCTGCCGTCCCCAGAGCGTCGGCCGCACCACCATCCGGAAGGTCTGGTCGTTCGCGCCCCGCACGGGATCGGGCAGCGCGAAGCGCTGGTCCGGCTGAGCGGAGGGGTTGCCGACCGGGTACGGCCCCTGCGCGGACCCGACCCAGGCGGTCTTCCAGCCCGTCTCGTCCTGCGCGGAGGCGCCCACCGGCAGGACTCCGATCAGGGCCGCGAGCGCGGCCGCGAGAGAACGTCGCATCCTGTCATCCCGATCCGGCACGCCATCGCATCGCGCTACGACGTCGACCCACCGTGTGTCTGTCATCCGGCAGCTTGCCGGACACGCCCGACCTAATCATTCCGAGGTGCCCCGCGAGGCAGGGCCTCGAAGAACGCACGACGAATATCCGTGCTTCGAGTCTCGGCTACGCCGAGCACCTCAGCATGAGGAGCGGGCTGCCCCGCTACTCCGCGGCCGCGCGCGTCAGCCCCGAGATCTTCGGGTCGAGCTCGCCCTTGGCGTAGCGCTGGGCCATCTCGGCCAAGGTGATCACCCGCTTGATCTTCGACGCCTGGCCGGCGGTGCCGAACTCCTCCAGCCGCTGGCGGCAGAGCTTCGTCATCGCGGTCATGGCGGGCTTGAGGTACTTGCGGGGATCGAACTCGGAGGGGTTCTCGGTCAGGACCTTCCGGATCTGCCCGGTCATCGCCATGCGGTTGTCGGTGTCGATGTTGATCTTGCGCACGCCGTGCTTGATGCCGCGCTGGATCTCCTCGACCGGCACGCCCCAGGTCGGCTTCATCTCGCCGCCGTAGCGGTTGATGATGTCCTGGAGCTCCTGCGGGACCGAGGACGAGCCGTGCATCACGAGGTGCGTCTCGGGAAGCTTCGCGTGGATCTCCTCGATGACGTTCATCGCGAGCACCGCGCCGTCGGGCCGGCGCGTGAACTTGTAGGCGCCGTGGCTCGTCCCCATCGCGATCGCGAGCGCGTCGACCTTCGTCTCGGCCACGAAGCGCACGGCCTCGTCGGGGTTCGTCAGGAGTTGGTCGTGCGAGAGCACGCCCTCGGCCCCGTGGCCGTCCTCCGCCTCGCCCTGCCCGCTCTCGAGCGAGCCCAGCACGCCGAGCTCGCCCTCGACCGAGATGCCGCCGAGATGGGCCATGTCGGTGACGGTCCGGGTGACCCGGACGTTGTAGTCCCAGTCGCCCGGCGTCTTGCCGTCGGCCTTGAGCGAGCCGTCCATCATCACGGAGGTGAAGCCCGCCTGGATCGCGGTCATACAGGTCGCGGGCGCGTTGCCGTGGTCGAGATGCACGCAGACCGGGATGGCGGGATAGATCTCCGTCACCGCGTCCATCATGTGCTTCAGCATGATGTCGTTCGCGTAGGTTCGCGCGCCGCGCGAGGCCTGGATGATGACGGGCGCGTCGGTCGCGTGCGCCGCCTCCATGATGGCCAGCGCCTGCTCCATGTTGTTGATGTTGAAGGCCGGCACCCCGTAGCCGTGCTCGGCCGCGTGATCGAGAAGCTGCCTGAGCGTGATCCGTGCCATGAATGCGTGGTCCTGTTCGGGGGGAGCCGGTTCGGGCTCCTCTTAGCGCGACCCGCACCCGCGGCGAAGCCCTTTGCTGCCGGGTTCGGGCCAACTTGGGTGGCTTACCCTAAGCCGATCCTCCGAGAAGGGTGAGGTAGAGCGCGAACAGGAACCCGGCGACTGTCGGCAGCACGACGACCGAGCCGCCCTGGTGGATCGCTTCGGGCAGCATGGCATGCGCGACCAGCGCCAGGACGGCCCCGCCGGCGATGGCTTGGCAGAAGATCGCCACGAGCGAATCTGGCGTCCCGATGAGGACCTTGCCCGCGGCCGCCGCCAAGATGCCAGCCACGAGCACCGTCGACCACAGCGCGAAGATGGTCGTGGGACGGTAATCGGCCTTCCTCAACATGGAGGCGCTTGCTGCCGCCTCGGGGATGCCGCCGATGAACATGCCGGTGATGAGCGTCAGCGACAGCTCCCCAAACCCATTGAACTTCGCCCCGATCACGAGGCAGCCGGGAATCGTATCGAGGATGTTGCCGAGTACGATGGCGAGGCCGGCGCCATGCCCCGCCTCCGACAGCATCGCGTCCGACTCGCTGCGGCTCAGGCTCTGGATGCTGCTGCTCGCGATCCGCGCCCAGGTCTGCGGCTGCGCCCCGCCGCTGCTGAGATTGCTGATCGCCCGCGATTGGCTGAGCCGCTGCACCGCCCTGGCCAGCGTCCTGTCATGCGCCATGAGCTGCTCGAAATCCGGCTTGCCGATCTCGAGCAGCTCAGTCGGCTTTGCTGCCCGGATCGTCGCGGTACGAACATCGCCCGTGAGCAGCGCCATCTCGCCGAAGGCCTCGCCTCCGCCGAGTGTGGCGATCGGCTGCGTTTCCCCCGCCGGTCCCACACCGGACGCGGCCAGGACCTCGACGGCCCCATCGGCCACGAGATAGAGAGCGTCGGCAGGCTCGCCGGCGCGAAACAGGATCTCGCCAGATGCCAGCCTCCGCGTCCGGATGCAGGGCAGGATGGCCTCCACGCCCTCGGGTGGAAGGTGGCGGAGGAGATCGCATCGCGACAGGAGCTTGATGAGGCGCGCTGCCTCGTTCTGCTTGCGTGAGATCGCATATTCGCGGAACCGCGTCGGCAAGCGAACCGCGGCGCCTCGCCGCTCAAGAAGCCGCGTCGCCCAATAATACGTGCAGGCGCCGATCGCGAAACCGCTGCCGATGAACAGCCACCCCGTCTGGACGCCGAAGGCGCGCTCGTGCAGCAGACGGGCATTCTCGAAGGCGAGCTCGATCGCGAGCGCGCTGATGAGCGATCCCGCCGCGAAGGCCAGGAGCGACGCCAGGACCTTCTGGGAGACGCGGGCGTAGAGCCCGAGGGCGGCTCCGACCATCGACGACGAAGTCGTGGCGAGGCCCAGCGCCGACGCGGCCACGACGTCCAAGAGCGTCACCATCGCTTGGGTCGCCACGCTCCAGTGATGCGAGCCCGCGGGCAACGCCGATGATCCGTCAAGACGATCTTCCGTCGTGCCAATGCCGCTACACGGGTTCGGTATATGAATGCCATGATGGAGCGCCGGCCGCGGAATAAAGCTTCCGTGAAGCGTCTCGTGATCGACGTTCGACCGTCGATCATGTGCGTCAGCATCATGTCGTTCGCGTAGGCGCGCGCTCCGCGACGTCGAGATGCGGATAAGCGCTTCGGTCGCGTGCGCCGCCTCCATGACGAGCAGCGCCTGATGTCGATGGAAGCGCCGTCTCAGCCGGACGGGAGTGCCGCGGACGCCTTCGCGCGAGCTATGGGTCAGATTGGCACCTGCATGCTCGACCCTCGCGTGCCATACGATGACGACGTGTGTCGGCAGCATCGCCATGTTCGAGCCAGGGATGAATCTCCAGATCGCGATGTCGAAGCGGGCCCGGCGGTCGGGCGCCCGGCTCTGGTCCGAGCTCCTGGCCTCGGATCCCGGGCTCATGCGGCTCCGGTCCGCCTGCCGCACCACACTCTCCTGCGTGCTCGCGGCCGCGGTCCTGGGCCTCATGCTCGCCGAAGGGCTCGTCTCTCCGCTCGCGACGGGAAGCGGCATCGTGTTCGCCCTGATGGCGGCCTCGCTGCCGCGCGAGCCCTCGTCTCGCCAGCGCCTGATCACGATCGTCACCATGGCGATGTCGGGGGTGGTCAGCACCGCGGTGACCGGGCTGGTCGCCACTTCGCCACTCGTCGGCGAGGCCGGCTTCGTGGCGCTGCTCTTCGGGGCGGTGGCGCTGCAGACGCGCGGGCCGCGGGCGATCGCCAGCGGCCTCATGGCGGTCGTGGCCTCCTATCTCGCGCTGTTCCTGCACGCCGACCCCGCCCACGTGCCGTCCGCGTTGCTGGGCTACGCGGTCTCCCTCGCGATCGTGCTCTTGGTCGGCTTCGTGGTCGTGCCGGAGCGCTCTCCCGCGGCGCTGAAGCGCATCATCCGCACGGTGGAGCACCACGGCGCGATGCTGCTCCACGCGGTCGGAGCCGAGCCCGACCCCGCCTTGCGACTGCGGCAGAGGCGGCTCTTCGCGGACCTGAACGAGACGATCCTGGCGGCCGAGGACCAGCTCGCCGTGCTCGAACCCGAGGGGGCTCTCAGCCTCAGCTCGACGCTGCTGCGGCTCGAGCTGGCACTGGCCCAGGTCGCGGAAGCTGCGGCCAGCACCCCCTTGTCGCGCGCCGACCGCGCCCGCATCCGGCTGACCGCGATGCGCCTCAACGCGAGCCGCTGGTCGCCTCTGCGCATGCGCGACACCTCCGCGTCCGCGCTCACCACCGCGCTGGACGAGGTCGAACGCGCGGCGGACCAGCTCTCGCGCGCCGCCCTGCCGGAGCCGCGACGAACTGGCGTGACGCCGTCGCTGGGCGCATGGGCATCGCGCAAGCGGCCACGGCCGGCGTGGCGGCAGGCGACGCGCGCCGGCTTGGCGGTCCTGATCAGCATGGTGGCCGGCCACCTGATCTCGCCCGACCGCTGGTTCTGGGCCGTGCTGACCGCCTACCTCGTGTTCCTGAACGCGCGCTCACGCGGCGAGACGATCTTCAAGGGCGTGCAGCGGGTCTGGGGCACGGTCGCGGGGCTGGTCGTCGGCGTGGTCGTCAGCGTCGTCCTGTCCGGCCATCTCTACTCGCAGGCCGCGGGCCTCGTCGTGTGCGTGTTCGGGCTCGCCTACGTGTTCGCGATCTCGCAGACGCTGGCGATCTTCTGCGTGACGGTGTTCCTCGGCCTCCTCTACAGCCTCATCGGTGCGCAGGCGGAGACCATCCTGGTCCTGCGGCTCGAAGAGACCGCGATCGGGGCCGCGGCCGCGATCCTGGTGGAGATCTTCGTCCTGCCGACCCGAACGCGCGACGTCGTGCACGCGATCGGGGGCCGGCTGCTCGTGACGCTCGCGGAGGTGATGCGGCTCTCGGCGCGCCACCTCGCGACGGGCGAGGCCAATCCCGTCGCCACCATGCGGCAGGCGGACCGGCACTTCCGCGATCTCCGGGCGGCGCTCCGGCCCTTGCAGGCCTCGCGGGCGCTCGTCTGGTGGGCGCGCCCTCCGGCCGAGCTCCCGGCCATCCTCTCCTGCGTCTTCTGGGTGCGAAGCTTCGCGACGGGCAGCCAGCTCGAACGTCCCCCAGGCGACCTTGCGCCGATCCTGGCGAGAGCCGAGCGGGCGGCGGTGCGTCTCGCCGAGCTCGCCGGCAATGTGCCCGCCCGAGCCGAGCCGAGCGCCGAGACCCCGGTTACGCCAAGCCGCGATACACCACCGACCTCAGTTCTAGCGGCACTCGAGAACCTGGAGAGCATCCTGGACGTGCTCGGCGAACGCCTCACGACCGAGGGCTGGAACGCGCTGGTGTCCCGAAGGCCGATCTGAGGCGGGCCGGTCCGACGCGTGTGGATGACCACGCCGCCGCAGGTGACAGGCACGCGCGACCTCGCGAGTCTGTGGTTGAACCGAATCAACCCGCCATGCCGCCCGCACCCCTGAAGCTCACCCGCGAACGCCAGCTGAAGCGATGCGGCCATGGCGCGATCGCAGGCCTCGACGAGGTCGGACGCGGGCCGCTGGCCGGTCCCGTCGTGGCGGCAGCCGTCGTGCTCGACATGCGCCGCGTCCCGGCCGGACTGGCCGATTCGAAGGCGCTGCCCGCCGATAGGCGCGAGGAGCTCTTCCTGGAGATCCTCGACACGGCCCATGTCGGGATCGCGTCCGTCTCGGCCGCCGAGATCGACCGGATCAACATCCGCCAGGCCTCGTTGCTGGCGATGTGCCGGGCTCTGTCAGCCCTCCCGTGCCTGCCCGACGTCGCACTCGTCGATGGCAACGACGCGCCGCACATGCCCTGCCCCGTGCACACGATCATCAAGGGCGACGCCACGATCCCGTCGATCGCCGCCGCGTCGATCGTCGCGAAGGTCGTGCGCGACCGGATGATGCGCCGGCTCGACGCGCAGTACCCGGCCTACGGGTTCGCCAGCAATGTCGGGTACTCGACCCGCAGGCATCTCGACGCGCTGGCCGAGATCGGCCCGTGCCCGCTCCACCGGCGCAGCTTCGCGCCCGTCAGGATGAGCGACGAGATGCGCGGCGGGGCGCTCGTCCTCACGGGGTCTTAAGCACTCCTCCGAGCCCGGCAGGGCGGGCGGCAGAAATTGCAGCCCCAAAACGGGACGCGCGCCGGAGCGCGCCGCAACCCGGTTTTTACCCTGCCCGGCCCATAACCGCATCGTCAGTTGCGTAACGGTGTTGGCCAGATGGGTACCCAGCGTACCGGGTCCGCCGCAGCGATCGCCCGGAATCAGGTCTCGCGTACCGGGCGGATCGCGGCGTCGGCCCGGATGGGGGCCAGGCTCCCGCGTGGGAGCGTGTCCCGATCGGATGAGCGTGCCCCGCTCGACGAGATCCTCGTCGGGGATTGCGTGGCGGCGCTGGAGCGGCTGCCCGCGAACAGCGTCGACCTCGTCTTCGCCGACCCGCCCTACAACCTGCAGCTCGAGGGCGGCCTGACCCGCCCCGACCATTCGAGCGTCGACGCGGTCGACGACGACTGGGACAAGTTCGCGAGCTTCTCCGCCTACGACACGTTCAGCCGCGACTGGCTGGCGGCGTGCCGGCGGGTGATGAAGCCCGACGCGACGCTGTGGGTCATCGGCTCCTACCACAACATCTTCCGGGTCGGCGCGACGCTCCAGGACCTCGGCTACTGGATCCTGAACGACGTCGTGTGGCGCAAGTCGAACCCGATGCCGAACTTTCGCGGACGCCGCTTCACCAACGCGCACGAGACGCTGATCTGGGCGGCGCGCGACGCCGCCGCCAAGCGCTACACCTTCCATTACGAGGCGCTGAAGGCCGGCAACGACGACCTCCAGATGCGCTCCGACTGGCTGTTCCCGCTCTGCACCGGGGAGGAGCGGCTGAAGGGCGAGGACGGCCGCAAGGTCCACCCGACCCAGAAGCCCGAGGCGCTGATCCAGCGCATCCTGCTCGCGGCCTCGAACCCCGGCGACGTGATCCTCGACCCGTTCTTCGGCACGGGCACGACGGGCGCTGTCGCGAAGCGCCTCGGCCGGCATTTCGTCGGCATCGAGCGCGACGAGACCTACGCGGCGGCGGCGCGCGCCCGCATCGCGGCCGTGCGGCCGCTCGATCCCGGATCGGTCGCGACGCCCCCCTCGAAGCGCACCGAGCCGCGCATCCCCTTCCTCGACCTCGTCGAATCGGGCCGCATCCGGCCGGGCGAGACGCTCGTCTGCGCGTCCGGCCGCCACAGCGCGCTGGTGCGCGCCGACGGCACGCTGACCGTCGGCCCCGCGATGGGGTCGATCCACAAGATCGGCGCGCTCGTGCAGGGCCTGCCCGCCTGCAACGGCTGGACGTTCTGGCACGCCTTGCGCGGCGGCCGGCGCGTCGTGATCGACGCGATGCGGAGCGAGATCCGGGCCGGGATGGCGGGCTGACGGGAGGCTGGCGCCGGGTGCAGCGAGAGACGGCATTCTCTCATGGCCGTGATGCCTGGATGCCGGCTTGCGCCGGCATGAGCGGGATCAAGTCTTCGTGCGCCTCTCGGGCTTGACCGGCTCCGGCCCGAGCGCCTTCGCGAGCACCTTCTTCATAAGGTTCGGCAGCGGCTCCCCGGGGAGGTCCGCGCGCAGCGTCCAGCGCATGCCCTCGGGCGCAGCGACGCCGGCCGCGACGCGGGCCGACAGGACGGTCAGCTCCAGCGGGAAATGCGTGAAGACGTGCTCGACCATGCCGGGGCAGCGCTTCCAGCGCGCCTCGAAGGGCGCGTCGAGCACCGCGCCCGCCGGGTCGTAATCCGCGCGCCACTCGCTCGTCGGCGGCTCGGCCATGCCGCCCAGCAGCCCGCGCGGCACGCGGGTGCGCAGGAGCACGCGGTCGTCGTCGCGCAGAGCCACGAAGGCCGCGCCGCGCCGCAGCACGCCCTCGCGCTTCGCGACCTTCTTCGGATAGGTCTCCTGCAACCCGGCCGCGCGCGCCCGGCAGGGCGGCATCCACGGGCAGAGCGCGCAGGCCGGGCGCTTCGGCGTGCAGATGGTCGAGCCGAGATCCATGACGGCTTGCGCGAAGTCGCCGGGCCTCTCGGCCGGCACGAGCCCGGAGGTCAGGCGCCGGAATTCGGGCTTCGCGGCCGGCAGCGAGTCCTCGACCCGGTAGAGGCGCGACACGACGCGCTCCACGTTGCCGTCGACCGCAGCCGCCTGACGGTCGAACGCGATGGCGGCGATCGCGGCCGCCGTGTAGGGGCCGATCCCCGGTAGCCGGCGCAAGCCCTCCTCGGTGTCGGGAAAGCGCCCGCCATGGTCCCGCACGACCGCCTGAGCGCAGGCGTGGAGGTTGCGCGCGCGGGAGTAATAACCGAGCCCGGCCCAGGCGCTCATCACGGCCTCGGACGGGGCGCCCGCGAGCTCGCCGAGCGTCGGGAACCGCGCCAGGAAGGCCGCGAAATACGGCCGCACGGCCGCGATCGTGGTCTGCTGGAGCATGATCTCGGAGAGCCAGACCCGGTAGGGATCGGCCGTCTCGCCGGGCTTCGCCCGCCACGGCAGGTCGCGCCGGTGCCGGTCGTACCAGACGAGCAGGTCCGCGGCCTGCGGCGCGCCAGTCGATTTGGCGATGGCGGATGACGGAGCTACGAGCATCGCGTGCGGGGAGCAGGAACCATCGTGACAGATCGAGCCCGCTTGGGGCCGAGTCGGGACCCGTCTTACCGCAGGATCGCGCCCGGGCGTGACCCGATCGGATGCGCCGCGTGAAGATCGCGCTCCTGACCATGGAGGCGCTCGCGGCCGCACGGGCGGTGCGGCGTTTCGTGGCGTCCGATCCCGGCCGCATCGCGCTCGTCGGATTCTCCGATCCTTTCCGACGCGAGGCGGGCGGCGCGCTCGGCCAGACGATCAAGCGCATGCGGAGCTCGGGGCCGCGGCTCCTGCCCTACCTGTTCCTCAACTTCACGGCGCCCCGCATCGTGGGCGCGCTGCGCCCGCACCCGCCCGAGCGCGACGTCGAGGCGACGCCGCTCGGCCGGACCTGCGCCCGGCTCGGCGTGCCGACGACAGAGATCGGCGACGTGAACGGCCCGGCGTTCCGCGAGGCGCTGGCGGCGAGCGGGGCGGATATCCTCCTCACCTTCCATTTCGATCAGATCCTGCGCGCCGACATCATCGCGGCGACGCGCCTCGGCGGGATCAACGTGCATTGCGGGCTCCTGCCGGAGCATCGCGGGCCCGTCCCGACGATTCACGCGCTCCTCGACGAGCCGGTCGCGCTCGGCTGCTCGATCCACCGCCTCGTGCCGCAGATCGACGCGGGCGCGCTCCTCGCGCAGACGCGGATGCCCGACGATCGGCGCATGAGCGCGATCGAGGCGGCCTCGCGTCTCCACGAGGCGGTGCTGCCGACGCTCGACGCGACGCTCGCCGACATCGCGGCCGGCCGGGCCGTCGAGACGCCGCTCCCTACCCTGCCCTATCGCGGGTTCCCGACCTCCGCCGAATTGAAACGCCTCGCCGCGAAAGGCCGCCGCGCGGCCGGCTGGCGGGACGTTCGCGCCGCCTGGTCGACTCCCGCGTGAGCACGATCCCTGGTAGATCCGGACGCATGGCGCGTCCCAAACCCCTCGCCGACTACGTGGAGCCGTGCATCGGCCGCGCGATCGCCGCGCAGGGCTTCACGGGCGCCGACATCGTGGTCTCCTGGCCCGACATCGTGGGCGAGCGGCTGGGCGCGGTGTCGCAGCCGATCAAGGTCGAGTGGCCGCGCCGTCCCAAGGGGGAGCCCGACGCCCCGCCCCAGCCCGCGACGCTCGTCGTGCGCGTCGAGGGCGCCTTCGCGCTCGAGATGCAGCATCTGGCGCCCCTCCTGATGGAGCGCGTCAACGCCGTCTACGGCTGGCGCTGCATCGGGCGGATCGTCCTGAAGCAGGGGCCCGTGCGCAGAAACGCTCCGAAGCCCCCCGAGCGAAGCATCGGCGAGGCCGAGAGCCAGCGCGTTGCGGGCGCGACCGCCGCCGTGGCGGACGACCCGCTGCGCGCGGCGCTGCGACGGCTGGGCACGGCCGTCCTCTCCACGGCTGGACCAGAACATGACGCGGGGGACCCTCTCCCCTCGGGGGATCGTGCGACTCCCGTCATTGCGAGCGGAGCGAAGCAACCCAGGGGCGCCGCTGCGGCCCCTGGGTTGCTTCGTCGCTGACGCTATTCGCAATGACGAAATCGCGCGAGGGTCTCCCTAGGGGAAAGGTGAGCGTTGGAGCGCCAACCGGATCCTTGCCACAATTCTCGTGCCGTCGTAGCCGATGAGCACCCCAGCCGGAGACAAGAGCATGATTACGCGCCGTACTGCCCTCGGGACGCTCGGGGCGGCGTCCCTCGCGGTCTCGATCGCGCGTCCCGCCCTCGCGCAGAACGTCGCGCAGACCGATCTCGCGGTCCCGGGTCCGCTCGGCGATGCCTGGATCGGAGCGGCGGACGCCAAGGTGACGATCATCGAATACGCGTCGCTGACCTGCACGCATTGCGCGCATTTCCACGAGACAACCTTCCCCGAACTGAAGAAGCGCTACATCGATAGCGGGCAGGTGCGCTTCACGTTGCGCGAGTTCCCTCTCGATCCGCTCGCGACCGCCGGCTTCATGCTGGCCCGCGCCGATGGCGGGGTGCGCTACTACCCGCTCTCCGACCTCCTCTTCGACACGCAGGCCAAATGGGCCTTCGTGGACAAGCCCCTGAACGCGCTGGCTCAGACGGTCCGGCAGGCCGGCTTCAGCCAGGAGAAGTTCGAGGCGACGCTGCGCGACCAGAAGCTCTTCGACGCCGTCAACGCGGTGAAGAACCGTGCGGTCGAGCAGTTCAAGGTCGATTCGACCCCGACCTTCTTCGTCAACGGCCAGCGCGTGCCGGGCGCGGTCTCGATCGAGGAGTTCGAGAAGGTGATCAAGCCGCTTCTCGGCGCCTGATCCTCGGGCCGGGGCCATGCGGCTCACGCGGCTGCGCATCACCGGCTTCAAGACCTTCGTCGAGCCGACCGACATCCCGATCGAGCCGGGGCTGACGGGGATCGTCGGTCCCAACGGCTGCGGCAAGTCGAACCTCGTCGAGGCGTTGCGCTGGGTGATGGGCGAGAGCTCGCACAAGAGCATGCGCGCGTCGGGCATGGACGACGTCATCTTCTCCGGCTCGGCCTCGCGACCGGCGCGCAATACCGCCGAGGTGATGCTCGCGCTCGACAATTCGGAGCGCTCCGCCCCGGCGATCTTCAACGACGACGAAGTGCTGGAGGTCTCGCGGCGGATCGAGCGCGAGCAGGGCTCGGCCTACCGGGTGAACGGCCGCGAGGTCCGCGCACGCGACGTGCAGCTCCTCTTCGCGGATGCCGCGACCGGGGCGCGCTCGCCCGCGCTCGTGCGGCAGGGCCAGATCGGCGAGATCATCTCCGCGAAACCGCAGGCGCGCCGCCGCATCCTGGAGGACGCGGCCGGCATCGCGGGGCTGCATGCCCGCCGGCGCGAGGCCGAGCTCAGGCTGCGTCAGGCCGAGGACAACCTCGTGCGGGTCGAGGACGTGCTGCGCGAGATCGACGCGCAGGCCGAGGGCCTGCGCCGGCAGGGCCGGCATGCGGCGCGCTACCGCGCGCTCTCGGCCGAGATCCGCCGGCTGGAAGCGGTGCTTCAGGCTCTCGCCTACCTGGCGGCGCGGGCCGAGCAGGAGGTCGCCGAGGCGGCGGCACACGCCGACGCGGTCGCGGTCGCGGTCGCGGCCACCGAGCAGAGCCGGGCCGCCACCGCTCAGGCGGTCGCCTCGCACGAGCTGGCGCCGCGCCGCGTCGCGGAGGCGGCGGCTGCGGCCGCGTTGCGCCGTCTCCTGGCGGCGCGCACCGAGCTCGACCACGAGGAGCGGCGCGCGGGCGAGCGGCTGGCGGATCTCGCACGCCGCATCGCGGAGATCGAAGGCGACGCCTCGCGCCACGCCGAATCCCGACGGGACGCCGATGCGACGATCGCGCGCCTCACGCGGGAGGCGGAGGACGCGTCACGAGCCGGCCCGCAGGTCGACGGCGCCCGGGACGCACTGGCCGAAGAGGTGACATCGGCCGAGGCAGCCCTGGCCGAGGCGGAGGCCGGGCTCTCGGCCGCGCAGTCGGCCTCCGCGGAGATCGCGGCGCGCCGGGCGGCCATCGGCACGGCTCGCGCCCAGGAGAGCGAGCGCGCAGCCCGGCTCCGGCGCGAACGCGAGGCGGTCGAGCGCGAGGTCAAGGCCCTGGAGGCACAGCGCGATCTCGCGGGGTCGATCGCCGTCCTGGTCACGGCCGCGCGGGACGCGGAAGCGTTGGTCGAGACCGGGGAGAGGCAGGCCGCCGAGGCTCGCGAGCGGCTCGGTCCCGCGCGTGAGACGGAACGGCGCCACCGCGTCGCGGCAAGCGAGGGGGAGCGGGTGGCGCAACGGCTCGAGACCGAACTGCGAACGTTGACGAAACTCTTCGCGGCCGGTCCCGACCGGCGCTGGCCGCCTGTTCTCGATGCGGTCGTGGCGGAGCCGGGCTTCGAGGCGGCGCTGGGCGCGGCGCTCGGCGACGATCTCCACGCCTCGACCGACCCCGCCGCGCCCCTGCGCTGGCTGAAAGCTGACCCCGTCGAGCCCGACCCTGCCCTGCCTTCCGGCGTTGCGTCGCTCGTGCGCCACGTCTCCGGACCGTCCGCGCTCATCCGGCGGTTGGCACAGATCGGCATAGTGGAGCCCACCGACGGTGCACGGCTCGCGGCTGCCCTCGCGCCCGGTCAGCGGCTCGTCTCGCGCGATGGCGATCTCTGGCGCTGGGACGGACTATCGTCGTCGGCCGACGCGCCATCCGCCGCCGCGAAGCGCCTCGCCGAGCGCAACCGTGTCGCGGAGCTCGACCGCGCGGCCGTCGAGGCACGGCGCCTCGCGGAGGCCGCACGTGCCGAAGCCGAGGGGGCCGACACCGCCTCGCGCGAGGCGGTACGGGCCGAGACGGACTCGGCGGAGGCCGCCCGCAAGGCACGCCGGGCGCATGATGCGGCCCGTGACGCGCTGGCGGCGGCCGAGCGCCGGCACGGCGAGACGGCATCGCGTCGTGCGGCGCTGGCCGAGGCCAAGGCGCGGCTTGAGGCATCCGAGATCGAGGTCGGTATCCGGCTTGCCGATGCGGAGCGCGCGGCCCAGGACCTCCCGGACGTGACGGGTGCGGCCGCGCGACTCGCGACCGCGCGGGACCTTGCCGAGACGCGTCGCCGGGAGGTCGCCGAGGCGCGCGCCGCTCTCTCGGGGTTCGACCGGGAGCGGGACGCCGGGGCGCGCCGCCGGGTCGCGCTCGCGGCCGATCTCGCGACCTGGACCGAGCGGGCCGGGCGGCTCGCGGGCGTCGCGTCGGACCTCGCGACGCGGCTCGATGCCGCCCGGGCCGACCGCGACGCGCTCGCGGCGGCGCCCGACGCCTTCCTCCAGCGCCGCCGCGCGCTCCGGGCCGAGATCGAGATCGCGGACGCCGCCCGCCGGGACGCGGCCGACAGCCTCGTGCGGGCGGGGAGCGTGCTGGCCGAGGCCGATCGTGCGGCGCGGGCGGGCCTCGACGCGCTCGCGGCCGCGCGCGAGAGCCGCGCCGCCTCGCAGGCGCGCGCCGAAGCGACCGGGGCGACCCTCGCGAACGCCGTGCGGGCGATCCGGGACGCGTTCGATACCGAGCCCGCGGGCTTGCTGGTCTTGGCGGGACTGACGGCTGGCGTGGCCCCGCCGCAGCGCGCGGACGCGGAGGCACGCGTGGCTTCGCTCCGGGCGGAGCGCGAGCGGCTCGGCGGGGTCAACCTGCGGGCCGAGGACGAGCTCGCGGACACGGAGGCGAAGCAGCGCGACCTCGCGCATGAGAGGGACGACCTCGCGGAGGCGATCCGGCGGTTGCGCGGCGCAGTATCCGCCCTCAACCGGGAGGGCCGGGAGCGGCTGGCCGCGGCCTTCGGGATCGTGGCCGGACACTTCACGCGGCTCTTCGAGACGCTGTTCGGCGGCGGCACGGCCGAGCTGACGCTCGTCGATTCGGACGATCCGCTGGAGGCGGGACTCGAGATCGTCGCGAAGCCGCCCGGCAAGAAGCCGCAATCGCTGAGCCTCCTGTCCGGCGGCGAGCAGGCGCTGACCGCGATCGCGCTCATCTTCGCGGTCTTCCTCACCAACCCCTCGCCGATCTGCGTGCTGGACGAGGTCGACGCGCCGCTCGACGACGCCAACGTCGAGCGCTACTGCGACCTCCTGCGCCACATGGCCGGGGAGACCCAGACGCGGTTCGTGGTGATCACGCACAACCCCGTCACGATGGCCCGGATGGACCGGCTCTTCGGCGTCACGATGGCGGAGCGGGGCGTCTCCCAGCTCGTGTCGGTCGACCTTCAGGTCGCCCAGGGACTCCGGGAGGTTGGCTGAGTTTTCGGCCCGAACCCGTACAGAGAACCGGATTTTCCGAGTTCAGACAGCGACTTACATCATTCCGCCATTTTCTTGACACCCTCCGGACCCGCCACTATGTTGCGGCCGGCTTCGGGGGGTGCCCGGACGTCCTCCGATCTGACCACGCGGGTTTCGCCATGAGCGGCAACGACACGCGAGACGGACAGAGCGGGGCGGACGCGTCACCTGTCGAGGATGATCTGTCGGCGAGGCTGAAGCGCCTCGGGGCCGAACTCGACGGGAAGCAGCGCGCTTCCGCCGAGCGTCAGGCTCCCGCTTCGGCATCGTCGAATACGAGCGCGATCGGGCAGGCGTTCCGCCTATCGGCCGAGTTCGTGGCCGGCGTCATCGCCGGCGCGATCGTCGGGTGGCTGATCGACCGCTTGGTCGGGTCCAGCCCCTGGGGCCTGATCGTGTGCCTGATCCTCGGCTTCTGCGCCGGCATGCTCAACCTCATGAGGGCGAGCGGCGCCCTGAAGCCGGCTCGATCGGACGGCCCACGCTAGCGCATGTCTCCGGGCGTGCTGTCGATTGTGATGTGAAGGTGACGACGGACCCATGGAGAGCCCGATCGAGCAGTTCGCGATCAAGCCCATCATCCCGGGGCTTGCCTTCACGAACTCGTCCCTTTTCATGCTGGGCGGTGTCGCGCTCATCGTCGGCGGCCTGCTCTACGCGACCCGCAGCCGCGCGCTCGTGCCGGGCCGGCTCCAGGCCGGCGCCGAGATCCTGCACGATTTCGTCGCCGGCACGCTGACGAGCGCGACCGGCAATGACGGGATGCGCTTCTTTCCGTTCGTCTTCTCGCTCTTCATGTTCGTGCTGACGCTGAACCTCGTCGGGCTGTTCCCCGGCTTCTTCACCGTCACGAGCCACATCATCGTGACCTTCGCGCTCGCGATCCTGGTCATCGGCACCGTCATCGTGTTCGGCTTCATGCGGCACGGCACGCATTTTCTGGGCCTCTTCGTGCCGTCGGGCGTGCCCGTGTGGCTCCTGCCCTTCATCGTGGTGATCGAGGTCATCTCGTTCGTGTCGCGGCCGATCTCGCTCAGCCTGCGTCTCTTCGCGAACATGCTGGCCGGCCACATCGCGCTGAAAGTGTTCGGCGGGTTCGTGGTCTCGCTCGGCGCCGCCGGCGCGCTCGCGATCCTGTCGCCGTTGCCGCTCGTAATGGCGGTGGCGCTGACCGCGCTCGAGTTCCTGGTCGCGGGCCTCCAGGCCTACGTCTTCACGGTGCTCACCTGCATCTACCTCAACGACGCGCTCCACCCGGGCCACTGAGCCTCTCGCCGTCTTTCCCACCGCCCTCGATCGATCCCCCAGCCCCTTAGGAGTTCATCATGGATCCAGTCGCCTTCAAGTATCTCGGTGCGGGCCTCGCCTGTATCGGCATGGGCCTCGCCGCTATGGGCGTGGGCAACATCTTCGGAAACTTCCTGTCCGGCGCGCTCCGCAACCCGTCGGCGGCCGACGGGCAGTTCGCCCGCGCCTTCATCGGTGCGGCACTCGCGGAAGGTCTCGGGATCTTCTGCCTCGTCGTCGCGCTCGTCCTCCTGTTCACCTGATCCAAGGCGAACGGGGGCGGCCCTTTTCGGGCGCCGTGTCGGCGGCGCCGTGATCTTCGATCAGACTCAAAGACCTTCGATCTGACCCCAAGCGGAACCGGGATGGCCCAGACTACCGAGACGATCGGCGCGCATGCGGCGGCGGCCGCCCACGGAGGCGGCGAGTTCCCGCCGTTCAACACCGCGACCTACCCGGCGCAGATCCTGTGGCTCGCCCTCACCTTCGGCTTCCTCTACTGGATGATGCAGAAGGCGATCGTGCCGCGGCTGGCCGCCATCCTGGAGACGCGCCGGAGCGCCATCTCGGCCGACCTCGAAGCCGCCGCGACGCAGCGGGACGCCGCGAATGCCGCGGGTCGGGCCTACGAGGAATCGCTGGCGACGGCGCGTGCGAAAGCCCAGGCCATCGCGCAGGAGACCCGCGCCACCCTGACGGCCGAGAGCGACGCGCGTCGCAAGACGATCGAGGCTGATCTGTCAGAACGGCTCGGCCGGTCCGACGCCGCGATCCGCGCCAAGACCGCCGACGCGATGTCGAACGTGCGCTCCATCGCGAGCGACGCGGCCGTCGCCATCGTGGAGCGTCTGACCGGCCGTGCCCCTGCGAAGGACGTGGTCGATGCGGCGCTTGACCGTGCACCGTCGCGCGCATCCTCGCGCCCGACCAGCGCCTGAGACACCACATGCTGCACGAAGCTGAATTCTGGGTCGGCGTCGCCTTCGTGATCTTCCTGGCCATCGCCTGGAGGATGGGGGCGTTCCGCACCATCGTCGAAGGTCTGGACAAACGCGGCACGCGCATCGCGAGCGAGCTCGACGAGGCGAAGCGCCTGCGCCGCGAGGCGGAGACGGTGCTCGCCGACTACACGAAGCGGCGCGACGAGGCCGAGCGCGAGGCCACCGCCATGATCGCGGCCGCGCGCGACGAGGCCGAGCGCGTCGCCAAGGAGGCGCACGAGCGCATGGCGGATTTCGTGACCCGGCGGACCGCCGCTGCTGAGGCGAAGATCGCGCAGGCCGAGGCGCAGGCCTCCGATCAGGTCAGGGCAGCTGCCGCGGAGGCCGCGGTGCGCGCCGCCGAGACCGTGATGAAGGGCGAGTTGCGGGGCGACGCCGCGCAGGATTTCATCCGCCGCGGCCTCGGCGAGGTCAGGGGCAAGCTCCACGCCTGACGCAACGGGTCGGGCAAGCCGCTGTCATCCCAAGCTGCTGTCAGCTCACGGAGACGATGTAGCTCGCGTAATCGTCGGCATTCATCAGCCCCTCGAGTTCGCGGGGGTCTGCGATCCGGATCGTGAACAACCAGCCCCGCCCCGACGCGTCGTCGTCGACCGTGCCGGGCGCGGCCCCGAGATCGGGGGTTGATCGCCACGACCTCGCCCGAGACCGGCGCGAAGATATCGCTCGCAGCCTTGACGCTCTCGACGACGGCAGCCTCCTGGCCCTTGCGCAGGTCGCGACCGACCTCGGGTAGTTCCACGTGGACGACGTCGCCAAGTTGGGATTGGGCGTAGTCGGTGATCCCGACCTTACCCGTGTCACCCTCGACCGAGATGTACTCGTGGTCGCGAGTGTAATGGATTGTCATGGATCGGTCCCGCGAGAGATGCGGCACCATGGGTCGGGAGCCGAGCCTGCGCTGATGGGCTGAGACGGCAGGCGAGGAGCGACCTTGCGGCAGACATCCGAGGCTGCTCCGCTTACCGCCGGAGCCTCAACCGATTTCTAAGGCGGCCCTGAGAAGCCTGTCAACGCGTCGACCGGCGCCGCGATGCTGCCGCACCGGCGACTTACGAGTGACCCTCGGAGACGACACATGATCGAACGCAGGAGCGTACTGGCGGCCATCGCGGCGCTTCCGGGACTCGCGACCGGACTGCCCTCGCGCGCCCTCGCACAGGCGGCGAACCAATGGTTCGCCGTCACGGGCGACGACGGACATCCCGTCCCGAACATGCGCGCGCCGATCGAACTCGTGGAGGAGATCGAGGAGCTGCCGGGCGCGATCTGGTCCGGGCCGCCGTCAGCTGCCGTCAAGCTCGTCGAGTTCTACGACTATAACTGCCCCTGGTGCCGGGCCGCCGAAGCGATCCGCGACGAGTTGCGGCGCACGACTCAGGACCTGCGCGTCGGCATCGTCAACAATCCCATCCTGTCGCCGGGCTCCGCCCAGGCCGCCAAGGTCGATCTCGCGGTGCTGAAGCTCAAGGGCGCGAAGGCGTCATTCACGCTGCACCAGAGGCTTTTCGCCCAGCCGGGCCGGATGGACGGTCCGCGCGCGCTCGACATAGCGGCGATGGCGGGCGGGATCGACCGGGCGG
>CAXUHE010000019.1:0-3914 GCA_964250725.1 uncultured Enterovirga sp. | reverse complement strand
CTCTTCGCCACCGAGAAGCGCCCTTGAGAGGGCCTACTTTCCCCAGCGTAGCGCCAGCGGCTGCAGCTCCCCGGCGATCTCGAGCAGGCCCGCGCGGGTCGCGGGGTGGAGCGGCTCGAACGGGTGGCGGACGGGCCGGAGGTGCGCGAGATGCTGGGCCGGCAAATGCGGCTCGCCGCCTCGCTCGGGCTCGCGGCGACGCCGTCCTACGTGATCGGCGGTGCGGCTTTGCTCGGTTATCCGGGGCCGGAAAGCCTCAAGCGCGTCGTCGAGGCGACCCGCCGCTGCGGCACGATCGGCTGCTAGGACCCAAGCCGGGCTCACCCCCGCGCGCGACGGGTCCGCGCCGGCTTCGCCGCGCCGCCGCCGAGGCCCAGAGAGACCTCGATGTCGAACTCGCCAGTGCCCGGCGGCACGACGAGGCCGTCCTCAACCACCACGAAGCTCTCCTCGTAGCGTCCAGGCGGGATCGTGACGCCGCCGCGCGCGACGCGGCGCGCCAGAACCTGATCGCCGTGCTTCAGCACGATCGTGACCGGCGTGTCGAAACGCCCGTTGCCGCCGCCCGGCCCGAGCAGCGCGCGACCCTGGATGCCGACCTTCACCACCACGGCCCCGTCGGGCCGGCCGGAGCACTCACGCGCGACGTTCGCGATCGATACTTGCGATCGCACGCCGTCTGTGCCGCTGCCCGCCACCGCCCGGATCGCCGCTCCGCCCTCCGATACCGTGACCGGCGGGCAATCGGCCACATCGATCGTGGCCGTCGGGGCGATCGGGGGCGCGGTCGTGCCCCCGTACATGAGGAGGTTCTGGAGCGTGTTGGTCTCGCCCGACCCGGTCGACGTGCAGGCTGCGAGCCCCGTCAGCGACGCGAACGCGGCGATCCGTACGCTGGTCTGAATGCCGGCCATGCTCAAGGCCTCACGGCAGCGCATCGAAGCCCGGACCGAAGCCTTCGAGCGAGACCGGGATGCCGACCCCCTCCTCCGGGGTCTGGAACACGATGAAGGTCGCGGTCTTTCCGCTCTTCAGCTGACCGAGAAGGGTGTCCTCCATGACGACCTCGGCGACGCAGCCCGTCGTCAGGCAGCGCACGAATCCCGCGCGGCCGACATCCGCGTTGTCGATCTTCAGCCCGAGCCCTGCGGGCAGGAGCACGCCGAGCGGCGCAACCACGCGCAGCAGCCGGCTCTTGGCGTCCGCCGTCTTCAGCACGATGACGAGCAGCGTGACGTTCGGCCTGTCCTCGGCCGCGACGTTCTGGACCAGCGCGCATTGCTCGGCCTTGGCGCCGGCCGGCGTCTCGCAGCGCAACTGCCAATCGTTGAAGGTGTTGCGCACGACGCCCTGCGCGAGGGCCGCGGTCGCGAAGCCGGTCAGTCCCGCCGCCAGGGCGGCCCATGCGGCGGCCGGGGCCAACCCCTTGGGCGTCGCACGTGTGGATAGCGCCATGTCGTGTTCCCGACGCCGGTTCGTCGCCCGGCGGTCGCCGATTTGGGACCACGCCGAGTGTCGACGTGTCAAGCGCGGGCGCGCTCCTGCGCACCACGGGATCGCTCAAATTCGACGGATCGCGATCAATCGAATTTGAGCCCTCTCTGCCATCCTGCCTGTCGGACCGGGGACGGGCGGCATGTGCGGGCGGGGACACGGGACGGCCGAGCGGGGTATCGTCGTCGCGGCACTCGCGTGCCTGCTGACCTGGCTCATGCCCTTCGCCGCGGGGGCGACCGCGCCCGACACGTCCCCGGCCCTCGACCGGGCGGAGCCCCGGCTCCCGGCCATTGCCTTCGGCCCGGATCTGCGCGCGCCCGGGCCGTTCCGCCTCGCGCCGAGCCCGGCGAGCGACAGGTTCGCGGACAAGTGGCGCGAGGTCTCGGCCGGGATCACCGAGGACCGCGCGGTTCTGGCCGCCTGCCGCGTCGCGCCGGTGGGCTGCCCGGACGCGGCGCGTCGCTTCGGGGCTCTCGTGGCGCAGGCCATGACCGAGACGGGCCGCACGCGCCTGGGCCACCTCAACCGGGCGATCAACCTCGCGATCACCTATACGAGCGACATCGTCCAGCACGGACGCGAGGACGTCTGGAGCACACCGCTCGCGACCTTCGCGTCGGGCATGGGCGATTGCGAGGATTACGCGATCGCCAAATACGTGGCGCTGCTCGAGGCCGGCGTCGCGATGGAGGACCTTCGGATCGTCGTCGTGGACGAGCGGTGGTCGGGACTCCACGCGGTCGCGTCGGTGCGGCTGGACGGAGCCTGGCTCGTGCTCGACAACCGGCGCATGGCGTTGATCGAGGATCGCGACCTCGCCGGATACCACGCGGTCGCGACCCTGGACGGGCGCGCGACCGGCTCCGTGGTGGCGGATGCGGGCGCCGCGAGGACCGACGCGTCACGTCCGTCAGGCGCCTCCGAACCAGCCTCCTGACACGGGGTCGCAGAGGGCGATCCCCTCTGGGGACGCGGCCCAAATGACGCATCGCGGGGTGGGTGCGCTACGTTGCTTCCGACCCATCTATGTGTTCTTAAACACTTCCAAAGTCGGACGCGAAAGCGTCGCTCGTGAACCGTCGAACCGCTCGCGTCGACCATCAGGTAGGGCCGGCGATGGAGGTGGTTCAGGACAGGGTATGTCGATGACGAACTTGCATGCCAAGGCGTTTCGGATCGCGGTCGCGGTCGCGTCGTTGGGTCTTCCCGCCGGGTCGGCCCTCGCGGCCGGAACGGGCCAGCCCGAACGCTGGCAGATCGCGATGCAGAATCCCGTGACCCCGATCGCGCGCGAGCTGAACGCGTTCCATACCGAGGTGATGTGGATCATCACCGCGATCACGATCTTCGTGGCGGGCCTGCTCGCCTACTGCATCTTCAGGTTCAACGAGCGCGCCAACCCGACGCCCTCCAAGACCGCCCACAACACGCCGATCGAGATCGCCTGGACGATCATGCCGGTGCTGATCCTCGTCCTGATCGCGATCCCGTCCTTCCGGCTCCTGCGCAACCAGCTCATCGTGCCGAAGCCCGACCTCACGGTGAAGTCGATCGGGCACGCCTGGTACTGGGAGTACGAGTACCCGGCGGACCAGGGCGGCGGGTTCAAGTTCGATTCGAACCTCGTCGAGGAGGCCGATCTCAAGCCGGACCAGCTCCGGCTCCTGACCGTCGACAACGAGCTCGTCGTGCCGGTCGACAAGGTGGTGCGCGTGCAGGTGACCGCCGCCGACGTGCTGCACTCGTTCTCCATGCCGTCCTTCGGCATCAAGATGGACGCCGTCCCGGGGCGGCTGAACGAGACGTGGTTCAAGGCGGAGCGCGAGGGCGTCTATCACGGCCAGTGCTCCGAGCTCTGCGGCCAGCGCCACGCCTTCATGCCGATCACGATCCGCGTCGTGAGCCAGCCGGACTACGTGGCCTGGATCACGCAGGCGAAGAGCAAGTACGCGGCGATCGCGCCCGCCGACGGCGCGAAATTCGCCGACGCGGCCTCCGCCGCGACCCGCTGACAGCAGACATCCAAGAACAGACACATTCAAGGACCTGGGGCCTCCCTCATGGCATATGCAGCTGACGCCGGCCACGCCGCCCACGAGCACCACGGTCACCCGACCGGATGGCGCCGCTGGCTCCTCTCGACCAACCACAAGGACATCGGCACCCTCTACCTGATCTTCTCGTTCTGCGCGGGGATCGTGGGCGGCCTGTTGTCGATCGGCATGCGGATGGAGCTTCAGGAGCCGGGGCTCCAGATCTTCTCGAACCCGCAGACCTACAACGTGTTCGTGACCGGGCACGGCCTCATCATGGTGTTCTTCCTGGTGATGCCGGCCCTCATCGGCGGGTTCGGCAACTGGATGGTGCCGCTCATGATCGGCGCGCCAGACATGGCGTTCCCGCGCATGAACAACATC
>CAXUHE010000018.1:6457-27474 GCA_964250725.1 uncultured Enterovirga sp. | reverse complement strand
CGAGGACGCGGCCGAGCTGCAATTGCAGCAGCCCCACGTCGCGCGGCTCGAGACCCGCCCGCCCAGCGTTGAGGGTCGCGGCGAGATCCGCCAGCGCGAGCTCCTCAAGAACGCGCTCCGGATGCGGCCGGACCGGATCATCCTCGGCGAGTGCCGCGGCGAGGAGGCCTTCGACATGCTCCAGGCCATGAACACCGGCCACGAGGGATCGATGACCACGATCCACGCCAACACGCCGCGCGACGCGCTCTCGCGCATCGAGCAGATGATCGGCATGGCGGTCGCCTCCATGTCGACGACCTCGATCCGCGGCCAGATCGCGTCCGGCATCCAGCTGGTGCTCCAGCTCCAGCGGCTCGGCGACGGCCGGCGCCGCGTCGTCAGCGTCGCGGAGGTGACCGGCATGGAGGGCGACGTGATCCAGATGCAGGAGATCTTCCGCTACGTGCGCGAGGGGATCGACGAGCGCCAGCAGGTTATCGGCTCGTTTCGGGCGACCGGCGTGCGGCCGCGATTCCTCCAGGAGCTGAAGTCGCAGGGGATCGAGGTCCCGCTCCAGACCTTCGATCCGGGCGCGCCTCTCTAGAGGTGCGCATATAATGCAACCCTGGCTCGTCCTCGCGCTGGTTTTCGTGGCCACGGTCGTCGCGGCGCTTCTCGCGCAACGCGGCTTGGCGAGCGTTCTCGACGAGCGCAGACGCGCCGGCCGGCGCTTCGCGGGGCTGCAGCCCGATATCGTTATGGCCGACGATCCCGACAGCCTGCGCCGCCGCGTCTCGCGTCTCGGACGCTCCGCGGTCCTCGCCCGGATGGAACGCCTGATCGTGCAGTCCGGCACCAGCCTCACGCTCTCGACGCTCGCGGTCGCGTTCCTCGTCATCACGTGCCTGCTCGCGGTCGCGCTGCCGCTGCGCGGGATCGCCGTGAGCCTCGGCGCGGGTGCGCTCGTCTCCGGCCTGTGTCTCACGCTCTACATCAGGATCAAGCGCGCGCGCCGCCTCGCGCGGTTCGGCGAGCAGCTGCCCGAGGTGATCGACGTCATCGTCCGCAGCCTGCGTGCGGGCCACCCCCTGCCCGTATCGCTGGCACTCGTCGCGCGCGATACACCGGAGCCGGCCGGGCCGGAATTCGCCCTCGTGGTCGACGAAGTGAACTACGGCCGCAGCCTGACCGAGGCTCTGGAGAACCTCTACGCCCGCGTCGGCTATCCGGAGCTGCGCTTCTTCGTGGCCTCGACCTCGATCGCGAGCCAGACGGGCGGCAACCTGGGCGATATCCTGTCGCGGCTCGCCCGCATGTTGCGCGAGCGCTTCCGGCTGACGCGGCGGGTGCGCGCACTGACCGCCGAAGGCCGCTTCAGCGGGTACGCGTTGAGCGCGATGCCGATCATCCTGTTCGGCGTCATCAACGTCGTGAGCGCGTCCTACTACGCCGAGTTCTGGGCAAGCCCCGTCTCGAGCAAGATCCTGCTGGCGAGCCTGGGTCTGCTCGTCATCGGCAACCTGATCATCTTCCGCCTCGTCAACTTCAAGATCTGACTTGGCGATGAGCGCCGGGACGACCATCATCCTCGTCAGCGCGCTGATCTTCGGCTCCGTCGCGCTCGCGGTCGTGACGCTCACGAACGTCCTCGCGCATCGCGGGCGGGTCCGCCGCCGCTTCGGCGCGGTCTCGACCGCCGGCTCGGCCGCGACGCTCGACGGCGATGCCCGTGACTCACGGACCTTCGAGGTCGACCCGGCCCGCCTGGGACTGGACGCGCAGGCGCAGCGGGACCTGCGTCGCGGCCTCATACGCGCCGGGTTCTTCAGCCCGGACGGCGTGGTGATCTTCACGCTTGCGCGCCTCGCGTTGCTCGTGCTCCTGCCTGTGATCGGCTATCTCGCGGTGGCCGCGACGCTCACCTTGCCGGGCGCGACTGAGAAGGCCGCCCTCGCGCTGGTCCTCCTGATCGTCGCCTATTACCTGCCGCGGGCCTATCTCAGCCGACGCGAGCGCCTTTTGCAGGACAAGTACCGCGTCACCTTCCCGGATCTGCTCGACATGCTCGTCGTGTGCGTGAATGCGGGGCTCAGCCTCGAGGCCGCGCTCGACCGGGCGGCCAGGGAACTCGGTCCGGAGGACGCGGAGCTGCGCGCCAACTTCGACCTGATGGCGGGCGAGATGCGGGCAGGCCGCTCGACCTCCGAGGCTCTGCGCGACTGCGCGGAGCGGCTCGGCCTGCGCGAGGCGCGCTCCTTCGCGGGGCTGCTCCAGCAGACGCTCGAACTCGGCACCGACGTCGCGCTGGCGCTCACGACCTTCTCCGACGAGATGCGGGAGAAGCGCATGTCGCGCGCCGAGGAGAAGGCGGCATCCCTGCCGCCGAAGCTCACGCTGCCGCTCGGCATCTGTATCTTTCCGGTCGTGCTCATCGTGGTGCTGGCGCCCGCGGTCCTGCGCGTGATGGGCGCGCTCCAGCCCTGACATGCGCCGGCGAACCCTCCTACCGGCCTTCGCCGTTGCCCGGTCCGGTGCCGCGATCCTTGAATTCGCGGTCGCGCTGCCGATCATGCTGCTCCTCGTCGCGGGAGCCTTCGAGATCGGCCGGGCGGCGCTCGTCTACTTCGTGATGCAGAGCGCGGTGCAGGGCGGCGCGCGCGCCCTCGCGCGCCTGCCCGATCCGGATTGCCATCCCGCCTGCTCGGCTTCCGTCTCCCGGGCGATCGAGACGGTGACGGACGAGATCACCGGTCGCACGGGCATCCCGGCCTCGTCCATCCGAGTCGCGCCGAGCCCGGCCTCGCCGCCCGGCACGATCGTGCTCGCGGCGGACGTGCAGCTCGGGGCCGGGGTGTTCGGCGGGGTCGGGCTGCCGGCCGGGTGGACGCTCTCGGTCTCGCACCAGGAGCCCCGGCTTGCGCCGTAGGTTCCGCCACGACGAGCGCGGCGCGGCCCTGGTCGAGGCGGCGCTGGTCTTGCCCGTGCTCCTCGTCCTGGTGTTCGGGCTCGTGGAGATCTGCCTCTACGCCTGGCAGGTCGGGATCGCGAACGAAGCCGTGCAGCTCGGCGTCCGCCGGGCGATCGTGTCCGACGCCGCCGCGTCCGGCCCAGGCCTGAACCCGGCCGAGAGCGCCGGCTACTGGGACGGCCTGCCGCCGGGCGTGCCCTGCCGGGACGCCGCGACGGGGGCCGCGATCTGCCCGACCTTCCGGGTCACCTGCGCGGGCCCGGGTACGTGCCGCTGCGAGGGCACCGCCTGCCGCTTCGCCTTCTCGGCCCCGCGCTTCGCGCCGATCCTCCGGTCGATGCAGGCCGTCATGCCGGCTCTCGCGCCGGAGAACGTCGAGATCGTCTATGCGACGAGCGGCGGCGGCTATGTGGGCCGGCCCGTGCCGGTCCCGGCCGACGTGACGGTGCGGCTCGTGGGCCTCGCATACCGGACCGCGTTCCTCGGCGATCTCCTCGGCGCCTCGCTTCCGCTCAGCGCCTCCGCGACGTTGCCGGGCGAAGGCCTCGCGACCGAGTGAGCATGCCGGGTCTCGTCCGTCGCTGGCACCGCGACGAGCGCGGCTTCGTGCTCGTGTTCCTGGCGGTCGCGCTCCCGGCGCTCGTCGGTCTCGTCGGTCTCGCGATCGAGGGCGTGCGCCTGATGACGCTCGACGCGGAACTCGCGGGCATCGCGGATTCCGCCGCGCTCGCGGCCGCGAACCAGCTCGACCGCTCGCCGGACGCGATTCCGAACGCGCGCGACGCCGCGAACGCGCTCACCAACGCCGCGACCTCGGCCGCCGGACCGGGCCGGACCTCCCTATCGTTGCGCTTCGGCACGACCCTGTCGGACCTGCGCGATAGCCCCAACTTCACGCTCGCGGATACCGAGGGCGCCGGGGCCGCCTACGTGGAGGTGACGACGGCCGCCCGCTCGATCGCCGCGAGCTTCCTCGACCTCGTGGGCGCGACCGTCACGCCGGTCCGGCGACGGGCGATCGCACATTCGGAGTACTATGCCTGCGACGTCACCCCTCTGGCGGTGTGCCAAGCCGATCCCGATTCCTTCGTGGCGTCCGCGCGGCCGGGGCGGCAATACCTGTTCCGGCTAGGGCCCGCTTACGCGAACGGCTCGCTCGCGATCCTCGATCCGTCGGACGATCGCGGCGGCCGGCGCAGCGTGAGGCTCCTCGCGTCCAACGCGCCCGCCTTCTGCTACACGCGCGGGATCGCGCCACGGCGCAACGTGACGCCATCCGAGTTCGACGACGCGCTGAACACCCGGTTCGACCGCTACTACAACCGGCAGGGGCCGGTCGCACCCGACCTCGCGCTCTACCCGCCCGCACCGAACATCATCCAGGGACGGCGTCTCGAGACCTGTACGTCGCCGCCCGAAGGCGGATCGTTGAAGCCGCCCTACCCGATGCCGCGCGATTCAGCCTTCCTGGCGCTCGGCCCGTCGACGCAGTGGGATGCCGGGACGGGCGACTGGCGCACGGCCGGCGCGTTCGGCGGCTCGGGCGCCCCCGCGGCCGTGACCGCCATCGACGAGTACCTGTTCTGGAATCACGGCAACAAGTCGCCGCTGTTCCAGCAACAGCTGCGCGCCTCGGCGACCCGCTACGAGCTGTACCTGCGCGAACTCGGGCTCGGCGACGGGACGGAGACGAACCCGGTCGCGACGCGCGGCGGGCTCGCGGCGGCCGACACGATGCCGACCGGCGGGCCCCTCCTCGCGAACTTTAACGGCCTGCGGGAGAGCCCGGTGCCGCGCTGCTACGCGGGACCGGGTCAGCCGGTCGAGGCCCGGCGCCGGATCGTCTACATGACGGTGACCGATTGCGGGGCGCTGGGTGAAGCGGGGGCGGCCGGGCTGTCGCGTCGCGTGGGTAAGTTCTTCCTGACCGAGCCGTCGAATGGAGGCGCGGTGCTGGCGGAACTGGTCCAGATGCTGACGCCTCGGCGCGACGACGGCAAGTACCGCCACGTCGTCCAACTGGTCGACACGTTTTGAGATCGAATTGCCCATACCACGACATTGGCCAGGTCTTTCGGCTGTCGACGTCCGACGGTATCACGGCCATCTCGGTTGGTGCGGCTGGCCGCGACGGCACATACGCCGGACCGCGTGCCCGCGCGCGCTTTGGCGGCAGCCGCCCGCTGATCGCGGCCCGGATCGACGCGGAGATCGTACGACGCCCGGAGGATACGCCAGGGATGGCTGGCCAAGCGGGCGACGCCGGCAGCACTTCGGCCGCCTTGCATGGTTGACAACCGCGCGGATCTCTTGAGATTGATCCGGCAGACCGAGCTCCGTGACGCGGGCCGACATGCCGGTTAACGCAACGGAGGACGCCGCACTGTTGGATGCCCGACCCAACTCGGCAGATGCCCGGGACATCCAGTTCCATCTGCACTCGCAGACGAACCCGACCCGACATGCCGAGACCGGGCCGCTGATCATGACCCGCGGAGAGGGCGTCTACGTCTTCGACGCGAACGGGAAGCGTTATCTCGAGGCGATGGCGGGCCTGTGGTGCACGTCGCTCGGCTTCTCGCAGACGCGGCTCAAGAGAGCGGCCGCGGAGGCCTATGAGAAATTCGGGTTCTATCACAGCTTCAACCACAAGACGCCCGACACCACGATCGACCTCGCCGAGAGGCTGGTCGAACTCTCGCCGATCCCCGATGCGCAGGCTTATTTCGCGACGTCGGGATCGGAGGCGACCGAGACGATGGTTAAGCTCGCCTGGGTGTACCACGCGGTGCACGGCAAGCCTGCGAAGCGAAAGATCATCGCGCGAGACCGGGGCTTCCACGGATCGACGATCGTCGCGGCCTCCATGTGCGGGCTGCCGCGGATGCACCGCGAGTTCGGGTTGCCGCTGCCGGGCTTTCTGCACACGCATTGTCCGGACTTCTACCGCGGCGGCAGGCCGGGCGAGACCGAGGACGCGTTCACCGACAGGCTCGCGGCCGATCTCGATGCGATGATCCTGGCGGAGAACCCGGACACGGTCGCGGCCTTCATCGCGGAACCGGTCAATGCCGGAGGTGGAATCATCGTGCCGCCCCGGGGCTACTTCGCGAAGATCGAGGCCGTGCTGCGCCGCCACGACATCCTGGTGCTGGCGGACGAGGTCGTGTGCGGCTTCGGTCGTACGGGCAACTGGTTCGGCTGCGAGACCGTCGGGATGACGCCCGACATGATGGCGCTCGCGAAGGGGATCACCTCGTCCTATTTCCCGATGTCGGCGGTCCTTCTCGGACGGCCGATCCGGGACGCCTTGGCGGAGATGAACAAGGCCGGCGAACTCTTCGGGCACGGGTTCACGAATTCCGGGCACCCGGTCGGCGCGGCCATCGCGCTTGAGGCCCTGCGGATCTACGACGAGATGGATATCGTCCGGCACGTGAGCGGCATGGGCGCCCGCCTGCGCGAGGGACTGGACGAGATCGCGTCGCGCTCGGGCATCGTCGGCCAGGTACGCGGCGAGGGGCTGATGATCGGAGTCGAGCTGGTGGCCGATCCCTTCACCCGGCGAGCTTTCGATCCTGCCCTGAAGGTCGGCGCCACGTTCGACACCTTCGCGCTCGACCACGGCCTCGTGATCCGCGCCATGGGAGACACGATCGGGCTCTGTCCGCCGCTGATCATCACCGCCTCCGAGATCGATGAGACGCTGGGCCTGTTCGAACGGACCTTGCGGCGGCTCGAGGAGACGCTCGCCGCCCGTCCATCGATGAACTGAGGAGAGCCCATGCGTCGCCGAGACCTGCTTCGTTCGACCTTCGGCGCCGGCCTCGGCGTCACCGTCGGTTCCACGCTCGGCATGCCGAGTCTCGTTCGCGCCCAAGGCGCGAAGGTGCTGCGCTTCGTGCCGCAGGCCGACGTCGCGATCCTCGACCCGATGGTCACGACCGGGCTCGTGAACCGCAATCACGGCTTCCTCATCTGGGACACGCTCTACGGCGTCGACGAGAAATTCCAGGTCCAGCCCCAGATGGTCGCCGGCCATCGGGTGGAGGACGATGGCCGGACCTGGGTGATGACCCTGCGCGACGGCCTCAAGTTCCACGACAACGAGCCCGTCCGGGGTCGCGATGTCGTGGCGAGCCTGCGCCGCTGGGCGTCGCGCGACGCGTTCGGCAACTCGCTCTTCACGGTGGTCGACGAACTGTCCTCGCCGGACGACAAGACCGTGCGCTGGCGGCTGAAGAGCCCGTTCCCGCTCCTGCCCGAGGCGTTGGGCAAGGTCGGGGCGATCGTCGCCTTCATCATGCCGGAGCGCCTGGCCTCGAGCGACAGCGCGCTGCCCGTCAAGGAGATCGTCGGCTCGGGGCCCTTCCGCTTCCAGGCCGACCAGCACGTCCCGGGATCGCGCCTCGTGTACAGCCGTTTCGACGGGTACGTGCCGCGGGCCGACGGGGCACCGAGCCTGCTCGCGGGACCGAAGGTCGCGAAGTTCGATCGTGTCGAATGGGTCGTCATGCCCGATCCCGCGACGGCCGCGGCGGCGTTGCGGCGCGGCGAGGTCGACTGGTGGGACCAGCCAATCTTCGACCTCCTGCCGAGCCTGAAGTCCAACAAGGCCCTGAAGGTCGAGCTGCTCGATCCGATCGGCAACGTCGGCGTCCTGCGGTTCAACCACATCCATCCGCCCTTCGACGATCCGGCGATCCGGCGCGCGGTCCTGTCCGCGATCAGCCAGAGGGACATGATGCAGGCGGTCGCGGGCGACGATACGAGCCTGTGGCGGGAGAAGGTCGGGTTCTTCGCGCCGGGCTCCGTCATGGCGAGCGACGAGGGCATGGAGGCGCTGACCTCCACGCGGGATTACGCGGCCGCCACCAAGGCGATCAAGGACGCAGGCTACAAGGGCGAGACGATCGTCATGATGGCGCCGGGCGACTTCCCGGTCATCGGACAGATGAGCGAGGTCGCGGCCGACGTGCTGCGCAAGGTCGGCTTCAACGTCGATTACGTGGTCACCGACTGGGGGTCCGTGCTGAAGCGGCAGGCGAGCCGTGAGAGGCCGGACAAGGGCGGCTACAACGCCTACTGCACCTATTCGGCGGGCGTGACCCACCTCAATCCGTCGGCGCACAACTTCCTGCGCGGCAGCGGCGACAAGGCGACGTTCGGCTGGGCTCGGAGCCCGAAGCTCGAAGAGCTCCGCGATGCCTGGTTCGCCGCCCCGGACGCCGCCGCCCAGAAGACGATCGGCGTCGCGATGCAGCGCCAGGCCTTCATCGACGTGCCCTACGTGCCGCTCGGCGTCTTCTACCAGCCGACCGCCTACAAGACCGAGCTGACGGGCATGCTGAAAGGCCTGCCGCTGTTCTGGAACGTCGCCCGCGGCTGACGCGCCGCGCTGAGGATCTAAAGCGTGCTTCCGATCACCGGTTACGTCGACCGCTGGAGCGTGCGCCCCGGCGAGCGGATCGCCTTCATGGTCAGCGCGCAAGGCGGCGGCCGCTATTCCGCCCGGATCGCGCGCGTGATCTGCGGGGACCCCAACCCGAAAGGGCCGGGCTATCGCGAGATCCCGGTCGCGTGGGAGCTCGAAGGCGAGCACGACGGCGAGGAGCAGCCGATCGCGAAGGGCTCGTGGATCGACGTGCCGGCCCTCGATCCCGTCGCGCAGACAGGCCCGATCGCGTTCGCCGCCACGGTCTGGCCGACCCGGCCCGCGGCGGGCGATCAGGCCGTGCTGAACTGGAGCCGGGAGGGAGTGTCACTGACCCTGGGCCTCGGCGCGCGCGGAGCTTACTGCCGCGTGGTCACGCCGGAAGGGACGGCTCGTGTCGAGGCCGGCACAGCGCTCACCCAGCGCGCCTGGCACGACATTGCCTGCCTCGTCGACCCCGCGGCGGGGACGATCCGGATCGCGCAGGCACCCCGCAAGACGAGGCTGGATCTCGACGAGCGGGCGACCGCCACGGGCGCCTCGCCCGGAGCCGCGAGCGTCTCGGGCCGGGGACGCGTCGCGATCGCGGCGGAACGGGCCGGCGGTGGCGTCGCGGAGCACTACAACGGCAAGATCGAGCGCCCGCGGATCGTCACGGCTGCCCGCGGCCTCGATGCGGTGCTGGCCGACCAGGCGAGCGGCGCTCCGACGCCCGAGGGGACGATGCTCGCCGAGTGGGACCTCGCGCAAGGCATCTCGACGGACGTCGCGACCGAGATCGGACCAGCCCGCGCGCATGGACTCTGCGTGAACCTGCCGACACGCGCCATGACCGGCTCTCGCTGGACGGGCGAGTTCCACCGCTGGACCGAGAACCCGGCGCATTGGGCCGCGATCCACTTCCACGACGACGATATCGGGGATGCCGGATGGTCGCCCTCGCTCGGCTTCACCGTGCCGGAAGACTGGACGAGCGGTGTCTACGCGCTCCACCTGGAGAAGGAGGGCGCGCGCGACAACGTCGTGTTCTACGTCCGCGCGGGGGAGCCCGGGTCGCAGGCCAAGGTCGCGTTCCTGGCTCCGACCTTCAGCTACACCGTCTACAGCCAGTTCCAGAAAGCCGGGCGACAGGCGCTGATCACCGAGCGATCGCGCGAATGGGGGGCGCTCGCGCAGGCTCCGGACGGCCATCCCGAATACGGCGTCTCGCCCTATAATTTCCATTCGGACGGGAGCGGCGTCGTCATGTCGACGATGCGCCGTCCGCTGATCGACAAGTGCGTCAACCAGATCCACCTCGTCGATCCGAGCCCCGAGGGGTCCGGCCTGTACTGGGTCGCGGCCGACAGCGCCGTCACCGACCTACTCACCCGTGCCGACATCCCGTTCGAGGTGATCACGGACCACGACGTGCACGCGGAGGGCGTGGAGCTGCTCTCGAAGTATCAGGTCGTGCTGACCGGCCAGCATCCCGAGTACCACACGGTCGAGACGCTGGACGCGCTCGGCGCCTATCTCGAAGGCGGCGGCCGTTTCATGTATCTCGGCGGGAACGGCTTCTACTGGAAGGTCGTGCCCCACGCGTCCGGACCCTGGGCCTTCGAGTTGCGGCGCGCGGAGGGCGGAATCAGGCTCTGGGAGACGATGCCGGGCGAGAGCTATCACGCCTTCGACGGCTCCTATGGCGGCCTCTGGCGCCGTCTCGGCCGGCCGCCGCAGGCGCTCGTCGGCGTCGGCTTCAGCACGCAGGGCGACTATCTGGGTTTCCCGTACACCTTTCTCGACGGGATCCTCGATCCGCGCGTCGCCTTCATGCGCGAGGGCATGGAGGAGGCTGCCCGGCCAGGCGGGCTGCTCGGCGAGCGGGGCTATATGGGCGGCGGCGCGGCCGGGCACGAGCTCGACCGGGCGGACGAGCGGCTGGGCACCCCGAAACACGCGATCATCGTCGGGCGAGCCGTCGTCGAGGACGCGAGCTACCAGCCCGTCAACGAGGAGCGCTACGACCACACCTGGCCGGCGGCCCGGGAGGACATCATCCGCTCCGACCTCACCTTCTTCGAGACGCCGAACGGGGGCGCGGTGTTCTCGGTCGGCTCCATGAACTTCATCGGCGCGCTGCCGGTCGACGGCTACGACAACGTCGCGGCCCAGCTGATCCGCAACGTCGTCAGACGTTTCGCCGACCCGGAGCCAATGGCGCCGGCTTCGCTTCCAGACGCTTGATGGTCGGAGCGGCAGGATGACTTGTCCGGAAGGTTCATTCAGCTTTATCCGACGCCGATGGACAATAGTCCTACAGGTCGAAGCAGCGGGAAGTTACTGGCTGCTGCCGCGAAAGCGCGACTGACTAGTGCTCCTTGGCGCGATCGCGGTCGCGAACTTGGCCCGCTCCGGGATTGCACATGCAATCGATTTCAAGCTGCTTCCGGCCGGCCGGCTAGGACAGCACGCGAAGAGTGATGGGCGGATTCGGCCAGGATCGCGAGCAAGCCTCGGTCATCGACACTTGCTCGTCAGAACCGGTACGAGATCCCGACGTAAGATTGCGTGCGGGGCGTTGCTTTGTTCAAGCCGATGAAGACGCCAGCGTCGAGTTGGAGGTTCTTCGTCACCTTGTAGGCGAGAGCGGGATCGAGGCTGACCTGGGTCGACGTCTTCCGTTCGGAGCTGCCCTCGAGCGCGATATCGATGGCGGCCGTGAGACCATCGATCAGGACGGGCCTGCTGAGGGCGGCGACGAAGGAGTAATCGTCACGGTAGCCGTCGTTCATCGAGTTGCGCAGCACGCCGATTCCGGGCTGCAGGGTCAGCGAGAACTGTTCGGGGAGGGCAAACGTGTAGGGCGCGTTCAGCGTGAACTCCACGTGGTCGTTGCCGAGCCCACGTGCGGCGGTCGGAATCTTGAAGACGGGGATCAGTGCGAGCGATTGGTCCCCGCCATCGTTGCCGAACAGGTTCACCTTCGCGCCGAGCAGCGTGTCGCCGAGACCGGCCGCCTTCTCGAAGCCGTCGGGTCCGCTCGTGCGCAAGCGGTCGAAGAGGGTCGTCCCGATCTCGATGTCGACACGGTCGGTCACCCCGAGCTTCAGCACAGGCGCCCCGATGGCGAACTCGCGCGTGGTGGTGTGGCCGGGGCCGCGCGGGTCGTAGGTGTAGTTCAGGACGTCCGACTCGATCTGGAAACGGCCCGCGTCGACGGTGATCGAACTCGCGGCCTTGCCGGGCCGGTCGGAGCTGAAATCGCGCAGCTTGTCGTCCGGCACAGGGTTGAACAGGTTGTACGCGCTCTTGTCGGCCGCCGGTTCGTCCGCGGCCAACGCTGCGCTCGCACAGACCGCGACGAGCAACGCGGCAGCGGATCGGACGAAACCTGACCGTATCAGCCGCCCGACATCCGTTGCCGGCGATATCGCTCTTCGCGTCGATGCCAATCCGGCTCCCGCAGACCTCTTCATGAACTCCGGTATCCTGATCCGCATGAACTCCGGTATCCTGATCCGCCGCGATCATTCAAGCGCATAGCCGGATCGAGATAGCGAGGCACCAGGTGATCGCCATCACGCCCTTGCACGAGGGGAAGATGAGAGGCAGCGAACGAAGCCGCTCGCCGAAGCGTCGCTGACGCGCGCCGGTATCGTGCAGCCATCGTCTCACCGGCGACGCGTCGCGTCGTGATCGCACACCCGAGGACGGTCTTGAGCGGGCTGCCAGGGTGTGATGATGACGTTGACGCGCGGGCCGCCATGTTCGGCCAGCATGCGCCGGAGCCGATCCGCGCGTTGGTTGTGCAGGAAGCGCTCCCACCACCGCCGTTTCACGAGTTCGGGGATCAGAACGGCGACCGAGCGGCCAGGCGTGTCCTCGTCGATCTTGGCGATGACGTCCATCAGGGGCCGGTGCAGTTGCCGGTAAGGGGACGCCAACAGCATGAGGCGAGGTGCCTTGAGACCGCGCGCCTCCAGCGGCTCGGTAACGTCCCTCCTCCACTCCCTCTTGAGCGCCTCGCCGTCGTCCTCGGCCTCGGGCCCGGCAAGCTGCAGGAGGTGGACCGCGATGACGTCCGGCGAGAGCGTCATGGCGAACTGAAGCGCCTTGTCGGACATGCGATTGCGTCCTTCGACCGCGACCAGCACGGTCGGCGGCTCGGTCTCCTCGATCTGAAAGGACCCGGACATCTGCAGCGCGGCGTCGAGCCGATCGTAATAGCGCCGGATGGCGAGCAGCAGCGCGACGATGAGCGGGATCGCCACGACGGTCAGCCACGCACCGTCGACGAACTTGGCCGCCAGGATCACGCAGAGAGCGCTCACCGTCGTGACCGCTCCCAGCGCGTTGATCGCGAGCCGCCACCTGTTCCGTCCTTCCTGCTTTCGCCAATGCGCCACCATGCCGATCTGGCTCATGGAGAAGGTCAGGAAAGCCCCGATCGCGAAGAGCGGGATCAGCCGGTCGGTGATCCCGCCGAACATGACCAGAAGCCCAGCCGCCGTCATGGTCAGCGCCGCGATCCCGATCGAGAACACGAGCCGTCGATCGGCCACCGCGAACGAGCGAGGCAGGAACCCGTCGGCCGCCACGATGCGGCACAATCGCGGGAAACCGACGAAGCTGGTATTCGCGGACAGACACAGGACGCCCAGCAGGCTCGCCATCGCGACGTAGTAGATCGCGCCGCGGCCGGCGATCGCGCCGGTCAGCTGGGACAGAACGCTCTGGTAGTCGGGCTTGGTCTGATCCATCGCGGCCAAGCCGTAGGCGTGCGCCACGGTCGCGATCCCGGCGAGCAGGAATCCGAGCACGAGGCAGATGATCGTCAGGGTCTTGTGAGCCTGCTCGACCACCGGTTCCTTGAACGCGCCGACGCCGTTCGACACGGCCTCGACGCCGGTCATCGCCGTGCAGCCGCTGGCGAACGCCCGCATGAAGAGCCAGATGCCCATCGCCTCGGCTGCCTCGCTGACAGGTGGCGGTTCGATCACCGGCTGCGGATGCCCGCCGGTCGTCGCGATCTGCCACAGGCCGACCGCGATCAGGCTCAGGAAGCTGACGATGAAGACGTAGGTGGGGAGCGCGAAGAGGAGGCCTGCTTCCGGTGTTCCTCGCAGGTTGGCAAGGGTGACGAGCGCCAGGACGCCGAGGCAGAGCGCGAGCGTGTAGGGCTGGAGAGCCGGCACCGACGAGGTCAGCGCTCCCACGCCTGCCGATATGCCGACCGCGACGTTCAGGATGTAGTCGACCATCAGGGCAGCCGCAGACAGGAGGCTCGCGCTGCGCCCGAGGTTCTCCTTCGAGACCGTGTAGGCGCCCCCGTTCGTCGGATACGCCACGACCGTCTGACGGTAAGACAGGTAGAGGATGACCAGAAGGGCGACGATCGGCGCCATGACCGGGCCGACCCAGTTCAGGCTCACGACCCCCAGTGGGATCATGATCGTCAGGGCCGCCTCGGGCCCATACGACGCCGAGCCGAGCCCGTCCAATCCCATCGCCGGCACGGCCTCGAACCACCCGATCTTACGCGTGGCGTGGTCTCGATTGGAGAGTCTCTTGCCGAGAAGAAGGTCTTTGAACGCCATACGTCTAAACTTCCACGCTAATACGTTCGGGTTAGGTGCAAAACTTCGCCGACCGTCAACCAATCGCTCGGGGAAAACGATCAACTCTCTGCGACGCTATTCGCGCGATTAGGTCTATGTTGCCGAGCGTGTTCGATGCGAACTTCCGGGTCTACGGTGTTCGCAAGAGCCTGCCCCGGACTTGATCCGGGGTCTGGCGCCAGCTCGGCCGAGAGGTGATCGCGGTCGCACGATGCACGGTGGCGCGCCTCATGTGCGAGATGGGCCTCCAGGCCGGGGCGGTTCAGGGCAAGCGGGGCCCTCGGACGGACAACCGGTTGTTCTTGGATGCACTCGTGTGGATGGCGCGCTCGGGCAGCCCCGCTGGGGATCGGATATCAGACTGGGTCACCAGATGACGCGTCGGCCTGATGCCGTGTGGCAGGCCGGAATGCCGTGACTCAGGAGCCGGTTTCGCCCGAGCGGGCGGCGGCGAACTCCTCGGCATGATGGCAGGCGACACGGGTGTCGCCGCAGATCTCGCGCAGGAGGGGGGCTGTGGTCCGGCAGAGATCGGTGGCGAACGGACAGCGCGGATGATAGTGGCAGCCCGGCGGCGGATCCGACGGGCTCGGAAGGTCGCCGAACGGGATCTCGCGTCCCTGGAAGCGCGTGCGCGGATCGAGTTTCGGGACGGCGGCGAGAAGCGCGCGGGTGTAGGGATGCGCCGGTGCCTTGAACATCCGGCCGGCCCGCGCAACCTCGACGATGCGGCCGAGATACATGACGGCGACACGGTCGGCGACATGCTCGACGACGCTCATGTCGTGGGAGATAAACACGTAGGTCATCGCCCGCTCCGTCTGAAGGTCGATCAGGAGATTGAGGATCTGGGCGCGGATCGAGACGTCGAGCGCCGAGACCGGCTCGTCGCAGACGACGAGGTCCGGCTCCAGGATCAGGGCCCGGGCGATTCCGATCCTCTGCCGTTGCCCTCCGGAAAATTCGTGCGGGTACCTGTCGAGAGCGGCCGAGCCGAGGCCGACCCGGTCGGCGGTGGCGCTCACGCGCCGGGCGCGCTCGGCACGCCCGCCGATACCCTGCACGACCAGTTGCGTCTCCAGCGTCCCCCTCACGGTCATGCGCGGGTTGAGCGAGGCGAACGGGTCCTGGAAGATCATCTGGAAGCGCCGGCGCAGGGGCCGGAGCCGGCGCCGCTCGAGATGGGTGATGTCCTGGCCGTCGAACACGATCCGGCCCCGGCTCGGATCGTGAAGCCGCATCACCAGCTTGGCCAACGAGGACTTCCCGCAGCCGCTCTCCCCGACGATGGCGAAGGTCTCGCCGCGCAGCACGGATAGGGACACGCCGTCGACCGCGCGCACGCCGTTGCGGTAGGTGATGCCGAGCTCGTCGAGTTGGAGCAGAGGCTGTCTCACGCGGCCTCGCGGGCGGCCACATGGCACGCAACCCAGCGGTCGCCGAAATCCGTCCGCTCCGGCATGACCCGGCGGCATATCTCTTCCGCATAGCCGCAGCGCGGCGCGAACGGGCAGCCTTGCGGCAGCGCGAGGAGCGGCGGCACCATGCCTGGGATCTCGCGCAGCCGATGCTCGGCGTGGCTGCCGCTCGGAGTGGCCCCGAAGAGACCGCGCGTATAGGGATGCAGCGCGCGCTCGTAGAGGGCCAGGGCGCTCGCCTCCTCGATCACCCGGCCGGCATACATGACGAGCACGCGGTCGGCCATCTGTGCGACAACGCCGAGATCGTGCGTGATCAGGAGCAGCCCCATTCCGAATTCCTGCTGCACCGTGCGTAGCAGATCGATGATCTGCGCCTGGATGGTGACGTCCAATGCCGTCGTTGGCTCGTCGGCGATGAGGAGACGCGGCTCCAGCGCCAGCGCCATGGCGATCATCACGCGCTGGCGCATGCCGCCCGACAGATGGTGCGGGTAATCCTCCATCCGCTTGGCAGGATCGGCGATCCGGACCTTGGCAAGAAGTTCGATCGCCCGTGCGCGCGCCTCCTTGCGGCTGACGCGCCTGTGCAGCAGCAGGCTCTCGGCGATCTGGTCGCCGATCGTCAGGACCGGGTTCAGGCTCGTCATCGGCTCCTGGAAGATCATGGCGATCCGGTCGCCGCGGATCTCCTGCATCTGCCGCCGCGACAAGGCCAGGAGATCGACGTCGTCGAGCAGCACCTCGCCGCCGACCACCCGTCCGGGCGGCGGCACGAGCCGCATGATCGAGAGCGCGGTCAGGCTCTTGCCGCAGCCCGACTCGCCGACGACGGCCAGCGTCTCGCGCTCGCCGATCTCGAAGCTCACCCCGTCGAGAGCCGGCAGGTCTCCGGCGCGCGTGAAGAAGGTCGTGCGCAGGTCCGAGACCCGAAGGACCGGCGCGCTCACAGGTTCTTCAGCCTGGGATTCAGCGCGTCGTTGAAGCCCTCGTTGACGAGATTGAGCGCCAGCACGGTCAGCAGGATGACGACGCCCGGGATGGCCGCGATATACCACGCGGTGCGGATCTCGTTGCGGCCGATGCCGACGATGCTGCCCCACGACATCGTGTTCGGGTCGGTGAAGCCGAGAAAGGCCAGGGCGGATTCGGTCAGGATGGCCGACGCGACCAGGAGCGAGGAGAAGACCGCGACCGGCGCCATCGCGTTCGGCAGGATCTGGGTCACGATCAGCCGGCCATCGCCCATCCCGGCCACGATGGCGGCCTCGACATATTCCCGCTCGCGCAAGGACAGGAACTCGGCGCGGACGATCCGGGCCACCGGCGCCCAGGACGACACGCCGATCGCCAGCACGACATGCGGCAGGCTCGGCCCGAGGATCGCGACCAGCACGAGGGAGAGCAGGAACGGCGGAATGGTCTGCACGAGGTCTGCCGAGCGCATCAGCAGGCTGTCGACGGCGCCGCGGTAGAACCCGCTCACCGCCCCGACGGTCACGCCGACGGCGAGCGCGAAAGCAGCGGCCGTGAAGCCGACCAGGAGCGAGATCCGCGCGCCGTGAAAGATCCCGGCCGTGATGTCACGACCCAACCGGTCGGTGCCGAGCGGAAACGCGAGGTTCGCGCCGGGCCATTGCAATGGCCTGCCGACCATCCGCATCGGGCCGCTGGCGTAGAAGAGATCGGCCGTGAGCGCGATCGCGACGACGAGCCCGAGGACGCCAAGTCCGGCGACCGCGCCCGGATTGCGCCCGAAGCGGCGCCAGAAGTCCCGCCATCCCCGCACGGTCAGGCGACCTTGATGCGGGGATCGAGCCACGCATAGATCACGTCCACCAAAATGTTGACGACGATCACCACCAGCGAGCTCATGAACAGGATGCCGAGCAGGAGGTTGAAGTCGCGTTGCACCACGCTGTCATAGGCGAGCCGGCCGAGGCCGGGCCAGTTGAACACCGTTTCGACGACGACGGCGCCGCCGAGCAGGGAGCCGATCTGCACGCCGACCACTGTTACGATCGGAAGCATCGCGTTGCGCAGGGCGTGATGATAGGCGACGCGGCCCTCCGGCACGCCTTTCGCTCTGGCTGTCCGGATGTAGTCCTGATGATACACTTCCAGCATGCTGGAGCGCATCAGCCGCGTGTAGGTGGCGATGAAGAGGAGAGACAGCGTCGTCATCGGCAGGATCAGATGCCACAGGACGTCGAGCGCCGTATCGACCGGTCCGAGATCCGCCGCGATCGTCGACATGCCGCCGAGCGGCAGGAGGTTGAGCTTCACCGAGAACAGCACGAGCATCATCAGCCCGATCCAGAACACGGGCGTCGCGTAGAAGAGAAGCGCCGCGACGCCGATGATCGCATCCCACACCGAGTTGAAGCGGCGCGCCGCCGCGACGCCGCTGGCGATCCCGATCACGAACGAGAACCCGATGCTCGACACCATGAGCAGAGCGGTGGCGCCGAGCCGCTCCAGGATGAGCCGATCCACCCGCATGTTGTAGAATTGCGAGAAGCCGAGATCGAGGCGGACCAGGTTCCAGACGTAATAGACGAGCCGCTCCCAGACGGGCCGGTCGAGCCCGAACTGCACCGTCATTCGCCGCACGAGGTCCGGATCCGAGGCGCCCATCTGTCCGACGAGCGAATCGACCACATTGCCGGGCGTGCCGTTGAGCAGAAGGAAGTTGATCACGACGATGCCCAAAACTACCGGGACGCCGTGGAGCGCCCGGCGGAACAGGACGAGGAGAACTCGGCTCACCTCGCCCCCCTCCGCCGCGCGAGTCCGGCGGCAACGAGGTCGGCTCGGCTCCGTCGCACGACGGGATGCGGGCGCGGGGACGGATGCCGGCCTAGCGCCTATCGACCGTGATATCCGCGAAGTTGCCGAACGCGGCCGCACCGTCCACGGTGTGGTTCGTCACGCTCTTGTTGGCAACGGTCGCGTATTTCACCTCGAGCAGGTAGAGCAGCGGAAGCTCCTCCTGCACGATCTGCTGCAGCCGGACGAAGTCCCGCTTGCGCGCCTCGAAATCCCGCTCGGTCGCCTGCGCCTTGATCAATGCGTCCATCTCCGGGTTGACGAACCCGCTGACGTTCGTGAACGGCGTTCCCTTGATGATGTTCTGCGACCAGAACAGGCGCGTGACCCCGAGCGCCGGGTCGAACATGGCGAAGAGCGGATTGCTCGACATATCGAACTCCCACTGCGACACGCGGCGGATCTGCGAGGCAAGGTCCTGGCGCTTGACGTCGACGTTGATCCCGATATCGGCGAAGGCCTGCTTGATGTAGTCGGCCGTCTGGGCGTGTTCGTCGCCCTGGGGGACGGGATCGTGGGTGATGGTGAAACGGAACCCGCTCGAGTCCTTTCGGTATCCGGCGTCATCCAGGATCTGGTTGGCGAGCTTCGGATTGAATTCGTATTGCCGGGTGTCCTTCGAATAGAACTTGGACGAACTCTGGATCGGGCCGGTCACGGGCTCGGCGAAACCGAGGAAGATGTTGTCGATGATGAACTTTCGGTCGATGGCATGGGCCATGGCCCGGCGCACCCGCACGTCGTCGAGCGGCTTCTTTCGGAGGTTCATGTCCATGAAGAACATCGGGCTCGCATATTCGTAGCCCTTCGTGGTCACCTTGATATTCGGCAGCTTGCTGAGGCGTTCCGTCTCGGCAAGCGAGATCGGCGAGAAGAAGCCGAGATCGACCGCGCCCGCCTCCATCGCGGCGGAGCGCGCCCCGGCATCGGTGATGATCCGGAAGATGACCCGGTCGAGCGCAGGCTTGCCGGCCGCCCAGTAATCCGGATTGCGCTCCAGGATGATGAATTGTCCGCGGCGCCATTCGCGGAACTTGAACGGTCCGGTGCCGATCGGCTGGTTGTTGGCCGGGTTGTTGACGATGTCCGTGCCTTCATAGATGTGGCGCGGCAGAATCTGCGATTCATAGGCATGTAGGGCGCTGAGCATTACCGGCGACGGCGTGCTCAGGTGGAAGATTGCGGTCAACGGGTCGGGCGTGTCGACCGAGGTCAGGCTGGCATAGATCGCCCGGCCGCGCGGATGCAGTTCCTTCCACACCTTCATGGCCGAGAAGGCGACGTCCGCCGAGGTGAAATCCTTGCCGTCGTGCCATTTGACGCCGGACCGCAGCTTGAACGTGTAGGTGAGGCCGTCGGGGCTGACGTCCCACGATGTCGCGAGCGATGGCTGGGGGTTCATGTTCACGTCGTAGGCGAGCAGACCCTCCAGGATCTTCGTCGCGACGGTGCCGAGCGGCAGCGCGGTGTTGAAGGCCGAGGTGAGCGAGGGCGGCTCGTTCACCAGCAGGACCGTGAGGTCCTTGCTCTTCGTCTGCGCCTGTACCCCGGTGACGCCGAGGGCGAACGCCGCGGCCATGACGGCCGCAATCACTCTGTTTGGCACGTGACGTCTCCCTCGATCCGTCCATTCATGCATGTGATGTGCCGCGACCATGTGATGTGCCGCGACCCATGGCGGCGAGCACCTCGTCCCGGTGGCGGATCATCCGCTCCCCCGCCCGTGCCGTCATGTCGCCCCAGGTCTCGGCCGCCGATTCCGCGAAGCGGATCTGGTCGGCCGGCGTGAAATCCGGGTGCCAGCGCAGGCCGGCGGCCTCGAGGTTGCGACGGGCGGCCATCTCGTCGGTCGGGTCGAGCGAGAGCCGCAGAAAAGCGGGATAGACGAGCCGCGCGGCTTCCTGGATGGCCTGGCGGCCGGTCTCGGACAGGCCGTCCCAGGTCGCCGTCGACATGGCGAGCACGTAGGGCTGCAGCGCCTCGGGAAAGAGATAGGAGCCGTGCCCGGTCACGCGCCACAGGGGCACGCTCCAGGCCGTGTGGCACGCGGGATAGACCGTGCTGTCGAACCGCCCCTCGCGCAAGGCGTCGTACAACTCGTTCTGCGGAATGAACGCCGCGTCCACGCCGAGCCGCCGGAAGGTGGGCTCGAGGTCCTTGCTGAACACGCGCAGCCGTCGCCCCTTCAGGTCGCCCAGGCTGGTCACCGGCTCGCCTTGGGCGAAGACCGAAATGGACAGGATCGGGGCCGGGAAGAACGCGATCGGCCAGATCCCCTCTTCGCGCAGGATGGCGGCGTTGACCTGCTCGAGCTTCGGCAGGGCATGCATATGCTCGTCGACGGAGCGGGCCGACCCCATGATGTAGGCGCAGGCGAGCGCCTCGCTGCGGCGCTGCAGATGCACGGCCCAGATCAGGCCGATATCGGCGCGCCCGTCCGCAAGCCATTCCGGCGCAGCCGCATCGTCGAGCCCCATCGCGTTGTCGTGCTCGACGTGGATCGAGAACGCGCCCTCCGACAGCCTCGCCACGTGCTGAGCGAACACGTCCAGCAGCGCCGATTCCACCCGGTGTCGACCATAGAAGTTGTGCAGACGGAGCGGCCGGTCGGGCATGTAATTTCGTACTTTGTATCCAGTTTGACGCTCGCTCAGATTCCCTGCACGGTCAAGCTCAATCGAAGAGGAGCATCTGCATGTCCGAAGCGCTGATCATCGACTGCGATCCAGGTCAGGACGATGCCGTCGCTCTGCTTCTCGCCATGGCGGCGCCCGACGTCTTCGACC
>CAXUHE010000018.1:4315-6447 GCA_964250725.1 uncultured Enterovirga sp. | reverse complement strand
GTTGCGCGGCGTCGACTCCAAGGTGGACACGACGACGTCTTCGACCTGCTCGGCATCTGCACCGTGGGCGGCAACGTTCCGCTCGCGATGACGACCACGAACGCGCTGAAAATCGTCGAGCTCGCCCGACGGACCGACATCCCGGTCTATGCCGGGTGCCAGAACCCCATCATGCGCCCGCTGGTGACGGCCGAGTACGTGATGGGGAACGATGGCCTGGCGGGCGCGGACTTGCCGCCACCCCGCACGTCGGCGTCGTCCACGCACGCCGTGTCGTTCCTCGTCGAGACGTTGAACGCCGCCGATCGGCCGGTGACGGTCGTGACGCTCGGGCCGCTCACCAACCTCGCGGTGGCGCTGATCATCGCCCCCGAGATCCGCCAGAAGATAGGCCGTCTGGCCGTGATGGGCGGCAGCATGGCGCGCGGCAACATCGTGCCCCAGGCGGAGTACAACATCTTCGTCGATCCGCACGCCGCCCGCATCGTGCTTAATGCCGGGCTGGACACGACGATCATCGGTCTCGACGTCACGCATCAGGTGGTGAACAGCGTCGCCCGCATCGAGCGCATCATGTCGATCGGCACCGAGGCGGCGGTGGCGGTGGCTCGGATGTTCATGCCGCATGCGCGCATCCAGGAAGAACTCGCGCCCGGCTCCAAGCCGCGCGGCCTGATGCACGATCCCTGCGTGATCGCCTATCTGCTGCGCCCCGACCTTTTCGGAGGACGCTTCGTGAATGTCAGCGTCGAGACGGACAGCGAGATCACGGTCGGAGCGACAATCGTCGATTGGTGGCAGGTGACGAAGCGTGCCCCCAACGCGACGGTCCTGGACGCCGTCGACATCGATGGCTTCTTCGATCTCGTCTCGGAGTCTCTCGCCCGTCTGCCGTGAGCGCGGCCACGGTCGCGGTCCACGCCGTCCCGTTTCCCTGCCTCATCGCGGTGGGCTCAGCCGCGCTCGCCTCAGGCCGGCAGGATCGGGCTGCTGGCGAGGTCGAGATGGAGATGTATCCGGCTGCCGACGGCACGGCGCGCCATCACGCCGCCGCCCGGCACGGTGAACAGGATCGGATCGAGCCCCGCCGCGCTCGCCACGACCTGCGTGTAGCAGCCCTGGTAGCTGTAGGCAGCGCTATCCGCCGCGAGGACGTTCGGCCGCTCCGCCCGGGGATTCCACGATCGCGATACCCTCCGGGCGGACGAACACGTTCATTGCACGTCCCGGTAGATAGGTGCGCTGCTCTTCCCTGGCGGCTAACAGGCGCAGGCGTGACGCCTTCGGCATGTGCCGCTCCCCGCACGGTTGCGGGCAAGGTCGGTGGAACCCGGATCAGGAGATGCGACGAGCGATGGCGCGCTTTCAGCCTCCGATTAGGAGGCCAAATCTAGAGTGTTTACAGGTATTTGCCTAGCTGACGAATGGCGCGTCCGTTGTTATTCGCCGAGAGTTGCCGGTGATTGCTTCTGTTCGTTTCAGGGCCGAAGCAATGCCCGATCGGCCGATGACAGATTGTCGCACATACCGCAGTTGTTAGCGCTCATCCGCGCGAGACGTTGGGGTAAATGTTGGGGCGGCGCTCGTCGTCTTCAGGAAATTACTAGTTCCCGGAACATCTTAGACCATTGCCGTGGCGGAGAGGGGGGGATTCGAACCCCCGATGCCCTTGCGGGCATGCCGCATTTCGAGTGCGGTGCATTCAACCGCTCTGCCACCTCTCCGAGAGATCCCAGCGATGTCGGCTCATTCGGGACCGGTAGCCCCGTCTGCTCCCGATTTCCCGCCCGAGCTCCGCGCCCTTCTCTAATGCCAGCTGGATGGCATCGTCAACGCGATTGACGTCGTCCGCAGGGCACAACCGATGGTCCCACCCTGCACACTGGCACGCAGCCGGAATAGGCGATTGGCGCACGACCGCCTTGTGCCCGTGGCGCATCGTCGGGGCGACCCTTGTCTATTTCGGCCGGGGATGAAACACCCCGCGGAACGCGGCCCACGATCGCGACGACCGGGAGGCACCATGTCCGGCACGACGGCTGTCCCGAGCGGGCCTCATCGCGGCCCGGCGCAGGACACATCCGGCGCAGCCCCGCCGATCACGGAGCGACCCTGGCTCAGTCATTACCCGC
>CAXUHE010000018.1:3785-4305 GCA_964250725.1 uncultured Enterovirga sp. | reverse complement strand
TGGGAGGAGATCGACGTCGGGGCCGCCGGCACGGTGGTGGACATCTTCCGGGTCAGCGTGGAGCGGTACCCGGAGCGGCCCGCCATCGAGAGCTTCGGCATGCGCCGCAGCTACGGCGAACTCGCCCGGGATGCCGCCGCGGTCGCGTCCTGGCTCGGGCGGATCGGCATCGTCCGGGGCGACCGCGTGGCCATCATGCTGCCGAACGTCATGGCGTACCCGGTCATCCTGTTCGGCGCACTGATGGCGGGCGCGAGCGTCGTCAACGTCAACCCGCTCTACACGCCGCGCGAACTCACCGCCCAGCTGAACGATAGCGGTGCGCAGGTGCTGTTCGTGCTGGAGAACGTCGCGTACGTGGTCGAGGCGTCGCTCTCCGCGCTCGACGTGCCGCATCAGGTGATCGTTCGCCCCGGCGACCTCCTCGGCCCCAGGGGCACGTTCGTCAATCTCCTGTCGCGCCACGTCCGGCGCGCCGTGAAACCGTTCCGCCTGCCCGCCTCCATCACCTTCGCGGAGG
>CAXUHE010000018.1:0-3775 GCA_964250725.1 uncultured Enterovirga sp. | reverse complement strand
CGGCTCGGCCGCATGGCGCCGCCTGCCCGCATCGCGATCGACCCCGAGGACGTGGCGTTCCTGCAGTACACGGGCGGCACGACAGGCGTCGCGAAAGGAGCCATCCTGACCCATCGCAACGTGGCGGCGAACGTCGTCCAGACCGAGGCGTGGATCCGCCCGACGCTCGGGTCTCAGGCCCACATCATGGTGACCGCGCTGCCGCTCTACCACGTCTTCGCGCTGACCGCCTGCTGCCTGCTGATGGTCCGGCTCGGCGGGTGCCAGTTGCTGATCGCCAACCCGCGCGACATCGGGAGTTTCGTGAGGACGCTGCGAACGCGGCCCTTCACCTGCCTGTCCGGCGTGAACACACTCTACAACGCGCTCGCGCATGCGCCCGGGATCAGGGCGGTCGACTTCTCGCGACTCGTCTTCGCCGTCGCGGGCGGCATGGCGACCCAGAGCTCGGTCGCCGGGGCGTGGAAGGCGCTGACGGGCCGGCCGATCGTGGAGGGCTATGGCCTCTCCGAGACCTCGCCGGTCGTCGCCGTGAACCGGCTCGACCTCCAGGATTTCACCGGGGCGATCGGCTACCCGATCCCGTCGACCGAGGCGTCGATCCGCGATGCTGGGGGCCGTACCGTCGCGATCGGCGGGGCGGGAGAGCTCTGCGTGCGCGGTCCGCAAGTCATGCGCGGTTACTGGAACCGGCCGGAAGAGACCGCCTCCGTCATGACGACCGATGGGTTCTTCCGCACGGGCGATATCGCGGTCATGGAGCCGGACGGCGCGATCCGCATCGTCGACCGCCTCAAGGATATGATCCTGGTGTCGGGCTTCAACGTCTACCCGAGCGAGGTCGAGGATGTGCTCTCCGCTCACCCGGGTGTCGCGGAGGCGGCGATCACGGGCGAGCCCTCCGACGCGGCAGGCGAGCGGGTGGTGGCTCATGTCGTGCGGCGCGACCCGGCGTTGAACGAGGAGACGCTGACCGCATGGTGCCGCGAGCGGCTCGCCGGCTACAAGGTGCCTCGCCGTATCGTGTTCCGGCACGACTTGCCGAAGACCAATGTCGGCAAGGTGCTCCGACGCGCGCTTAGAGACAGCCCTGCGACGGATTGATCCGGTCTGGATGTAAACTTTCAGCCACCTCGTCCGTATATAGGATAGGACGCAGAGAGCACCCATAATGCTGATCAAGCGAAGCAAGGGCTGGGAGATCCGCGAAAGCGAGGTCACGCCCGAGAGCGTGTTCATGAACAGGCGTTCGGTCATGGCCGGCGGGTTCGGGCTCGCGGGGGCGGCCGCCTTCGGCATCGCGCCCGCCTTCGCGGCCGCCGACCCGACGGCCGACCTCTATCCCGCGAAGCGCAACGACGCGTTCCAGCTCGATCGCGAGATCACGCCCGAGAAGATCACGGGCGATTACAACAACTACTACGAGTTCAGCACCTCGAAGAGCCTCGCATCAGCGGCCGCGAGCTTGAAGACGCGGCCCTGGTCGGTCGCGGTCGATGGGCTCGTCGAGAAGCCGATGACGATCGCGATCGACGACCTCATCCGCAAGATGCCGCTGGAGGAGAGGCTCTACCGGCATCGCTGCGTCGAGGCGTGGTCGATGGCGGTGCCCTGGACCGGCTTCCCGCTCTCGAAGCTCGTCGCGCTGGCGAAACCGACCTCGGGGGCGAAATACGTCGTGATGCAGACCTTCATGGACCGCGCCCAGGCGCCCGGCCAGAAGCAGTTCTGGTACCCCTGGCCCTATACCGACGGTCTCACGATGGAGGAGGCGAACAACGACCTCGCGTTCCTGGTGACGGGGATCTACGGCAAGCCGCTCGGCAACCAGTACGGCGCGCCGATCCGTCTCGCGGTGCCGTGGAAATACGGGTTCAAGTCCGTCAAGGCGATCACCAAGGTGACCTTCGCGGCGGAGCGTCCGAAGACGTTCTGGGAGGGGCTGCAGGCCTCCGAATACGGGTTCTGGGCGAACGTGAACCCGGAGGTGCCGCATCCGCGCTGGAGCCAGGCGGACGAGCGCTTCCTGACGACGGGCGACCGCCGTCCGACGCTCCTCTTCAACGGCTACGGCGACTACGTGGCCGACCTCTACAAGGACCTGAAGAACGAGCGCCTCTGGGCCTGACTCTCACGTCAGGGCTTAATCTCCGGAGGCCGGCTCAGCGGGCGGCCAGGATCTCGGCCACCTGCGGCACGTCCTTGTCGCCGCGCCCCGACAGATTGATGACCATCAGGTGATCTCGGGGCAGGGTCGGGGCGAGGTCCGTGACCCTGGCGATGGCGTGCGCGGGCTCGAGCGCCGGGATGATGCCCTCCAGCCGCGCGAGGAGCCCGAAGGCCTCCAGCGCCTCCTCGTCGGTTGCCGAGAGGTAGGTCACGCGGCCGGATTCGTGCAGCCAGGCGTGTTCGGGGCCGATGCCCGGATAATCGAGCCCGGCCGAGATCGAGTGCGCGTCGGTGATCTGCCCGTCGCCGTTCTGGAGGAGGTAGGTCCGGTTGCCGTGGAGCACGCCCGCCCGCCCTCCCGCGATCGAGGCGGCGTGCAGCCCGCCCGCGACGCCGTGGCCCGCCGCCTCGACACCGAAGATCCTGACCTCGCGGTCGTCGAGGAACGGGTGGAAGAGGCCGATCGCGTTCGAGCCGCCGCCGATGCAGGCGACGAGCGAATCCGGCAGGCGGCCCTCGGCCTCCATCATCTGGTCGCGCACCTCGTGGCCGACGATCGATTGGAAGTCGCGTACCATCATCGGATAGGGATGCGGGCCGGCGGCCGTGCCGATGCAGTAGAAGGTGTCCGCGACGTTGGTGACCCAATCGCGCAAGGCCTCGTTCATCGCGTCCTTCAGCGTACGGGTGCCGGATTGGACGGGCACGACCTCGGCGCCCAGCATCCGCATGCGGTCCACGTTCGGCTTCTGCCGCTCGACGTCGACCGCCCCCATATAGACGATGCACCGCAGCCCGAACCGGGCGCAGAGGGTCGCGGTCGCGACGCCGTGCTGGCCCGCGCCCGTCTCCGCGATGATGCGGCGTTTGCCCATGCGTCGCGCGAGCAGGATCTGGCCCAGCACGTTGTTCACCTTGTGCGAGCCGGTGTGGTTCAGTTCCTCGCGCTTGAAGTAGATCTTGGCGCCGCCAAGGTGCTCGCTCAGGCGCTCCGCGAAGTAGAGCGGGCTCGGACGGCCGACGTAGTGGGTCAACATGCCGGCCATCTCGGCCTGGAAGGCCGGGTCGATCCGCGCCTCGCCGTAGCAGCGCTCGAGGTCGAGGATCAGCGGCATCAGCGTCTCGGCGACAAAGCGCCCGCCGAAGATGCCGAACATGCCCCGCTCGTCGGGGCCGGACCGGAAGGTGTTCGGGTTCTGGATCGCGGTCACGCGACTCTCCTCGTCTGATCTGCCGCGAAACCCGCGCGGGCGGCCGCCACGAAGGCCGCCATCTTCGCAGGGTCCTTGACGCCGGGCGCGCTCTCGACACCCGACGACACGTCCACGGCCAGGATGCCGGTCGCGACGATCGCGCGGCCGACATTCTCCGCGTCGAGCCCACCGGACAACATGATCGGAGCGGTGGGGTCAAGCGCCGCCAGCAGCGACCAATCGAACGCGACGCCGTTGCCGCCGGGCAGGATCGCCCCCCGGGGCGGCTTCGCGTCGAGCAGGACGCGGTCCGCGACCGCGAGATAGGCGGCCACGTGGCCGAGATCCGCCGCATCCGCGATGCCTACCGCCTTCATGACGGGCCGGCCCGTGCGCGTCCGGAGCGCCGCGAC
>CAXUHE010000017.1:0-28165 GCA_964250725.1 uncultured Enterovirga sp. | reverse complement strand
CTGGTGGTCCGTCCCTACGGCCTCGCCGGGACGCCGCAGGTGCAGGTGCGCGAGACGATCGCCATCCTGGAGCCCCCGGCGGCGTCGCGCCGGTGGACGGAGCCTCGGCTCGCCTGGAGCCTCGCCGCCGCCCTCGTGTCGGCCTTTGCCGGCGCGGCCCCGGCGCAGGCGCCGATCATCGTCAAGTTCAGTCATGTCGTGGCGCCGGACACGCCCAAGGGCAAGGGCGCGGACAAGTTCAAGGAGCTCGCCGAGAGGTACACGGCCGGGCGCGTGAAGGTCGAGGTCTACCCGAACTCGCAGCTCTACAAGGACAAGGAGGAGGTCGAGGCGCTGCAACTCGGCGCCGTGCAGATGCTCGCCCCCTCGCTCGCGAAGTTCGGCCCGCTCGGCGCCAGGGAGTTCGAGGTGTTCGACCTGCCCTACATCCTGCCGGACAAGGCCGCCCTGCGGAAGGTGACGGATGGTGCGCTCGGCAAGAGACTGTTCGCGAAGCTCGAGACGAAGGGCATCGTGGGCCTCGCCTACTGGGACAACGGCTTCAAGGTGATGAGCGCCAACAAGCCGCTGCGCGAGCCGGCGGATTTCCGCGGCCTCAAGATGCGCATCCAGTCCTCGAAGGTGCTGGAGGCGCAGTTCAAGGCGCTGGGCGCTCTGCCGCAGGTGCTGCCCTTCTCCGACGTGTACCAGGCCATGCAGACGGGCGTGGTCGACGGCTCCGAGAACACGACCTCGAACATGTACACGCAGAAGCACCACGAGGTGCAGAAATACGTGACCCTCTCCGACCACGGCTATATCGGCTACGCGGTGATCGTGAACAAGAAGTTCTGGGACGGGCTGCCGGCCGACATCCGCGGCGAGCTCGACCGCGCGATGAAGGAGGCGACGCTCTTCGCCAACGACTCCGCGCAGAAGGACAACGACGACGCGCTCGACCTGATGAAGACCTCCGGCCGCGTCGAGTTCATCGCGCTCTCCGCCGACCAGAAGGCCGCCTGGCGCAAGGCGCTGGATCCGGTGACGGCCGAGATGACGGCGCGCGTCGGCAGGGAGACGATCGACGAGTTCAAGCGCGAGACCGCCGCGACGCATTGAGGGCTGGGCGTAGGCCGCGGGAACAGCGCCAAGACTCCGAAACGAAGCCGTACCGCCTCTTCAACCCGAGGTCCGATGAAGATCGTTCTGCGCATCCTCGACAGGCTCGAGGAGACCCTGATCGCGACCCTGATGGCGGGCGCGACGCTGCTCATCTTCGTGGCGGTCGTGCAGCGCTTCGCGGCCTCGACGGCGCTGCTCTATCCCGTCGCCAGCGGCATCGACCTCACCTGGGCGCAGGAGCTGTGCATCTTCATGTTCATCTGGATGGCGAAGTTCGGGGCCGCCTACGGGGTCCGGACCGGCATCCATGTGGGCGTCGACGTCGTGGTGCAGCGCCTGAACCCCCGCGCCCAGAAGGCCGTCATCCTGTTCGGGCTCTTCGCGGGCGCGCTCTTCACCGGGATCGTCGGCACGATGGGCGCGCGCTTCGTCTACGGGCTGATGGGGACGGACCAGACGACGCCGGACCTCGAATGGCCGAGCTGGATCATCTACCTGTGCATCCCGCTCGGCTCGTACCTCATGTGCTTCCGCTTCCTCCAGGTCGTCGAGGGATACCTGCGAACGGGCGAGCTGCCGCATCACGAGGTCACGCATGTCGAGGGCGTTCCGGCGAGTCCCGACATGGGCACCGAACTCGCCGGAGCCGAGTTCGGACGCGCGGAGCGGGCGCGGTGAGTTCGGCCATCATCTTCGGGCTGCTCGTCGCGCTCATGCTGACCGGGATGCCGATCTCGATCGCGCTCGGCCTCACGGTCCTCTCCTTCCTGTTCACCCTGACGCAGGTGCCGATCGAGAGCGTCGGGCTCAAGCTCTTCACGGGGCTCGACAACTTCTCGATCATGTCGATCCCCTTCTTCATCCTGGCCGGCACCTTCCTGACCCATGGCGGGGTCGCGCGGCGGATGATCACCTTCACGACCTCGCTCGTCGGCCACTGGCCGGGCGGGCTCGGACTCGCGGGCGTCGCGGCCTCCGCGCTCTTCGCGGCCGTGTCGGGGTCGAGCGTCGCGACCGTCGTGGCGATCGGCTCCATCATGCTGCCCGCGATGGTCGAGCACGGCTACCCGAAGCGCTTCGGCGCGGGCGTCATCACGACCTCGGGCTCGCTCGGCATCCTGGTGCCGCCCTCGATCATCCTCGTGCTCTACGGCGTCTCGACGAACACCTCGATCGGTGCGCTCTTCATGGCGGGCGTGCTGCCCGGCATCCTGCTGGCGCTGGTGCTCGCCGGCCTCACCTGCGCGATCGCCTGGCGCAACGACTACCCGCGCATGCGCCGCGCGACCTGGCGCGAGCGCGCGGTCGCGTTCCGCAAGTCGTTCTGGGGCCTCGCGCTCATCGGCATCGTCCTCGGCGGCATCTACGGCGGCATCTTCACGCCGACCGAGGCGGCGGCGGTCGCGGCCGTCTACGCCTTCGTGATCGCGGTCTTCGTCTACCGCGACATGGGCCTGCGCGACGTGCCCCGCGTCCTCCTCAACGCCGCGAACACGAGCGCGATGCTGCTCTACATCATCACCAACGCGGTCCTGTTCTCGTTCCTGATGACGAGCGAGAACATCCCGCAGGCGATGGCCGCCTGGATCGTCGAGCGGCACTTCCAGCCCTGGGTGTTCCTCCTCGTCGTGAACATCGTGCTCCTGGTCGCTGGCAACGTCATGGAGGCGACCTCGATCCTCCTCATCATGGCGCCGATCCTGTTCCCGATCGCGACCAACCTCGGGGTCAACCCGATCCATCTCGGCATCCTGATGGCGGTCAACATGGAGGTCGGGCTCTGCCACCCGCCGGTCGGGCTGAACCTCTACGTGGCGTCCAGCATCTCGCAGATGGGCATCACCGAGCTCACCAAGGCGGTCTGGCCCTGGCTCGTCGCGATGCTGCTCTTCCTCGTGCTGATCACCTACGTGCCGGCGATCTCGCTGTGGCTGCCGCGGGCGCTCGGCCTGTAGCGTCTGATCCCGGGCTTCGAACCCTCGACACGGCCGAACCCACCCTCGGGATGCCGGCGGCGCTCATCGAGTTCATCCCCGCTTCGAGCGTATCGCTTGCAGATACGCGCGAAGTGGCACGATATGTGCTCGATCCGCGAGGAGACCGAGGAGGTGCCCCATGCCGTCCGACACGTCGTTCATCCCGTCCGAACGCGCCGATCGCCCCGGTGAGACGGGGGCCGGCCGGTCGGCCGAGCGGCCGGGCGGGGCGTCCGATGCCGGCATGTCCGTGCTCGGCGATCGATAGGGCGCCCGGTGCTCGACCACGTCATCCGCAACGCGCGCCTGCCGGGACGCGAGGAGCTCGTCGACATCGGCTTCTCCGCAGGCCGGATCGCCGCGCTGGAGCACGGCCTCGTCTGCGACGCGCCCGAATACGACGCGGGGGGCTGCCTGTGCTGCGGGGGGCTCGTCGAGACGCATATCCACCTCGACAAGTCCCGCATCATCGACCGGTGCGCCCCGGAGACGGGCCGGGCGGCCGAGGCGGTCCGGCGCATCTCCGAGGTGAAGCACACCTTCACGGTCGAGGACGTGCATGAGCGCGCGAAAGCCACGCTCGAGAAGTGCATCCTCAACGGCGCGACCCGCATGCGCACCCATGTGGAGGTCGACCCGAAGGTCGGCCTGCGCGGCTTCGAGGGCGTGAAGGCGCTCGTCGCCGAATACGCCTGGGCGATCGACATCGAGCTCTGCGTCATGCCGCAGGAGGGCCTGACCAACAATCCCGGCACCGACGAGCTGATGGTGGCGGCCCTGAAGGACGGCGCCACGGTCGTGGGCGCGGCGCCCGGCTACGATACGGACCACGGAGCCCAGATCCGTCGCGTCTTCGAGATGGCGCGCGAGTTCGACGTCGACATCGACATGCATCTCGATTTCGCCAACACGCCGGACGATCTCGACACGTATCTCGTCTGCGACCTCACGGAGCGGTTCGGCTGGGGCGGGCGGGTCGCGATCGGCCACGCGACCGCCCTCTCGACCATGCGCCCGGAGGAGCAGATCGCGACGGCGCGGCGCCTCGCGCAGGCCGGCGTGGCGGTCACGATCCTGCCCGCCACCGACCTCTTCCTGATGGGCCGCACCCAGACCTACGACGTCCGGCGCGGGCTCGTGGACGCGAACCTCTTCGTGGAGCACGGCTGCAACTGCTCCATCTCGACGAACAACGTCCTGAACCCGTTCACCCCCTTCGGCGACTGCTCGCTCATCCGCATGGCGAACCTGCACGCGAACGTCCTCCAGGTCGGCCGGCCGGACGGGATCGCGGAATGTTTCGCCATGCTGACCGAGCGCTCGGCGGCGCTGATGAACCTCTCCGATTACGGGATCGCGCCCGGCAACCCGGCCGACGTCGTGATCGTCGACGCGACGTCGCCGCGGCAGGCGATCGCCGAGATCGCCCAGCCGCTCCGCGTCTACAAGAACGGCCGCCGCACGGTGACGCGGGCCCGCGGCGAACTGCACCGGCCGGCACCGGCCTGAACGGCAGGCACCGGCCTGGACGGCAGGCACCGGCCTGAACGGCCGGCGCGGGGCGCCGCACGGAGACACGGGGCGCAGAGGGAACGCGCGCAAGGACACGCGCGCAAGGGAAGCGAGCGCAGGGGGGACACGAGAGCATGTCGGAACGGGTCGGTGTGGAGATCGGCGGAACCTTCACGGATCTCGTCTGGGCGAGGCCGGACGGGTCGCTCGCGGTCGGCAAGGTCCCGTCCACCCCGGGTGCGATCCAGGAGGCCGTCCTCCACGTCATCGCGGATGCGGGCGTGCCGCTGGCCGAGGTCGATCAGGTCACGCACGGCTCGACGGTCGCCACGAACACGCTCCTGACCCGGCGCGGCGCCCAGGCGGGCGTGATCGCGACGGCGGGTTTCCGCGACGTCATCGAGATCGGCACCCACGACCGCATCGGCAACATCTACGACATCCTCTACCGCAAGCCGGCCTCGCCCGTGCCGCGGCGCTTCGTGCGCGAAGTGCCGGAGCGCATCGACGCGACCGGCGCCGTGCTCGAACCGATCGATCTCGAGGCGGCCTGGCGGGAGGTGTCGTGGCTCGTCGACGAGGGCGTCGAGGCGATCGCCGTGTGCCTGCTCCACGCCTACCGCAACCCGGTGCACGAGCGCGCGCTCGTCGCGTTGATCCGCGCCCGAGCCCCCCAAGTCGTGGTCTTCGCCAGTCACGAGGTGTCGCCCGAGTTCCGCGAGTACGAGCGCACCATGACGACGGCGGTCAACGCCTTCGTGGGTCCCGTGGTGCAGCGCTACGTCGGACGCCTGGACGGCGCGCTGCGCGAGGGGGGTTACGCCGGCATCCTGCGCATCATGCAGTCGAACGGGGGCACGATGCCGGCCGCGGCCGCGGGCCAGAACGCGGTGCGCATGCTGCTGTCCGGCCCGGCCGCGGGCGTGCGGGCGGCCGTCTGGTTCGCCGGGCGCAACGGCCTCGCCGACATCCTCACGCTCGACATGGGGGGCACCTCGACGGACGTCGCGATCGCCCCGAACCTCGTGCCGCGGATCGTGCCGGAGCTGATGGTCGACCACCTGCCCATCCGCACGGCCGCGATCGACATGGCGACGATCGGGGCGGGCGGCGGGTCGATCGCCCAGATCGACGCGGGCGGGTTCCTGGCGGTCGGGCCGCAGAGCGCGGGCGCGGCGCCGGGGCCCGCCTGCTACGGGCGGGGCGGCGAGAGGCCGACCGTGACGGACGCGCAGGTGATCGCGGGCATCCTGCGGCCCGCACGGTTCTTCGGCGGCAGGATGGAGCTCAGGGTGGACCGCGCCGAGGCGGCGCTCGCCAGCCTCGGCCTTCCGGACGGGATCGCGGCGGCGGCGGATTCCGTCCTGCGCATCGTGAACGGCACCATGGCGGGCGCCGTGCGGCTCGTCTCGACCTCGCGCGGCATCGACCCGCGCGACTACACGCTCGTCGCCTATGGGGGCGGGGGCCCGCTGCACGGCGCGCAGGTCGCCGAGGAGATCGGGGTCGGCCGGGTGCTCGTGCCCTGGTCGCCGGGCCTCACCAGCGCCTTCGGGCTCCTCATCGCGGACACGGTGATCGACGTCGCCCGCACCGATCTCCAGATCCTGTCGGACGCGACGCTCGACGCGGACGCGCTCGAGCGCCTGAAGGCCGCTTGCGATCAGGTCGCGCTCGCGAACGGGCTCGCGGCGGGCAGCTACGAGATCGAGGTGGCGCTGGACATGCGCTACGGGGGGCAGGCCTTCGAGCTGCCGATCTGGACGGACGGGACGCCGAGCGATGCCGCGACGCTCCGGGGCCTGTTCGAGGCCGAGCACGCCACGCGCTACGGCTACGCGAGGCCGAGCCTGCCCGTGGAGGTCGTGAGCTACCGCGCACGCGTGGTGCGGCGCTCGGGCGGGCTGGTGGTCCCACCCGTCCCGCCCGGCCGGGAGGCGCCCCGCGAGACGGCCGAGGTCACGATCGGGGGACGCCGGATGGAGGCGCGCTTCGTCTCGCGCGAGGACCTCGCGCCCGGCGCCACCCTGTCCGGACCCGCGATCGTCGAGGAGGCGACCGCCACGACCCTCGTGCCGCCCGGGTGGCGGCTCACCTGCCTGCCGACCGGCGACCTTCTCCTGGAGCACGTGCCGTGACCGATCGACCCGCATCCTCCGATCCGACCCGCCTCGTCATCCTGGCCCAGGGCCTTCGCGCCGCCGCCGACGAGATGTGCCTCAACCTGATCCGCTCGGCCTTCTCGACGGTCGTCAGGGAGGCGCGTGACTGCTCGACCGCGCTCCTCGACGCGCAGGGGCGGGTCGTCGCGCAGGCCGAGATGATCCCGATGCAGACGGCCGCCCTCTCCGAGGCGTTCAAGTGCTGCGCCGAGCAGCTCGACCTCTCCGGTGTCGGGCCGGACCACGCCATCATCATGAACGATCCCTATTCCGGCGGGCAGCACCTCAACGACATCATCATCTTCCACCCGATCCTGCATGACGGGACGCTCATCGGCTGGAGCGGCTCGACCGCGCACCATCTCGACATCGGGGGCGGCACGGCCGGCATCAACACGGGCGCGACCGAGCTCATCCAGGAGGGGCTGATCATCCCGCCTCTCCTGATGGACGTGCGGCGCGACTGGCACGGCGGCATGATCGAGCGCCTGATCTTCGCCAACATCCGCACGGCCGAGATCGGTCTCGGCGACATCAACGCCCAGTTCGCCGCGAACCATATCGGGCGCGTGCGGGTGCTGGAGATGGTGGCCCGCTACGGCGCGGACGCCGTCCGGGAGGCGATGGAGGGCGCGCTCGACTACAGCGAGCGCCGCATGCGCGCGGCGATCTCCGACATGCCGGACGGGACCTGGACGGGCGAGGCCTTCCTCGACCGGGACATCTTCGACGACGAGCCGGTGCGGATCGCCGTCACCGTCACGGTCGAGGGCGACCGCATGGTGCTCGACTACACGGGCACCGCCGCCCAGGTGAAGGGCATGTTCAACGCGCCCGTGGCCAGCGCGACCGCGGGCGCGCTCACGGCCGTGCGCAGCGCGCTCGCCGACAAGGACATCCCGGCGAATGACGGCTGCAACCGGCCGCTCACGATCGTCTTCCCCAAGGGCTCGATCCTGAACCCGCACCGCGGCGCCCCCGTGCGGGCCCGCATGCCGGCGGCGGGCCGGGCGCTCGACGCCGTGCACGCGGCGCTCGCGGCCGCCATGCCCGACCGGGTGCCGGCGCAGGGCTTCAACACGACGACCGGCTTCTACATCGCGAAGCCCCGCGGCGACGGCACGATGTCGATCTACCTCGACGTCCTGGGCGGCGGCTACGGCGCGGCGCGCGGCTACGACGGCGTCTCGGCCACCGACCACATCCTGTCGTCCTGCCGCATCACCCCGATCGAGTCGATCGAGCAGGTGACCCCCCACCTCCTCATGCGCGGCTTCGCGCTCGTGCCGGATTCGGGCGGGGCCGGGGAGTTCGCGGGCGGGCTCGGGTTCGTCCGCCGGATCGAGGTGCGCGAGGACGGCGTGTTCCTCAACCTCTACTCGGACCATTACAAGCTGCCGCCGCGCGGTCGCCACGGCGGCCGGGACGGCGGCCTCGGCAGCCTCAGCGTGCGACGCGACGGCGCCACGATCGAGCTCACCTCGACGAGCCGCTTCGACCTGCGGCGCGGCGACGTGATCGAACTCGTGGTGGGCGGCGGCGGCGGTTGGGGCGACCCCGGCCGGCGCGACCCCGCGCGCGTCGCGCAGAACCTCGCGGACGGGTTCATCACGGCGCCCTACGCCGAGCGCGAATACGGCGGCGCTGAGGCCGCCGCGGGCTCGGCCGGCTGAGATGGCGGGGATCTTCGCGCCGGACTTCGTGGCGCGGCCCTACTGGTGGGACGCGGCCGAGCCCGCGCCGCTCGGCGAGGCGGACCCGCCCGGCGTCGCGGACGTGGCGATCGTGGGCGGCGGCTACGCGGGCCTCTCGGCCGCGCTGACGCTCGCGCGGCTCGGCATCACCCCGACGGTGATCGACGCGGAGCGGATCGGCTGGGGGGCGAGCTCGCGCAACGGCGGTCAGGTCTCGGGCGGGTCGAAGGTCGGGCTCGCCGAGCTGGAGACGCGGTACGGACGGGAGCGTGGACGGGCGGTCGCGGACGCGGCGGCCGGCGCCTTCCCGTTCATCGAGAGCCTGATCGCCCGGGAGGGGATCGAGTGCGACTACGTGAGGTCCGGCAAGTACGCGCCCGCATGGTCGGCCGGCCATTACCGGGCGCTCGCCGCCAAGGCCGGACTGGCGAGCGAGCTGACCGGGATGCCGGTCCGCATGGTGCCGCCGGAGCGGCAGCGCGACGAGCTCGCGTCCGACTTCTACCGCGGCGGCATGGTGAGCGAGGCGGCCGGGATGCTGCATCCGGGCAAGTACGCGCGGGGCCTGCGCGACGCGGCGCTTCGGGCCGGCGCGACGCTCCTCGACGGGACACGGGTCGGGACGATCCGGCGCGAGGGCTCCGGCTTCCGCCTCGACACGCCGCGCGGCCCGGTGAAGGCGGGGGCGGTCCTGGTCGCGACGAACGGCTACTCGCTCGGGCCGGACGGATCGAGCGCGCTGCCCTGGCTCGCCCGCCGCATGATCCCGCTCGCCAGCTACATCATCGCCACGCAGCCCCTCGGACAGGAGCGGGTGCGCCGCCTGTTCCCGACCATGCGGGCCATCGGGGACACCCGCAACCTCCTCAACTACTACCGCCCGAGCCCGGACGGGACGCGCATCCTGTGGGGTGGCCGGGCGAGCTTCGCGCCGACCTCGCCGGAGCGGGCCGCGCCCGTCCTGCACCGCTTCATGAGCGAGGTCTTCCCCGAACTCGGCGACGTCCGGATCACGCATGCCTGGACCGGCAACGTCGCGTTCACCTTCGACTTCGTGCCCCATATCGGGGTGGAGGACGGCATCCACTACGCGGCCGGCTGCCAGGGGTCGGGCGTCGCGATGGCGTCGTGGCTCGGCCATCAGGCGGCGCTCAAGATCGCCGGCCGTACGAACGCCCCCTTCGCGCTCGACGGGCTGCCGTTCCCCACGAAGCCCTTCTACCGCGGCAATCCCTGGTTCATGCCGGCCGTCGGCGAGTGGTACCGCCTCAAGGACCGGTGGGCGCGCCGCGCCGCCTGACGAGGCGCCTCACTCGTGGGCGGCCGACCAGGCCTCGGCGACCTGGGTGCCCGTGGCGAACCAGACGCCCGGGAACGTCCGGATGAAGGCGATCAGCTCGCGGATGAGCGCGATGCGGCTCGGCCTCCCGCCGATCTGGGGATGGAAGATGATGTCGTAGAGGCCGCCCCAGCGATAGATCTCGCGGAACTCCTCCCTGTAGACCGCGAGCATGTGCTCGTTCGTGAAGATCGGACGCGGGCTCTTGACCGAGAAGAGCGCGTAGGGGGCGTCGTCGAGGCTCCAGTGCCAGGGCAGCTCGATCGGTCCCCGGGAGCCGTCCGGCAGGGTGTGCCGATACGGGTTGATGTCGTCCATCAGGGATGAATCGTAGAGGAAGCCGTGCGTCTGCAGGAGCCTGAACAATCCGGTCGAGACCTCGCCGGCCGGCGATCGGTAGCCTTTCGGCACGAGGCCGAGACGGCTCTTCAGCGCGTGCAGGCCCTTCTCCATCTCCTCGACCTCGAGGTCGGGGGCGTCGCTCACCCACCGGTGGGAGTAGCTGTGGTGGCCGATCTCGTGGCCGGCCTTCAGGATCATCTCGGCCCGGTCCTGGTGGTTCTCGACGGTCCAGCCCGGCACGAAGAAGGTCGCGGGCACGCCCGCCTCCTCCAGGGTGTCGAGGATCTTCGGCACGCCGACCTTGGCGCCGTAGCGGCCCTGGCTGAGCACGCCCGGGCGGTTCGCGTTCTCCGGGTCGCGCGAGGTCCACAGGGTCTCGGCGTCGAAATCGAAGGTCAGCATCACGGCGCATCGCGCGCCGTCGGGCCATCTCACACTCATGTCGTGCATGGTCGCTCTCCTCAGGCCGCGTCGGGCGGCGTGTAGCGGGCTCCGAGGTAGCCTCCGTCGACCGGCAGCACGGTGCCGCAGACGAAGGACGCGTCGTCGGATGCGAGGAACGCGATCACGGCCGCGATCTCGTCCGGCCGCCCGACCCGCCCGACCGGCGTCGGCCCGACCTGGAGCTTCAGGTAATGCGGGTTCCTGAGGTGCTCGGCCGTCATCGCGGTCTCGACGACGCCCGGCGCGACCGCGTTGACCAGGATGCCGTCGGGCGCGAGCTCGCCCGCGAGCTGGCGCGTGAACTGCGCGATCCCGGCCTTGGCGACCGCGTAGCCGACCGTGCCCGGATAGCCCACGAGCCCGAAGATCGACGAGACGTTGACGATGCGCCCGCCCGGCCGGGTGAGGTGGGGGACGACCGCGCGCGTGACCCGCAGCACGGCCGTCAGGTTGGTGTCGATCAGGCGCGCGAGCAGGGCGTCGTCGGACAGGGCGAGCGACTTCGATCCGCCGATGCCGGCATTGTTCACCAGGATGTCGATCCGGCCGTAGGCGTCGAGCGCGGTCCGAGCGATGCGCTCGCCGGCCTCGGGCGCCGTCACGTCGATCCGGAGCGCCGTCCCGATCCCCGACGCGGTGTCGACGACGTCGGGCTCGCGGTCCACCAGCACGAGCCTCGCGCCCTCCTGCGCGAGCCGCCGCGCGGTCGCGGCCCCGATCCCCCGGCCCGCGCCGGTCACGATCGCGACCCGGCCGGCGAAGCGTCCGACGTCAGCCATGGTCGCCCGCTCCCAGATAGAATTCCTGAAGCTCGCTCATGTCGAGCCCCTCGCCGACCGCGCGCTCGAAGGCGATCCGCCCCGAGCGCATCACGTAGACGTAATCCGCGATGTCGAGCGCCATCCCGACATTCTGCTCCACGAGGAGGAGCGTCAGCCCCGACTCGCGCAGGCTCAGGATCGCCTCCGAGATCTCGCCCACGATGCGCGGCGACAGGGCCGCGGAGGGCTCGTCGAGTAAGAGGACGGTCGGCCGCGCCATCAGCGAACGCCCGATCGACAGCATCTGCCGCTCCCCGCCGGACAGCAGCCCGGCGGGCGTGCGGCGGCGCTCCTTGAGGCGCGGAAAGCGCTCGTACACGCCCGCGAGATCGTCCGCGATCCCCCGGCGGTCGCGGCGGCGGTGATAGCCGCCCATGAGGACGTTCTCCTCGACCGACATCGTGGCGAAGATCTCCTTGCCCTGCGGCACGAGCGACAGCCCGAGCGTCGGCAGGTCCTCGGTCGGCGTCCCGTCGATGCGTCGGCCGCCCAGATGGATCTCACCCTCCTGCGCGGGCACGAGACCCGTGATCGCCTTGAGGGTCGTGGACTTTCCCGTGCCGTTGCCGCCGAGCAGCGCGACGAGACCGCCTTCGGGGACGTTCAGCGAGACGCCGTGCAGGATGCGGGTGCGCCCATAGCCCGCCACGAGGTTCTCGACCTTCAGCACGCGGCCGACCCGCTCACGTCGAGGCTCCCCGGCGCGTGCGGCCCGACCCGATATAGGCCTCGACCACCGCGGGATCGTTGACCACGGCCTCGGGTTCGCCTTCCGCGATCTTCTCCCCCGAATCGAGCACCACGACGGTGTGGCAGAGATCGCGCACGACCCGCATCACGTGCTCCACGAGCAGGATCGCCATGCCGAACTCGTCGCGCATGCGCCGGATCAGCTCGATGAGGCGGTCGACGTTCGGCGGCGAGAGGCCCGCCGCCGGCTCGTCGAGCACGAAGAGCTTGGGCTCCGCCATCATCCCGCGGGCGAGCTCGACCATGCGCTGCTGCCCGATCGACAGCGCGCCGACCGGTTGGCCGGCGAAGTCCGCGAGGTCGAAGAAGGACAGGAGCTCGCGGGCCCGCGCGCGGGAGCGTCCGTCCTCGTCGCGGGCGTTGCGGCGGCCGAGGAAGCTGTCGAGGACGGAGCTCGTCATGCCCGTGTGATGCGCGAGGACCAGGTTGTCCTCGACGCTGAGCGAGCGGAACAGGCGCAGCATCTGGAAGCTGCGCGCGACCCCGAGCCGCGCCCGCCGGTAGGGCTTGCGGTTCGTGATGTCCTGGCCCCGCAGCAGGATGCGCCCGCGATCGACTCCGAGTTCGCCCGTCACCAGGTTCACCATCGTGGATTTGCCGGAGCCGTTCGGCCCGATCAGGCCCACGATCTGGCGTTCGCCCACCGTGAGATCGACGTTGTCCACCGCCACGAGGCCGCCGAAGCGCTTGGTGATCCCGCGGGCTTCGAGGAGGGCGGGTCCTGCCGTCACGGCCGCGACAGCCTCCGCGAGGCCCACCCGAACAGGCCCTCCGGCAGGAACGTCACCATGACGATCATCAGGCCGCCGAAGATGATGAGCTTGTACTCGGCCAGCCGCCCGAGGACCTCCGGAAGGGCGGTCAGGAGCACGGCCCCGAGGATCGGCCCCACGAAGGTGCCGCGCCCGCCGACCACCATCATGGCGACGATCGTGGCCGAGGTCCAGATCGTGAAATCGTCCGGCGTCACGCCGCGGAGCGCGTGCGCGATGAGCACGCCCGCCATCCCGGCGAGCGCGGCCGAGAACACGAAGGCCGCGAGCTTGCCGGAGGTGGCGTTGAGGCCGATCGCGCCCGCGAGCTTCTCGTCGTCCCGGATCGCGATCCATTCCTGGCCGAGCCGCGAGCGCGTCAGCCTCCAGGCGATCGTGAGCCCCACGACGCTGACCACGAGCGCGAGCCAGTAGAAGGACCGGACGTCGTCGATGCGCACGAGCGGCAGGCCGAAGACGCTGAGCTGTCCCGTCGGCGGCAGCGAGATCCCGACCTGCCCGCCGGTGAACGCGGTCCATTGCGACAGGACGAGGTAGACGATGGTCTGGAACGCGATCGTCACGATGCCGAGGAAGTGGCCACTGAGCCGGAGCGCCGGGATCCCGAGAAGGATCCCGAACAGGCCCGCCACGACCGCGCCGGCGGGCAGGTTGACGAGGATTCCGGTGCCGAGATCGCGCGACAGGATCGCGGCCGTGTAGGCGCCGATCCCGTAGAAGGCGCCCTGCGCGAAGGAGGATTGCCCGCAATAGCCGGACACGAGGTCGAGCCCGACCGTGAGGAGCACGAAGACCAGCATCACGGTGAGGACCGTCAGCTCGTAGCCCCCCAGCCGGAGCGGCGCGAGCGCCAGGAGGACGAGGAGCGCCGCGACGCCGAGGGCCGCCTTCACGAGCGCGTCACGGCCCGGCCGAACAGGCCCTGGGGCCGGAACAGGAGGGCCAGCACGACCAGGATGAACCCCACCGCGTCGCGTGCCCCGTTCGTGATGTAGGCCGAGGTGAGCGACTCGGCGACGCCCAGGAGCAGGCCCGCGATGGCCGCACCCGCGATGTTGCCCATCCCTCCCAGGATCACGACCGTGAAGGCCTTCAGCACGATCATGCTGCCGATGATCGGGTAGACGAGGAAGACCGACGACATCAGCATCCCGGCGACACCGGCGAGCGCCGTGCCGACCATGAAGGTCACGACCGCGACCCGCTCCACCCGCACCCCGCAGAGCCGGGCGACGGTCGTGTGCTGGGCCATCGCCCGCAGGCTGCGCCCGGTCCACGTGTAGCGCAGGATGAGCTGGAGCCCCGAGATGAGCACCACCATGGCGATCGGGATCAGCAGCCGCTGCAGCGGCAGGAAGACCGGCCCGATCTCCACCGGCACGTTGGAGAACTCGGTCCTGAGCAGCTGCGGCTGCGGGCCGAAGGTCAGGAGGGCGGCGTTCTGGAGGACGACCGCGAGGCCGAACGAGGAGATCATCGAGCTCGTGGCGTCGCGCCCCTTCAGCGACTTGTGCAGGATCTTCTCGGCCAGGGTGCCGAGCACGGCCGAGAACGCCAGCACCAGCACGATCGCGGGCAGGACCGGAACGCCGAACCGGGCGATCAGGAAGATGCCCACATAGGCGCCCAGCATGTAGAACTCGCCATGCGCGAAGTTCACGACGCCGAGGATGCCGAAGATCAGCGTCAGGCCGACCGACACCAGGACGTAGGTGCTGCCCACCACGACCCCGTTCGCCAGGTACTGGGCGAGGAGCTCGAAATCGAAACCCGACACGACCGCGGCCCGGCGGTCAGGCGTCGCCGATCGTTCGCTGCCCGCCCTTGATGACCGCGATGAAGCCGTCGAAGTCGACGCTGCCCTTGTCGTTGAACCTGGCGGTCGTGCCGGCCGGGCCCTGGACGATCGGGAAGTCGCCCATGCCGCTCTTCAGGACCTGCTGGATCGCGAGGCCGTCCGGCTTCCCGGCCCGGCGCATCGCCTCGATGCCGATCGCGGTCGAGTCGAAGGCGAGCGCGTTGAAGAGGTTCGGCTCGGTCCCGAACTTCGCCCTGAAGCGCTGCGCGAAGGCCCGTCCGGCCTCGTTCGGCGTCTTCGGCTCGAAATTCGTCGCCACCGCGAAGCCCTCGGAGGCGGGGCCCGCGAGCTTGATGAACTCGTCGCTCACCATGGAGCCCGACCCGACGAACTGGACGCGCAGACCGACATCGGACGCCTGGCGCAGGATGTTGGCGCCGTCGCCCGCCCAGCCGCCGATATAGACGGCCTCCGGCCGCAGCGTCCGGATCTTGGTCAGCATCGACGAGAAGTCCTGCTCGCCCGCGTTGTAGGTGTCGGTCGACACGATGGTGCCGCCGGCCGATTGCACGATCTTGCTGACCTGGTCCGCGAGGGTCGCGCCGTAATTGGTGTTGTCGCGCACGATCGCGACCTTGGTCTTCTTGAACCGGTTCACGATCGCCTTGGCGGTGAGTTCGCCCTGGAGGTCGCTGTCGGGCCAGCAGCGGAAGAACCACGGGTCCCCGGGCTTGTTGTCCTGGGTCGCGATGGCGCCGGTGGAGCCGCAGGACAGGACCGGGACCTTGTAGTCCCGCGCGACCCGGGTGACCGCGAGCGCGACCGCGGACGCGTAGGTCGCCACGATGAAGGGCACGTGGTCGTACTCGATGAACTTGCGCGCGATCGTCACGCCCTTCGTCGAGTTGCTCTCGTCGTCCTCCGTCAGCACCTCGATCTTGCGGCCGAACGCGCCGCCTTTCTGGTTCGCCTCCTCGACGGCGAACTGGACGCCCTTGATCAGCTGGTGACCCTCGATGCTCGCCGCCCCGGAGAGCGGGATCATGTTGCCGATCCTCACCGGGCCGGCATCCTGCGCCCGCACGATGTTCGGCATCGCCAGCCCCGCGCCCAGAAGCCCCAATGCCTCGCGCCGAACGATCCGAGCCATGATCCTCTCCCAGGTGCATCGCAGAGCGATACGGGTATATCGGCACTAGGTTACGGGCGGCCCGCGCGAAGTCAAATCGATTCCGGGTCGCGGCGGCGCGATTTCTCGGCAGCACGCGTCCATTTCCTGGGCAACAGCCGCACGGACCGTGCTTGACGAGGGTTCCGCCCGATCCTAGCCTCGATCTGGAACGATCGTATCGCTGAGCAATATGATGGGTACCCACAACCGCGGGGGGCCAGTGTCGTGACATCGCCGACGGCCGGACCGACCGACGCGGTGGCGGCGGACGAGACGCTGGGTCTCCCGGGGCTCTCCGCCCCGGCGGAGATCCGGGTCGACGCCTGGGGCATCGCCCATCTGTCGGCGGGCGGGTTCGACGACCTCTTCGTCGTGCAGGGCTTCAACGCCGCGCGTGACCGGCTCTGGCAGATCGACCTGTGGCGCAAGCGCGGGCTCGGTCTCCTGGCGGCCGATTTCGGGCCGGGCTATCTCGCGCAGGACCGCGCCAGCCGGGCCTTCCTCTACCGGGGCGACATGGCGGCCGAATGGACGAGCTACGCGCCCGACGCGCGCGCCATCGTCGAGGCGTTCGTGGTTGGCATCAACGCCTATGTGGAGCTCACGCGCCGCGAGCCGGACCGTCTGCCGGAGGAGTTCGGGCGCTTCGGGACCCGGCCCGCCTTCTGGGCCGCCGAGGACGTCGTGCGGGTCCGCAGCCACGCGCTCACCCGCAACGCGCTCTCCGAGATCCTGCGGGCCAACGTCGCGTCGCGCGCGGACGACACGGTCGACCTGCTGCGCAAGAACCTGGAGCCGCCGGTCGCGCCCGGCAATCCGGGCGGCCTCGACCTCGCGCGGATCCCGCTCGCGGTGCTCGACACGTTCAGGCTCGCGACCGCGTCCGTGACCTTCTCGCCTGAGAGGCTCGGCGCCGGCCTCGCGGAGGCCGAGGCCTGGGCGGCCGTGGGCGATCTCGGCGAGGTGGTGCGCAACGCCGCCTTCGAGGGATCGAACAACTGGGCCGTGGCGCCCGGGCGGACCGCGAGCGGCCGGCCGATCCTCGCGGGCGACCCCCACCGCGCCCACGCGGTCCCGTCCCTGCGCTACCTCGTCCACCTCACGGCGCCCGGTCTCGACGCGATCGGCGCGGGCGAGCCCGCCGTGCCCGGCATCTCGATGGGGCATAACGGCGAGGCCGCGTTCGCGATCACGATCTTCGGCGCCGACCAGGAGGACGTCTACGTCTACGAGACGGCGTCGGACGATCCCGAATCCTATCTCTACGAGGGTCGCTTCGTGGCGATGGAGGCCGTCGAGGAGCGGATCCCCGTGAAGGGCGAGGCCGACCAGCCCGTCCGCCTCCTCTTCACCCGCCACGGGCCCGTGCTCCACGCGGATCCGGGGCGATGCCGGGCCTTCGCGCTGCGCTCCGTCTGGTTCGAGCCGGGCTCGGCCGCCTATCTGGCGGGCCTGTCGACGATGCGCGCCACCACGCTCCCGGCCTACCGCGAGGCCGCCCGCCGCTGGGGCGCGCCGTCGCTGAACCACGTCTACGCGGACACGCGCGGCACCGTCGCCTGGTTCCCGGCCGGGTACACGCCGATCCGGCCGAACTGGGACGGGCTCCTGCCGGTCCCCGGCGACGGCCGCTTCGAGTGGGCGGGGTTCCGCGACCTCGACGACATGCCCTCCCTGGTGAACCCGCCCGAGGGGTTCGTGGCGAGCGCCAACGAGGCGAACCTGCCGCCGGACTGGCCCCAGGCCGAGAGCCCGATCGGCTTCGAATGGCTGGAGGCGAGCCGCGCGCGCCGGATCCGGGAGGTCCTCGCCGGCTCGACCGCGCACGACGTCGCGGCGTCGCGAGCGCTCCAGACCGACGTCGTGTCCATGCCGGCGCGACGTCTGCGCCCGCTGCTGGCGTCCCTCGACGCGGCCGGGTCGGACGATCTCGCGGCCGCCGCCGGGCTCCTGCGCGATTGGGACGACAGGCTCGCGGTCGGGTCGGCGGCGGCGCTGCTCTCGGAATGGTGGTGGACGAAGCACCTGAAGCCCGGCCTCTTCGCGCTCGCGACCCGTGCGCTCGCGCACGGCGCGCCCGAGATCCGGGCGCTCCTGGTTCCCGGCGACGTCGAGGCGATCCTGCAGGCGCTGGAGAGCCCGGGGTCCTGGTTCGGCGCAGATCCCGCCGCGGGCCGCGACCGTCTCCTCGCCGGGACCCTGGGGGCGGCGTTCCGGGACGCCTCGGCCCGGTTCGGGCCGGACGTCGCGCTCTGGCGATGGGGCGACCTCCATCACGGCTATTTCGAACATGCCGCGAGCGCGACGCTCGACACGGCCGAGCGCGCCCGCTTCGACGTCGGCCCGCTGCCAAAGCCCGGCAGCGCCTCGAGCGTGATGCACGCGGCCTATCGCGGCGGCGATTTCCGGGTGACGAACGGGGCGTCGGTCCGCTTCGTGATCGATGTCGGCGCCTGGGACGGGAGCGTGTGCATGAACGCGCCCGGGCAATCGGGCGACGTGCGCTCGGGACATTACCGCGACCTCGCCCCGCTCTGGGCCGCGGGCGACTACGTTCCGATGCTCTACAGCCGGGAGGCCGTCGAGGCCGCGACCGCCTACCGGATCGTCCTCAGGCCGGCGGGGGCGTCGTGACGGGTCCAGCCATGCGGGAGCGCCGCAACCCGCTCTTCAACGACAACCGCCTGAAACTCGGGATCTTCGGCACGAACGGGCGCGGCGGACCCCAGACGCTCGTGCCGGAAGCCTACCGGCCGACCTGGGACGCGTCCGTCAGGACGGCCCGGCTGGCGGACGAGGCGGGGTTCGAGGCGATCGTCGCCTACGCGCGCTGGAAGGGCTACCTGCCGCACAAGCCCCACCACCCGAGCGGCGTCGTGATGGACCCGTTCACCTGGGCGGCCGGCATCGCCCAGGCGACCTCGCATGCGGCGATCTTCGCGACGTCGCACGCACCGACGATCCACCCGGTCGCGGCCGCCAAGCAGACCGCCACGATCGACATCATCTCGGGCGGCCGGTTCGCGCTGAACGTCGTGGGCGGCTGGAACAAGCCCGAGCTCGAGATGTTCGGCACGCCGATGGGCGAGCACGACCGCCGCTACGACCAGCTCGAGGAGTGGCTGACGATCGTGCGCCGGCTCTGGAGCGAGCCCGGAGAGTTCGATTTCGCGGGCGACTTCTACACCGTTCGGCGCGCGATCTCGCTGCCGCAGCCGGTGCAGACACCGCATCCGCCGATCATGAACGCGGGAGGGTCGGGGCGCGGCATGCGCTTCGCGTGCGAGCACGCGGACATCTGCTTCGTGACGCTCCATTCCGAGGAGCCCGAGGCCTGCGCGGCCCAGATCGCCCGCTACAAGACCATGGCCCGCGAACAGTTCGGCCGCGAGGTCCAGGTCTGGATCTACACGGCGGTCGTGCAGCGCCGGACGCAGGCCGAGGCGGAGGCCTATCTCGACTACTTCGCCGTCGAGCACGAGGACAGCGAGAGCGTCGATGCCTGGACGGCCGGGCTGCGCGCGCAGACGGAGCAGATGCCCGAGGAGGTGCTGCGCGCCATGCGCAAGCGCTTCGCCGCGGGGGTCGGCGGCAACCTGCTGGTCGGGGACGCGCAGGCCATCGCGGACAAGCTCGCGGCCCTGTCGGAGGCGGGTCTCGACGGCGCCCTGTTCACCTGGGTGGACCCGACGGACGGCATCGCCCGCATGAGTGAGGGCGTGCTGCCGATCCTGGAGGCGCGCGGATTGCGCGCAGCGTTCACCCGCTGAGCGCGCGGGAGCCCTCGATCGCGAGCGGCGCGAAGCGCTTGCGGAACTCCTCGACCGACCATTCGCTGAGAGACCCCGCGATATGGACGGCACCGACCGGGCGGCCCGGGCCGTCCATCACGGCGGCCGCCAGCACGACCTCGCCGATCAACGCCTCCTCGGTCGCGAACGCATAGCCGTCGCGGCGCGCCTCCCGGACCTTCCTCCAGATCCGGGCCGGGTCGAGCAGGGTCTTCGGCGTGAGGGCGCGCCTGTCGGAGCGGGCCAGGATGTCGTTCACCCGGGCGTCGGGCAGGTGCGCCATGCAGGCGCGCCCTCCCGAGGAGACGAAGGTCGGGACGCGCCGGCCCGCGAGCGTGGCGTAGAAGGTCTCGCGCTTGCTCTGCAGGCGCACGGCATAGATCGTCGACAGGTCGTCGAGCAGGCTGAGGTCGACGCGCTCGTTCGTGACCTTCCTGAGCTCGGTCAGGATCGGCATGGCCCGCTCGATCATCGGGTTCGCGCGCAGGTAGTCGAAGGACCGGTCGAGGATGCGGCGCCCGGGCACGAGCCCGCCATCGCGCGACCGCTCGATGTAGCCCCGGCTCAGCAGAGTCTGTGCGATGCGCTGCGCCGCGCTCTTGTTGGTGCCGGCCGCGAGCGCGAGTTCGCCGAGCGACATCGGCCGCGGGCTCGCCGCGAAGGCTTCCAGCACGTCGAGCGCGCGGGCGACCGATTGCAGGAAGAGCCGATCGTCGACCGCCTGTTCCGGCCGGGCGTTGCGGCGCGCCTCCCCGCTGGGCGCCGGGTCGTCCGTGTCGGCGAGCATCGTGTCTCCGGTCGCGCGTCCCTGCCCGGACGCGAGCCCGTCCTAGCTCGATCACGGCGTATCGCAAAGCGATATGACCGGTGCGACCTCAGGCGATGCGGCCGCCATCCACCGGGAGCGCGACGCCCGTGACGAAGCTCGTCCCGGGCGATGCCAGGAAGAGGATCGCGGCCGCCACCTCCTCGGCCGTCCCGAACCGGCCGAGCGGCTGCTTCGAGCGGTAAAGCTCCGCCATCCTGGCCTGCGCGCCGGGGGAGGGCCCGGCGGTCTCGAAGGTCGCCCGCAGCCTCGGCGTGTCGATCGAGCCCGGACACACGCAGTTCGCGATCCGGCCTTTGTGCGCCGCCCCACTTGTGCGTATGTCCCGTCGAGCACGAGACGCCCATGAACAGCTTCGACGAATGGACACGCTCTCTCTCGATCGGCGACCTGCCCACCTGGGCCGTGACTTGTCTCGCCGTGCTGGCTCTGACCTGGTTCGTACAGTCCTTGGTCTTCCGCGCGCGCACCCGACGCATTCAAGCGAGGCTCCGGACGGTCGAAGTCTCGCTCGCCCTTCTCGAAGCCGAGCGGCAGCAAAGGATGGTCGAGCGTTCGAAAGAACAGGCCGGATCCCGCCCGAAAGCGCTCGACACGCCGCCGCGCGGCGCCTGAGACCAGGCCTCGGCTGCGACGCACTCGTGGCCTTGGACCCGGGCCTCGTGATGATCCGGGTCCCGAACCTCGGGACCCGGCCGGAGGAGCTCGGCCGCATCCTCGAGACGGCGGTCGGCTGTGGCGGAGACCACCTGGACGATCCGGCCTGGCGCGGCGTTGTCGGAGGCGACCAGCGCCAACTGCCTGAGGAATCATCGCCATGGCAAACGTGACAACCCGCCCCGAGGCGGTGGACATCGTCGAGGTGGGGCCGCGCGACGGGCTCCAGAACGACGCGCAGCTGCTGGCGACGGACGTGAAGATCGCGTTCATCCGCAGGCTGGCGGCGGCCGGCCTCACGCGCATCGAGGCGACGAGCTTCGTGCATCCGGGGCGCGTGCCCCAGATGGCGGATGCCGAGGAGGTGCTGCGCGGACTGGGCAAGCTTCCGGGCGTCAGCCTGTCCGGGCTCGTCCTGAACGCGCGCGGCTTCGACCGGGCGCTCGCCACGGGCGTGCTCGACGAGGTCTCCTTCGCGGCGGTCGCGAGCGAGACGTTCAGCCGGAGGAACCAGGGTGCCAGCGTGCAGGACAACCTGGACACGTGGCGCGCCATCTCGAGCCGGGCGCGCGAGGCCGGCCTCCTCCGCTCGGTCACGATCGCGACCGCGTTCGGGTGCCCCTTCGAGGGCGAGGTGCCGGTCGGCCGCGTGGTCGACCTCGCCCGCGCGCTCGCGGAGATCGGCACGGACGAGCTCTCGCTCGCCGACACGATCGGCGTCGCGACCCCGCCCGACGTCGAGGCGCGGTTCGGGGCGCTCGCGCAGGCGCTGCCGGGGATGCGGCTCAGGGCGCATTTCCACAACACGCGCAACACCGGCTACGCGAACGCCGACGCGGCCCTGCGGGCGGGCGTCACGGCGCTGGATTCGAGCCTCGGCGGGATCGGCGGCTGCCCGTTCGCCCCGGAGGCGACCGGCAACGTCGCGACCGAGGACCTCGTCTACATGCTGGACCGCAGCCGCGTCCGCACGGGCGTCTCCTTCGAGGCGCTGCGCGAGACCACGCTCTGGCTCGAGGGCGAGATGAAGCGCCGGCTCCCGGCCCAGACGGCTCACGTCTCGCTCTTCCCGCCCGTCGCGCCGGCGCGCGCGGCCTGACCCGACGGCGCGCGGATGCTGCCCGGACGTGATCCGTTCGTCTAGCGGACGCGTCCGTGCCGATCGGGTACGACGATCGTCAGGCAAGCTCGTCCCGATCGAGGGCGGCGCCGAATGCGACAGGGAGAGACCCGGATGATATCGAGGAGAACCGTGCCGAACGCGATGACCGCGGCCGTTCTGGCGCTCGCGGCCGGGTTCGCGCCCCTGCTCGTGCCCGTGGCCGCGCAGGCGCAGATCTCCGGCGGCAGCGTCAAGATCGGCGTGCTGAACGACATGAGCAGCGTCTACGCGGACTCGACCGGCCCGGGATCGCTCGTAGCGGCCGAGATGGCGGTGAAGGATTTCGGCGGCACGATCGGGGGCAAGCCGGTCGAGGTGATCTCCGGCGATCATCAGAACAAACCCGATATCGGCGCCGCGATCGCGCGGCGCTGGTTCGACCAGGACGGCGTCGACGTGATCGTCGACGTGCCGACCTCCTCCGTCGCGCTGGCCGTCCAGCAGATCGCCCGGGACAAGAACCGGGTGCTCCTGATCTCGGGCGGCGGCTCGTCCGACCTCACGGGTCCGGCCTGTTCGCCGGTCGGCATCCAGTGGACCTACGACACCTACGCGCTGGCCCACGTGGCCGCCCAGGCGATGGTGAAGCGCGGCGGCGACACCTGGGCCTTCATCACGGCCGATTACGCGTTCGGGCACGCGCTCCAGCGCGACGCCGCGGCCGAGGTGAAGAAGTTCGGCGGGACGGTGCTCGGAGACATCCGCGTCCCGTTCGGGGGATCCGACTTCTCCTCCTACCTGCTGCAGGTCCAGGGCACGAAGGCCAAGGTGATCGGCCTCGCCAATGCCGGCGCCGACACGCAGAACGTCATCAAGCAGGCGGGCGAGTTCGGGCTCGTGGCGGGCGGCCAGAAGCTCGTCGCGCTCCTCATCAACATCGCGGACGTGCACAGCCTGGGCGCCGAGGCCGCCCAGGGCCTGCTCCTCGCGACGCCCTTCTACTGGGACATGAACGACGACACCCGCGCCTTCGCCAAGCGCTTCTACGAGTCCCGCAAGATGATGCCGACGATGCACCAGGCGGGCGTCTACTCGGCGGTGGCCCACTACCTGAAGGCCGTCCAGGCCTCCGGGACGGACGAGGCGAAGGCGGTCGTCGCCAAGATGAAGGCGACGCCGATCCACGACTTCTTCGCGCAGGACGGCTACATCCGGGAGGATGGCCGCATGGTGCACGAGATGTACCTGATGCAGGTCAAGACGCCCGCCGAGTCCAAGGGCGAGTGGGACCTCTACAAGCAGCTCGCCAAGGTGCCGGGCGACGAGGCGTTCCGCCCGATGTCGGAGGGCGGCTGCCCGTTCGTCACCGGCGCGAAGTGACGCGATCTCAGCGCCTGAACGTCCGGACGGGGCTCTCGGTCCCGTCCGCGTAGGCGAGCTGGACCTGCACGGCCTCGACCCCGTCGGGCAGCGTCATGACCGGGCGCGTGTCGGCAGGTACCGCGGCCGTCGCGCCGCTCTCGCAGGGCGGCAGCGCGATCGTCTCGTGCGGAGGCTCGTCGCCGTACCCGATGAGCGCGCGCCGGATCGCGCAGCGGTTGCTGACGAGCTGCGCGTAGGAGAGCACGTTCGCGACGTCCCGGCGGAACGTGACCCAGGTGTCGGGGAAGCGCTCCAGCGTGTCGCGCCCGGCGCTGACGAGCGCGGTCGCGGGATCGAAGGCGAGCGCGAACGGCCCGGCCTCCCGGCCCGAGCGGTCGACATACTGGACGTAGAGCGTCGTGCGCCCCATCGAGGCGGGCAGCGGCATCCGGGCGTAGGGGGCGGGCTTGCCCGTCCTGGCGTCGAGGCTCGACGAGAGACCGGTCGACACGAAGTCGCCGCGTTCGCCGACGCGCACCGCGATCGCGGTCGCGGGCTCCGGCAGGGTGAAGTTCGCGACCCATCCCGTCTCGGAGCGCGCGAAGCTCGCGCCGAGACGGGTGGAGGCTCCGGCGAAGAACGTCTGCAACTCGGCCCGCCTGCGTTTCGCCTCCTCGATCCAGCTTGTCCGGACCGTCGGGTCCAGGAAGAACGGGTCGAGCCGGCCATCGTCCGACGCCTCCACGAACCGATCGAAGAGGTCGAAGGCGAGCCGGCGCTCGGTCAGCGTCGGGCCGCCGTCGCGTCCGGCGAGATCGTCGATCGCCAGGAGATAGGAGGCCGGCGCGTAGTCGGGATCGGCGGCCGCGAGTGCCTCGAGCTTTGCGTGTCGTTCGGCCGGGTCGAGCTGGAGGGCCGCCAGGAGGGTGATGGGACGGGTCGGCGTCGATCGCGCCAGTTCCGCGAAGGGCTTGCGGGCCGCGCCCTCGCCGTCCTGCCGGAGCAGGGCCGCGTAGCGCATCGCGGGATCGATCGCGTCGCCCGCATGCGGGAGCAAGGCCGCATAGGCCTTGGCGGCGCCCGCACGGTCGCCGCGCGCCGCGAGGTCGCGCGCGGCCTTGTAGCGCTCGGCCGGCGTGATGCCGTCGGGCGGCGGAGCCGTGGCGGTCGGGGCCGTGGCGGTCGGGGCCGTCGCCACCGGAGCGGTCGCGATCGGGGCCGTGGCGGTCGGGGCTGCGGGTCTCGCGACCGGCTTCGTGGCGTTGCGCGGGGTCGCTTGCGGCGGCGTCGCGCGGGGTGTCGCGGCCTCGTTCGAGGGCGGACTGGTCAAGAGAGGACCCGGGACGATCGGCGGCTCGGTCACGACAGGCGCGCTCGCGACCCCCGACGCCTCGGTGACGGCCGTCGTCTCGGTCGTCCAGCCCCGGAGCGCGTCCCGGGCCGCCTTGATCCCGGGCACCGAGACCACGAGCGCGAGGAGCAGGGCTCCGGCGATCATGATGCGGGGCTTGCGCGCCGGAATCCGGCCGGTCCCGACGGGCGGTTCCGCGGACGGGCCGGGCTCAACCGGGCGCGCCTGCGAACCGGACGGGGGTGCGATGAGGTAGGCGTGCACCGCCTGCGGAATGTTCTTGAGCTTGCGCGCCCCGATGTCGCGAAACGTCGTCTCGACCTTGTTCGCGACCGCCTCGTGGACCGAGCGCGAGACGCAGATCCCGCCGGGCGGCGCCAGCCCTTCCAGGCGGGCCGCGATGTTGACGCCGTCGCCGAGGAGGTCGCCCTCGCGCTCGACCACGTCCCCGATCGTGATCCCCATGCGGAACTCGAGGCGGCGACCGGCCTCCGTGCCGGCGTTGAGATCCGCGAGGCCGGCCTGGATGTCGACCGCGGCCCGGACGGCCTCGACGGCCGAATCGAACTCGCACATCACCGAATCGCCGGCCGTGTTGAAGATGCGTCCGCCCGCGTGCTCGACGATGGCGTCGAAGATCTCGCGCGCCGCCGCGAGGTCGTGCAGCGTGCGCTCCTCGGCCTCCGCGACGAGCCGCGAGTATCCCGCGACGTCCGCCGCCAGGATCGCGGCGATCTTGCGCTTCAGCCCGGCCGGTCTCGGCCGTACGGGCGGGCGGGCCTCGGGAGCGTTCTCGGGAGCGACGGACATCTCGGCCTGTTGGCCATGATCGCGCGGCAACATGAAGGCAGAGCGGTCGCGGACGCGGGATCGAAGCGCGATCCTGGCGGTTCTCCATCGGCCCCAACGAGAACCAGATTGAGCCGAGGGATCTTATGACCGGAACCGTCGTGGCGATCTCGGATCGCCCCATCGCAGACCGAACCACTCCGGCGCTCCGGGAGGACCTGGCGGAGGAGGATCTCGCGGCGCTGCGCCGGGCGGTCGGCGTGCTCGAGACGTCGACGGTCGTCGGCCGCCTCTCCGCGATGGCGGGGCGACCGCTCGAATTCGTCGGGCGAGCCTTGCCCGCGCCCGCCCTGGAGGTCGTCTCGCGTGCGACCGAACTCGCCCTCAAGGCGGCGCTCAAGGTCGCGCTCGGGACGCTGTCGCACCGCCGCACGAGCGGCGGCGCCTGGGTGCATCGCGCCGCCGCCGCGGCGTCGGGCGCGTTCGGCGGCGCGCTCGGGCTCGCGACGCTGCCGGTCGAGCTCCCCGTGTCGATCATCGTGATGCTGCGCGCCATCGCGGATGTCGCCCGCGACGAGGGCGAGGATCTGGCATGGCCGGAGACCGCGCTCGAATGCCTCCAGGTCTTCGCGCTGGGCTCGAAGACCGAGGCCGACGATATCGCGCAGAGCGGCTATTTCGCGGTGCGCGGCATGCTGGCGAAATCGGTCGCGCAGGCCGCGAAGCTCGCGACCGGCCAGAAGCTCACCGACACGGCCGCGCCCGCCCTCGTGCGCTTCTTGGCGCAGATCGCGTCGCGGTTCGGGCTCGTCGTCTCGCAGAAAGTCGCGGCCGGCGCGGTTCCGATCATCGGAGCGCTCGGGGGCGCGGCGGTCAACGCCGCCTTCGTGGAGCATTTCAGGACCGTGGCGCTCGCGCATTTCACGGTTCGCCGCCTGGAGCGGCGCTACGGGGCGGAGACCGTCCGGTCCGCGTACGACCAGCTGCGCGACGCGCTGGCGGAGCCCCGCGTCGAGCCGGTCTGAGGCCGGCCGTCTACCGAAGACCGACCCGCTCGCCGATCGCGTCGCCGATCGACGCGACCTGACGGCCGACATGCCGGCCCAGCTCCGAGACGGACTGCGCCGCCTCGGTGCCCGTCGGCAGGAGATCGCTGCCGGGCACTCCCCAGCCGAAGATCCGGACGGGCTCGCGCGCCACGGCCGCGACCTCGGCCTCCGCGAAGGTGACCCTCTCCGCGGGGCGCACGGGCGGCAGGGCGGCGACCGTCGTTTGACGGCGCGGCGCGGTCTCGACGATGCGGGTCGCGGCGCGGACCGGGACCACGGGCGCGCTCGCCTGCACGACCGGCATCTCCGTCACGGTCGCGGCACCTGTCCGGGACGGGAGAGCGGTCGGGATCTCGCGGACGATCGCGGGGCGCTCCAGTTGCACGCCGGCGGCCAGACGCTCGGACGACTTGGGGGCCGACGCCACCGCATGCGGCGTCTCGCGGGTCGCATACGAGATCACCGCGCCGCCGATGACCGTCGCCAGCACGGACGCGCCGATCGCACGCGCGAACCGACGTGTCGAGGCGTCCCGCAGCTTGCGATCGATCCGCCTGCGCAAGTCACTCATCCGCTCGTCCTCGGCTATCGGGGTCGTCAGTGGCCGCCCTTTCGGGCAGGTTTGTGGCCCGGGGCAGGCCGTTTCCGGATCTTGGACTTTCCGTCCGGACGGGTCGTCGGCAGAACCGCCGCGATCACCGCCGCGATGGCCTGTTCCACATCCTGGCGATCGGGCGGTCCCTCGTCGGGATCTTCGGAGCGCTGCTTCGGGTCGCGCCGGCGTGTCGTCATCGCGTCCGAGCCCCCCGGTTCGTGTGCGAAACCTGTCAGCTCCCCGAGCTTATGGCGCGGGCACCATCGCGGATACCCCTGTTTCGGATCGGAGCCAATTCAGGCCGGGCCTTAACCTGGACAGCCAGAGGCTTGTGCACAGGCCATAAACACACGTCATCCCCGCCCGACGAGGCACGTCTTCGGGAGCATGCAATGGATGCCGTTATTGCCGTTGACGGCCTGTGTGACGCGCAGATCCGCCGCGAGACTGCACAGCATGTAGGCCTCGTGGCGCAGGAGCCCCGTGCGGGACGCGATCAGGTCGATCATGGAGCGGAGCGCGATCTTCACCGCCGCGTCGAGGCTCGGATCGAACGCCATCGTCATGACATGCGTCGGCGTCTCGGCCATCGGCCACTCGAGCGCGAGGTCGTCCCGGAGCGTCAGCCGGAACGTGCCGATCAGCCCCGTCTCGATCGCCGTGACGCAGACCTCGCCGTCGCCCTGGACACCGTGCCCGTCGCCCACGGAGAAGTTCGCGCCCTCGGCGTGGACCGGCAGGTAGAGGACCGTGCCCGGCA
>CAXUHE010000016.1:0-28993 GCA_964250725.1 uncultured Enterovirga sp. | reverse complement strand
CGTCGACTCGGCCTTGACGGTGCCGGTCCGGGTCGTGGCGGGCCGCTGCGGCGTCGCGGCCGCGAGCACGATGTTCGCCTGCGGCTTCGGCTCGAACCTGGGTTCCGGCTGGAAACGGGCCAGGGTGACGGGCCGGGCCTTCGTGTCAGGCCTCGCGTCGGGCTTGCTGGCGACCCGTGACGGCTCGTGCCGCACGACCGACAGGCTCGCGACCACGAATGACGGCTTCGGAACGGCCGCGACCGGAATCGGCGCGTAGGAACGGGCCGGCGCCACCCGTGCGGGCGCCTCCCCCTCGTCCCCCTCGCGCGGCGTCGAGAGCGAGGCGGTCACGATCGCGGGCTCGGCGGGCTCGACGCGGCGGCTCGCCATCTGCATGGCCCGGCCGCGCAGGCTCGCGGGCAGGAGAGCCTGCTCCTCCCGGTCCGCCAGCGACGCCACCATGATCTGCGACTGCGTCGGGTTCGCCTTCTTCTCGTAGAAGGCGTTGCCGCCCGCGACAGCCACGTAGTGCATGTTGCGGTAGGGGTAGTTGTACCCGGCCGTGTGGAAGTGGAGCGCGGACCCGACCTGCTCGGCGCGCTCGCCCGCGATCACCCGGTCCGCCACCGCGGCGACCCGGGTCGTGGCGCGCGAGGTCATCGGGTTCGTGAGCACGCCCGGCGCGAACTGGTTCGGCTGGCCGACCACGCCGCAGACCGACTTCGGGTACTTCGCGTCCTGCACGCGGTTCATCACCACCGTGCCGACCGCGAGCATGCCCTCCTCGCTCGACCGGTTCGATTCGAAATACATCGCCCGCATCAGGCATTCGCGCTCGTCCGTCGCGGAGACGAGATGGGTTCCCGCGCCGCCGAACCGCGCGTCGAAGGAGCCGCAGCCGCCGAGACCGGCCGCGAGCAGCGCCGCCGTCACGAGACCAAGCGACCGACGGGAGGCCGGTCGGATCGGGATGCGGACCATGTCGTCAACTCTACGATACAAGGTGCCGGGCCACCCGCGACCCTGCCGGGTCGGCCGAGAGGCGGCCATCCGGCGGATCGCCCGGTGTGGCCCGAGCGCGTCGACGAGGACGATTGTCGCGAACTCGATAACGACGGGTTAAACACAAGGCAGGGCGAGTGCCGGATCGCGCTTCGTGTCGATCACGTTAAATCCTCTCCATGTGACCGCGCGTCCCTTCTCACGGGGCGCTGGACTTTCTACTCTGCGCAGGACGTTCGGCCTCCGGGGTCCATGACCGCGCGCCTCACGACTATCCGACTTGGAATCGATGCCGACCACCGCCCTCCACCGGACGAGACGCGCCTGCGCCCGGACGGCCGGGGCGCTGCTATGCCTCGCGGCGGCCGGATGCCAGACGCTGGCGCCGGACGCGGCCGTGCCGATCCCGACCGGGTTCCGGGAGGCGGGAAGCCGGCCGGCCGAGCCCGTCCACGCGACCTGGGTGCGCGGCTTCGGCTCGCCCGAGCTGACCCGGCTGGTCGCGGGCGCGCTCGCGGACAACCTCGACATCGAGGCCGCGATCCAGCGCATCAACCAGGCGGAGGGCCAGGCGGTGATCGCCCGCGCAGCGCTGTTCCCGACGCTCGGCCTCTCGACGGACGCCTCGCGCCAGCTCAGCTCGGGCTCGGGGTCGCGCAACGTGTCGGCGAACTCGACCGCGCTCGGCCTCTCCACGGGCCGCGGCTTCACCTCGAACTCGTTCCAGCTCGGGCTGAACGCCAGCTACGAACTCGACCTGTTCGGCAAGAATCGCTTCGCCGCGGGCTCGGCCGACGAGACCGCGCGCGCCAGCCGCTTCGACCGCGACACGGTCGCGCTCTCCACGGTCGCGAGCGTGGCGAACACCTACTTCTCCGTCCTGGCGTCGCAGGATCGCCTGCGCATCGCGGAGGACAACCTGCGCATCGCGTCGCGCGTGCTGGACGCGGTGCGCGGCCGGCTCGGCGTCGGGACCGGGACGGCGCTCGACGTCGCGCAGCAGGAGAGCGTGGTGGCGACGCAGCGCGCGCAGATCCCGCCGCTGCGTCTTCAGCTGGCGCAGGACCGCAACACGCTGGCGGTGCTGATCGGCCGCACGCCGGAGAGCGTGCGGGTCGCGGGCGGCGGGCTCGACCGGCTCCGGCTGCCCGCCGTGCGGGCCGGCCTCCCGTCCCAGCTCCTGCTGCGCCGCCCCGACATCGCGCGCGAGGAGGCGAACCTCGCGGCGGCGGAGCTCAACGTCGCGTCCGCGCGCGCCGCCTTCTTCCCGACGATCCAGCTGACGGCGGGCGGCGGCTTCCAGAGCGCGGCGCTGGGCGGGCTGTTCGGCGCGAACTCGACCTTCTATTCGCTCGCTGCCGGGCTGACGCAGCCGATCTTCGATGCGGGCGCGCTCCAGGGGCAGCTCGCCGTGCAGTCGGGCCGCGCGGCCGAGACTGCCGCCACCTATCGAAAAGCCATCATCCAGTCGTTCACGGACGTGGAGAACGCGCTGATCGCGATCCGCCTGGACGCGGAGTACGAGGCGCGGCTCCGGGAGGCGGTCGCGGCGTCGCGGCGCGCGCTCGACATCACGGAGCAGAGATTGCGCGAGGGCACCATCGACGTCGTGACGCTGTTCAACATCCAGACGACCCTGTTCAACAACCAGGACGCGCTGGCGGTGGTGCGCCTGCTGCGCTTCCAGGCCGCCGTCTCGCTGTTCCAGGCGCTGGGCGGCGGCTGGACGCAGGCCGGGGCCGTCGCGGTCGCGCGGCTCGACCCGCCGGCCGGCCCTCTCCCGGTGGCCGCACCGTGAAGCGGCTGGTGCGCATCCTCGTCGTGCTGGCGCTCGCCGGCGCGGCCTCGTTCTATGCCTGGCACCGGGCCGGCGAGACGACGTCGACCGACCAGCAGCCGGGCGGCGGGCGCGGCGGGCGGCGCGGCGGCGCCGGCCAGGACGGGCCGGTCGCGGTGCTGACCACGCCCGCGAAGCGCGCCGACGTGCCGGTGACCCTGGAGGCGGTCGGCACCGCGCAGGCGCTGAACAACGTGACGGTGCGCAGCCAGGTCGACGGGCGGCTGCTCGAACTCACGTTCCGCGAGGGCCAGGACGTCCGCCGCGGCGACGTCATCGCGCGCATCGACCCGACCATCTACCAGGCGCAGTACGACCAGGCGGTCGCCAAGAAGGCGCAGGACGAGGCGAACCTCGCCAACGCGCGCCTCGACCTCACGCGATACCAGAACCTCGCGCAGACGAATTACGGCTCGAAGCAGCAGGCCGACACGCAGCGTGCCAGCGTCGCCCAGCTCGAGGCCCAGGTGAAGTCCGACCAGGGCGCGATCGACAACACGAAAGCCTATCTCGACTACGCGACGATCCTCGCGCCGATCGACGGGCGCACCGGGATCCGGCTCGTGGACGCGGGCAACCTCGTGAAGGCGGCGGACACGACCGGAATCGTGACGATCACGCAGCTGCGCCCCATCACGGTGATCTTCAACCTGCCCCAGCAGAACCTGCGCGCGGTGAACACCGCCGCAGGCGCAGGCCGGGTCGCGGTCGAGGCGCTGGAGGCGGACAACCAGAACGTCGTGGCGTCGGGCACGCTGGAGGTGGTCGACAACCAGGTCGACCCGACGACCGGCACCGTCAAGCTGAAGGCCGTGTTCCCGAACGAGACGCTCCAGCTCTGGCCCGGCAGCTTCGTCAACGTGCGGCTGACCCTGGAGACGCTGCACGACGCGATCGTGATCCCGACCGCCGCCGTCCAGCGCGGGCCGACCGGGACCTTCGTGTACGGGGTCGCGGACGACAAGGCCGTGCTGAAGCCGGTCACGATCTCGCGCCAGACCGAGACCGTGTCGGTCGTGACGGCCGGCATCGCGCCGCCGGAGCGGGTCGTGACGACCGGCTTCGCGCGCCTGACCGACGGCGAGCGCGTGCGCGTGGCGGATGCCGAGACGGTCGCGGCCGAACCGCAGCCGACGACGCCCGCGCCGCGCCGGCGCGGGGGCGGCGAGCGGCGAGGCCGGGACGGGCAGGCACGTGACGGGCAGGCGCGGGTCCCGGACGGTCAGGCGGCCGGGCCGCCTCGCGAGCGGCGACGCCGGCCCGACGACGTCGGTACGTCCGCGACATCTGGTGCGCCGGGACCCGAGGGCGCGCCCGGCACCCCGGCGGCGCCGGCCGGTACCCCGGCAGCACCTGCGGGTGCAGCGGCAGCACCTGCGGGTGCAGCGGCAGCACCTGCGGGTGCAGCGCCGGCACCTGCCGGTTCGGCGGCGCAGAACGGCACGACCGGCGGCGGAGCCGGAGCCAGCGGCGCGGGGAGCACCGTCCCGTGAGCGTCTCCTCGCCCTTCATCCGGCGCCCGATCGCGACCGCGCTCCTCGCGCTCGCGGTCCTGATCTGCGGCGTGATGGGCTACCTCAAGCTGCCCGTCGCGAGCCTGCCGCAGGTCGATTTTCCGACGATCCAGGTCACGACCCGGCTGCCCGGTGCGAACCCGGACACGATGGCGGCGCTCGTCACCGCGCCGCTGGAGCGCCAGTTCGGGCAGATCCCGGCGCTGTCGGGCATGTCGTCGAACTCCTCCTTCGGGCTCTCGCAGGTCACGCTCCAGTTCGAGCTCGACCGCGACATCGACGGGGCCGCGCAGGACGTGCAGTCCGCGATCAACGCGGCCGGCTCGACCCTGCCGCGCACGCTGCCCTACCCCCCGACCTACGCCAAGGTGAACCCGGCCGACGCGCCGATCCTGACCCTCGCGCTCACCTCTCCGACGGTCGCGATGCGCGGCCTGTCGGACCTCGCGGACACCTTCATCGCGCAGCGCCTGTCCGAGATCTCGGGCGTCGGGCGCGTGTCGATCCAGGGCGGGGTGAAGCCGGCGGTGCGCATCCAGGGCGACCTCGCCCGGCTCGCCGCCTACAAGCTCAGCCTCGCGGACCTGCGCACCGCCGTCGTGGCGGCTAATGTCGCGGGCCCGAAGGGCGCGCTCGACGGCGTCGCGCAATCCTACACGATCGCGTCGAACGACCAGATCGGGGCGGCGGCCGCCTACCGCAACGTGGTGGTGGCCTACCGCAACAACGCGCCGGTGCTCCTCTCGGACGTCGCCGACGTGATCGACGGGCTTGAGGATTCCCGCGTCGCCGGCTGGTACGGCGGCGAGACCGCGATCGTGATCGACATCCAGCGCCAGCCGGGCGCGAACGTGGTGGCGACCGTCGACCGCATCCGGGCCGAGCTGCCCAAGCTCGAGCGCGGCATGCCGGCCGGCGTCGCGCTGAAGCTCGTGCAGGACCGCACGGACACGATCCGCGCCTCGATCAGCGACGTGCAGGTCACGCTCCTCATCGCGTGCGTGCTCGTCGTGCTCGTCGTGCTCGTCTTCCTGCGCACCGTGCGCGCGACCATCATCGCCGGGGTGGCGCTGCCGCTCTCGATCGTCGGCACCTTCGCGATCATGTGGCTCTGCGGGTTCAGCCTCGACAACCTCTCCCTCATGGCGCTGACGATCGGCACCGGCTTCGTGGTCGACGACGCGATCGTCATGGTCGAGAACATCGTGCGCAAGATCGAGGAGGGCGAGCGGCCCTTCGAGGCCGCGCTCTCGGGCGCGCGCGAGATCGGCTTCACGGTCATCTCTCTCACCGTGTCGCTGATCGCGGTCTTCATCCCGCTCCTCTTCATGACGGGGCTCGTGGGGCGCATGTTCCGCGAATTCGCGCTGACGCTCTCCATCGCGGTCGTGGTCTCGGCCGTCGTGTCGCTGACGCTGACGCCCATGATGTGCGCCAAGATCCTGCGCGCCGTGCCGCATGGCCGCGAGACGGTCTGGGCGCGCATCGCCGAGGCCCCGATGGCCGGCATGGCGCGGGTCTACGACGTGACGCTAGGCTGGGCCTTGAGGCGGCGCGGCCTCATGCTCCTCGTCACGCTGGGGACCTTGGGGCTGACCGGCTGGCTCTACGTGGCCATCCCCAAGGGCTTCCTGCCCGACCAGGATACCGGCCTCATCGTGGCCGTGCTTGAGGCCGCGCCCGACACATCCTTCGCGGAGATCAGCCGGCTGCAGGGGCAGGTCTCCGATCTCGTGCGGCAGGACGCCGACGTCACGAGCGTCGTGTCGGTCGCGGGCGTCGGGCCGCTGAACCCGACGCCGAACGTCGCGCGCCTGTCGATCACCCTGAAGCCGGTCGTGCAGCGCGCGCGCTCGGCCGTCCGCGTCGCGGAGGAGCTCCGGGCACGCGCGTCACGCATCCCGGGCGTCAACCTCTACCTGCAATCGGTGCAGGACATCCAGATCGCGACCCGCGCCAGCCGCTCGCAGTACCAGTACACGCTCGCAGGATCGGAGGCCGGCGAGGTCTCGACCTGGGCGGCCCGGATGACGGAGCGGCTCGGGCGCGACCCGGCTTTGCGCAACGTCGCTCTGGAGACGCAGGAGGGCGGGTTGCGCGCGCTCCTGACGATCGATCGCGAGAAGGCCGGGCGGCTCGGCATCTCCGTCCAGGCCGTCAACGACGCGCTGAACGACGCCTTCGGCCAGCGCCAGGTCTCGACCATCTACGCGCAGACGAACCAGTTCCGCGTCATCGTGGAGGCCGCGCCCCAGTACCAGACGAGCCCGGACGCGCTGGACAAGCTCTACGTGCCGGGGGTCGGCGCGACAGCGGGCACGATCACGAGCACGGGCACCACGAGCGCGACCGGCAGCGCGCAGGTGCCGCTCTCCGCCTTCACCACGATGTCGCGCACGACCGCGCCGCTCGTGATCGCGCATCAGGAGCAGTTCCCGGCCGCCACGATCTCGTTCGGGGTCGCGCCCGGCGCGGCTCTGGGCGCGGCGCTCGACGCGATCGTACGCGCCGAGCAGGATGCCGGCCTGCCGGGCTCGGTCGTCGCGACCTTCTCGGGCGACGCGGCCGAGTTCCAGCGCTCGCTGGCCGGCCAGCCCTGGCTGATCCTGGCGGCCGCGGTCACGATCTACATCGTGCTCGGCGTGCTCTACGAGAGCTTCATCCACCCGCTCACCATCCTGTCGACCCTGCCCTCCGCAGGCGTCGGGGCGCTGCTGGCCCTGATGGCGTTCCGGCACGACCTCTCGGTGGTCGCGCTCATCGGCATCATCCTGCTCATGGGCATCGTGAAGAAGAACGCGATCATGATGATCGACTTCGCGCTCGCGGCCGAGCGCGAGGAGGGAATGTCGCCGGAAGCCGCCATCGTTCAGGCGTGCCGCCTGCGCTTCCGGCCGATCATGATGACGACGCTGGCGGCGCTGCTGGGCGCCCTGCCGCTGGCGCTGGCCGAGGGCGCGGGCTCGGAGCTGCGCGTGCCGCTCGGCATCACGATCATCGGCGGGCTCGTCTTCAGCCAGCTCATCACGCTCTACACGACGCCCGTCATCTATCTCGCGTTCGAGGGGTTGCGGCGGCGCCTGCATGTCGGGGCCGAGAACCGGTCCGACGCGGACCGCGAGCCGGAGCTTCCCCTGCCGGAACCGTACCGGGAGGCGGCCGAGTGATTATGTTGACGCTATATCAGTCCGCCATTATGACTACATGTGGTCACACGCGGATAATACGATGAAAACGATGCAGGTCAGGGACGCCAAAGCTACCTTGTCCGCCCTGATCGAGGCGGCTGAGCGGGGCGAACCGACGACCATCACACGCCACGGGCAGCCCGCAGCTGTCATCGTATCCGTGGCGGATGCGGGGCGGCTTTATCGGCAGGAAAAGCCAAGTTTTGTCGACCACCTCTTCGCAATCCCGGGGGAGATCGAAGTCGAGCGCGATCAAACGCCGTTGCGTATGATTGATCTATGAGCGGGTTCGTCCTGGATACGTCCGTTCTGTCGGCCTTTGCGCCGGGACGAGACGGCGTAGGTCCGGGCGTAGTCGCATGGTTCGACGCGCGGCGGGAACGTTGCCACATCTCCGTGGTGACGCTGGCGGAGATCATCCAGGGTATTGCGAAGCTTCGTCGAACCGATCGGCGCGCCCGCGCCGATGCCTTCCAATCATGGTTGGACGGTATCGTGGCTGATTACGCAGACCAGCTCCTGCCGCTCGACGAGGAAACGGCACGCGTTCTCGGCCATATGTCCGACGCCGCCTACGCCATCGGACGCCACCCCGGCTTCGCGGACGTCGCGATCGCGGCGACCGCCAAGGCCGGCGGCCACACGCTGCTGACGCGCAACGTCAAGCATTTCGCGCCGCTCGGGATCGACATCCACGATCCGTTCGCGCCGGCCTCCCCATGAACGTCTCCGAGCACTTCATCCGCCGCCCGGTCGGCACGACGCTGATCGCCATCGCGATCTTCCTCGTGGGCGCGGTCGCCTACGTGTTCCTGCCGGTCGCCTCGATGCCGACGGTCGATTTCCCATCGATCCGGGTTGCGGCGAGCCGGCCGGGCGCGGACCCCGCCACGATGGCCGCGACGGTCGCGGCCCCGCTGGAGCGCCAGCTCGGCGCCATCGCGGGCGTGACCGAGATCACCTCGCAATCCTCGCTCGGCTCCACCTCCATCTCGATCCAGTTCGACCTGTCGCGCTCGGCCGACAAGGCGGCGCGCGACGTGCAGGCGGCGCTGAACGCCGCCGCGATCGACCTGCCGTCCGACCTGCCGACCCTGCCGATCTTCCGCAAGGCCAATCCGGGCGCCTTCCCGGTCCTGATCCTGGCGCTGACCTCCCGGACGCTCTCGGCCTCCGCCATCTACGACGTCGCCGACACGGTGATCGCCCAGCGCATCGCGCAGGTCGAGGGCGTGGCCGAGGTGACCGTCAGCGGCGCGGAGCAGCCCGCGATCCGCGTGCGGTTGGATCCCGCCCGGCTCGCCGCCATGGGGCTGTCGCTCGACGCGGTGCGAACGGCCATCGCGAACGCGAACGTCTCCGCGCCGATCGGCTCGTTCGAGGGGGGCGTGCAGGGGCTGACGCTCGCGGGCAACACCCAGATCACGACGCCGGAGGAGTATGGCGGCATCGTCGTCAGGGCGGCGAACGGCACGATCGTGCGGCTCTCCGACATCGCGAGCGTCGAGCGCGGCACCCGCAACAGCCGCGCGTCCGGCTCGTATAACGGCAAGCCCGCCGTGACGCTGACGATCACCCGCCAGCCCGGGGCGAACGTGGTCGAGACGGTCGACCGCGTGAACGCGCTCCTGCCGGAGCTGCGCCGCTTCATCCCGGCGGCGGTCGACGTCGAGATCATGAGCGACCGCACGCTCACCATCCGGGCCTCGCTGCGCGACATGCAGGGGACGCTGCTGGAGACGATCGGCCTCGTGATGCTCGTCGTGTTCGTGTTCCTGCGACGCGCCGGGCCGACGCTGGCGGCCGGCGTGACGGTCCCGCTCTCGATCGCCGGCACCTTCGCGATGATGTGGGCCGCGGGCTTCACGCTCGACAACCTGTCGCTCATGGCGGTCACGATCTCGGTCGGCTTCGTGGTCGACGACGCGATCGTCATGATCGAGAGCGTGCAGGTGAACCTGGAGCGCGGCATGAGCCGGCTCGACGCCGCGATCCTGGGCGCGCGCCAGATCGGCTTCACGGTCCTGTCGATCAGCCTGTCGCTCGTCGCGGCCTTCATCCCGCTCCTGTTCATGCCGGGCATCATCGGCCGCTTCTTCCACGAATTCGCCCTGACGCTCGCCTTCTCGATCCTGGTCTCGACGGTGGTGTCGCTGACCGTCGCCCCGATGGTGGTGGCGCGCATGCCGCAAGGCTCGCCGGGTCAGACGCGGTTCGACCGGGCGGTCGAGGCGGTGCTCGGCCGGCTCACCCGCGGCTACGCGGCGACGCTCGGCGGGGCGCTGCGCCACCCCTGGCTCATGCTCGTCGTCACGCTGGCGACGATCGGGCTCACGGTGCAGATGTTCCGCGTCGTCCCGAAAGGCTATTTCCCGCAGGACGATACCGGGCTTCTGATCGGGTTCACGGAGGCGTCGGCCGACATCTCGTTCCCCGCCATGGCGGACCTGCAGGAGCGCGTGGCCGAGCGCGTCAAGGCGGACCCGGCGGTCGTCGGCGTCTCGTCCTCGGCGGGGTCGTCGGGCTGGAGCGGCTCGGTCAACCAGGGCCGGCTCTTCATCAGCCTGCGCCAGGACGCGAAGCGCGAGCCGTCGAACGACGTGATCCAGCGGCTGCGCCGCGAGCTTGCCGGGATCGTCGGGGTGCGGACGTACGTGTTCGGCGCGCAGGACCTGCGGGCGGGCGGGCGCTCGGGCAAGGGCACGAACCAGTTCACGCTGTGGGGGCCGGACCTGGCCGAGCTCGACGCCTGGACCCCGCGCGTGCTCGACCGGCTGCGCCGGATCGAGGGCCTCCAGGACGTCACGACCGATCGCGAGCAGGGCGGCTTGCAGGCGAATGTCGAGATCGACAGGCCGACGGCCGCGCGCCTCGGCATCCGCATCCAGGACGTCAACGACGCGCTGAACAACGCCTTCTCGCAGCGCCAGATCACCACGATCTACACCCAGCGCAACCAGTACCGCGTCGTGCTCGAAGTGGGGCCGGACCAGCGCAGCGACCCGGCCGATATCGGGCGGATCTACGTCCCGACCTCGACCGGCACGCAGACGCCGCTCTCGAGCTTCGCGCGGATCACGCGCGGCACCGCGCCGCTCGTCGTGAACCATCAGGGCCCGTTCCCGTCGATCACGATCACCTACAATCTCGCACCCGAGATGGGGCTGGAGGCCGCCTCCCGGGCCGTTCTCGACGCGGTCGCGGGGCTCTACCTGCCGGACACGCTGCGCGCCGAGTTCGCGGGCGACACCAAGGACTTCGCGTCGGGCTCCGGCGGGTACGGAATGCTTCTCATCGCGGCCCTGCTCGCGGTCTACATCATCCTCGGCATCCTCTACGAGAGCCTCGCGCACCCGGTCACCATCATCTCGACCCTGCCCTCGGCCGGTCTCGGTGCGCTCCTCGCGCTGTGGTTCGCCGGGATGGAGCTGTCCATCATGGGGCTGATCGGGCTCATCCTGCTGATCGGGCTCGTGAAGAAGAACGGCATCATGCTGGTCGATTTCGCGCTGGACGCGGAGGCGAAGGGCGCAGCCCCGGCCCAGGCCGCCGTGGAGGCGGCGGTCGAGCGCTTCCGGCCGATCCTCATGACGACGCTCGCGGCCCTGCTCGGCGCGGTGCCGCTCGCGATCGCGACGGGGGTCGGCGCGGAGATCCGCCGTCCGCTCGGCGTCACGATCATCGGCGGGCTCATCGTGTCCCAGCTCCTCACGCTCTACACGACGCCCGCGATCTACCTCCTGATGAGCGGCCTGCACCGGCGGCGCCGGACGACGCCGGATCTCGCGGCGGCGCCGGCCTGAGCGGGCCGGCTTCATGCGATGTTAAGCATCCTCCGGGCAAACCTTGATCGAACACGGGTTTGCCATGAGCTTCGACCAGGACGTCCGCTCCCGACTCGTCTCGCTCGAGGTCACGCCCGACCTGACCGGACGGGTTCGCGCCCTGCAGGTGATCGTCCGGGAGGTCGCCCGGCCGGCGCTGAAGCGGTACTATGCGGCATCGCGCGGACATCCGGGCTTCGACGAGTTCCTGCGCACGGACGGCGACGCGATCATCGACGCGCAGGCGGACTTCTTCGAGCACCTCTTCGCGCACGACATGGACGGCGCGTATGTCGCCAAGCTGCGCGACGTCGTTCGCCGCGAAGAGGCGACCGGATTCGGCGTCCGCATCCATCTGGGCGCGATGGCGAACCTGCTCTGCGCCCTGTTCGAGGAGGTCGGCCGCCGACACCGCTGGTCCGGGCCGGCGAGCGCCCGCCTCTGCGCCGACGTGCTGCGGTTCGCCGTCGTCGACGTGCTGAACGCCCTCCACCTCGGCCAGGACGCGCTGAGCGTGCGGATGTCGGAGCGGCGCGACGGGATCGAGGTCGCGCTGAGCGAGTTCGGCACGGCCGCGACCCACATGCAAGGCGTGATGGCGGACGCGTCCGCGACCCTGACCTCGACCTCGGCGCAGACGATCAAGGCCGTCGAGGCCGCGTTGGTCGCGGCCGTCCAGACCGGCCAGGCGGCGCAGCAGGGCTCGGACAACCTGATCTCGACGGCCGCCGCCAGCGCCGAACTCGTGGGCTCGATCGACGAGGTCGACCGGCTCGCGAACCAGAGCCTCGACGCCGTGCGCCAGACGAACGCCAGCGTCGGCTCCCTCAAGGCGGAGATCGGAGAGCTCGAACGCGCGGCCTCCTCGATCGGCAGCGTCGTGACGACGATCGCGGGCGTCGCGAGCCAGACGAACCTGCTCGCGCTGAACGCCACGATCGAGGCCGCGCGCGCGGGCGAGGCGGGACGCGGCTTCTCGGTCGTGGCCGCCGAGGTGAAGACGCTGGCGAACCAGACCGCGGACGCGACGCGCGACATCACCACACAGGTGACCGCGATCCAGGCCGCCTCGCTGCGCTCGGCCGAGCAGCTCCAGCGGATCGTCGCGGTGATCGCCAACGTCGAGGAGATCGCGTCCGCCGCCGCCGCCGCGACGAGCGAGCAGGCGGCCGCGACCGCGTCGATCGCCGACCAGGCGCGGCTGGCCTCGGATGCCGTCACCACCATCATCGCGGCCGCCGACAACGTGCGCGCGATGATGAGCGAACTGCGCCAGGCGGTGTCGGGCATGGACGGCGCCTCGCAGGCGCTGTCGGTCCAGGGCGGCAGGTTCCAAGACGAGCTCGGGACGTTATCGGCCAAGCTGACGGCCGCCTGACGATCATGAGCTAACGAGCAGTCCAACGGGGTAGCGCCGCCCGACGTCGCAGGTTAAGGCGGCTGTGTACTGTATGCATCTCCGGACATGACCGCGAAGACCAGACACTCGGATACGCTTGCCCGGTATGCCCGGATGGCGCCCGTCATCCCGGTCGTGACGATCGAGGATCCGGCGCTGGCGGTCCCGCTGGCTCGAACGCTTGTCGAGGCCGGGTTGCCGGTCGTCGAGGTCACGCTCCGAACCCGGCGGGCGCTCGCCGCCATCGAGGCGATCGCGCGCGACGTGCCCGACGCGGTCGTGGCGGCCGGGACCGTCCACTGGTCGGACCAGATCAACAACGTGGTGGATGCGGGGGCGCATTTCATCGTGACGCCGGGGACGACGGAGCATCTGCGCGAAGAGCTGGCCGGGGCGCCCATCCCCGCCATGCCAGGCTGCGCGACCGTCTCGGAGGCGCTCTCGCTCTGCGACCACGGCTTCGGCATCGTGAAGTTCTTCCCGGCCGGCCCGTCGGGCGGCGTCGGCTGGCTCCGGGCGGTCGCCGCCCCGATCCCCTTCGTGTCGTTCTGTCCGACGGGCGGCATCGACCTGGGGAGCGCACCCGCCTATCTCGCGCTGCCGAACGTCGTGTGTGTCGGCGGCTCCTGGATGGTGCCGAAGGAGACGGTCGCGGCCGGCGACTGGGCGACGATCGGGCGCCTCGCCCGCGAGGCGGCGGCGCTGCGGTAACACGTCGTTCACGCTACCTCGGTCGCGGCCCTGAGATCCGTCGAATTGCGCCGATCCGGGTCACGTTTCCCTCAAGGCCGTGCGCGCATTCTCACCGACGGAGGGCTCGCGCATGAACGCCATCGGGACGGCAACGGCCGGCATCGTCACATCGTCGCGCCTGATCGAGGACGCGGCATCGCGCATCGCGGGCGACGCGACGGGTCGGACATCCGAATCCGACCTCGCCAAGTCGGCGGCCGACCTCGCGGCCGAGACGGTGAATTTCGAGGCGAACGTCGCGGTCCTGCGCACCGGATCGCGCATGACGGGCCGGCTCCTCGACATCATGGTGTGAGGCTCGGCATAAGCGCTTCCCAGGCGGCCGCATCCTGATCTAGCTTGGGCGCCGGACCGGGCCAAGCCGTGCCCGGCCGGGAGACAACGCCATGATCGCAGACCCGGCCCTGTCGCATCGCAAGGTGGCGCGACGCCTGATCCCGTTCCTCATCCTGTGCTACCTCGCGGCCTATCTCGACCGGGTGAACCTCGGCTTCGCGGCGCTCCAGATGAACAAGGCGCTCGAGTTCTCGGCCTCCGTGTTCGGGGCGGGAGCCGGAATCTTCTTCGTCGGCTACTTCATCTTCGAGGTGCCCTCGAACATCATCATGGAGCGGGTCGGCGCGCGGCTCTGGATCGCCCGGATCATGATCACCTGGGGCGTGGTCTCGGCCTGCATGGCCTTCGTGTCGGGCGAGGTCAGCTTCTATGTCGTGCGCTTCCTGCTCGGCGCGGCCGAGGCCGGCTTCTTCCCCGGCGTGATCCTCTACCTGACCTACTGGTTTCCCGCGAAGGAGCGCGCCAAGATCGTGGGCGGCTTCATGGTGGGCATCCCGCTCTCCAGCGTGATCGGCGCGCCGGTCTCGGGCTGGATCCTGGGATCCATGGACGGCCTGGCGGGCCTTGCCGGCTGGCAATGGCTGTTCATCATTGAGGCCGTGCCATCGCTGATCCTCGGCATCGCGACATTCTTCTACCTGACCGACAGGCCCGAGCAGGCCGAATGGCTGGATCCCGCCGAGCGCCGGGCGCTGGCCGACCGGCTGGAGATCGAGCGGCGCGAGCGGGAGGCGTACCAGACCTTCTCGCTGTGGGAGGCGCTGACCCACCCGCGCATCCTCGCCTTCGGGCTCGTCTATTTCGGCGTCGTGACGAGCCTCTACGGTATCGGGTTCTGGATGCCGCAGCTCGTGAAGGCCTTCGGCCTGACGAACCTCCAGACGGGCTTCGTGACCGCGATCCCGTTCCTGGTCTCGGCCGTCATGATGGTGGTCATCTCGCGCCATTCCGACCGCACGATGGAGCGCGTCTGGCACGTCGCGGGCCCGGCCTTCCTCGGCGGGCTCGGCTTCGTGTGGGCCGCCTACACGGCGAACCCGACGATCGGCATGGTGGCGCTCACGATCGCGTCGATCGGCATCTTCGCGGCGCTCCCGACCTTCTGGACGCTGCCGACCGCGATGCTCTCGGGCACGGCGGCGGCCGGCGGGATCGCGCTCATCAACGCGATCGGGAACATCGGCGGCTATGTCGGTCCCTACCTCGTCGGCTGGATCCGCGACACGACGCAGAGCTTCGCGAGCGGCCTCCTGGCGCTCGCGGGCTTCCTGTTCATGGCCGGGATCGTGACGCTCCTGCTGGGCCACCGGCGCGAGTCGGAGGCGTTCGGCGGCCATCCGGCGGAGTAGAGGTCGTTGCCGTACTCAAACTGCATCGGGGTCACTTCCTGACCTCGAAGTCTCACCGTCCCGCGCGCTTCGGCGCGGGCGCGAGGTCGGGCTCGCCGGGCGCGGTCTCGCGGCCGAGCGCCGGGATCGCGATGATCGGCGCACCGCGCAGGTCGCGGCGCACCACGATCGCGCCGCGTTCCTCGAGATAGGCGATCATCCGCCGCGCGCGGCCGGTCGAGCTCGTCCCGTAGGCGCGCGCCAGCGCCGCATCGGAGGGCGGGGCCGCGCCGTCGAGCGCCGCGCGCGCCACGATGAGGAACAGCCCGTGCAGGTCGTCCGGCAGGTCGGCCGCGATCGCCTCCGCCTGCGCCCATTCGGGCGAGGCCTCCACCTCCTCCCCGACCCCTGCCCGCGCGACCGCGAGACGGCGGCGGAACTCCGGCAGGGCGGGCGGCTCGCCCCCGACGCGGCGGATGCGGCAGCGCACGGTGAAGTCCTGGTAGAGCGTCGCGACGGTCGAGGTCGCGGCGTCTCGGTCGGTCAGGATCTCGGCCAGGATCGCCGCCATGGCTGCCTCGCGCTCGGCCGGACCCAGCGCGGGCGCGTCCTCGTCGGCGTCCCGCGCGGGAGGCCGGTAGCGCGCGAGCTGGACGAGCACGTCGTCGGCCGGCACGGGGCGTGGCCGCGGAGCCGCGCGGGGCGGCTCCGCCTCGCCGGCCTCGCGGGTCAGGATCAGGCCCCGCGCGTCGTCGGCCTGGTCCGGCAGCGGCAGGAGCCCGGGCGAGCCGCCGCGGCTCTGCGTCTCGACCGGCCCGACCCGGATCGGCAGCGGACGGCGCGACACCGCGGGCCCCAGCGCGACGAAATGGCCGCGCTCGAGGTCGCGGAACATCTCGGCCGCCCGCCGTTCCATGCCGAGGAGGTCGGCGGCGCGCGCCATGTCGATGTCGAGGAAGGTGCGCCCCATGAGGAAGTTCGAGGCCTCGGCCGCGACGTTCTTCGCGAGCTTGGCGAGACGCTGCGTCGCGATCAGGCCCGCGAGCCCGCGCTTGCGGCCCCGGCACATCAGGTTCGTCATCGCGCCGAGCGAGAGCCGGCGGGCCTCGTCCGAGACCTCGCCGGCGGCGGCCGGCGCGAAGAGCTGCGCCTCGTCCACCACCACGAGCGCCGGGAACCAGTGGTCGCGCTCGGCGTCGAACAGCCCGCCGAGGAAGCTCGCGGCGGCGCGCATCTGCCCGTCCATGTCGAGACCTTCGAGGTTCAGCACGACCGAGACGCGATGGCGGCGCACGCGCGCCGCGATGCGGTGCAGCTCGGCCTCCGACTCCGCGGCGTCCACCACCACGTGGCCGAACCGGTCGCCCAGCGTGACGAAGTCGCCCTCCGGGTCGATCACCGCCTGCTGCACGTGCGGCGCGCTCTGCTCCAGGATGCGCCGCAGGAGGTGCGACTTGCCCGAGCCCGAGTTGCCCTGGACGAGGAGCCGGGTCGCCAGCAGCTCCTCCAGATCCATGAAGGCGGGCGTGCCGCCCGCAGGCGCGCCGCCGGACGCGGTGCCGAGATCGATGCCGATGGTCATGGGCCGACCATAGCGCGTCGCGCGACGGCCCTTGAGTCCGGCCGGGCCTGCATCCACAGCCAGCCTGACGCGGATGTGCTATGGCGACACCGCAAGGGAGCCGTCGCCGTGCAGGTCTCGATCGGGTTCAACGTCTTCGTCGTCGCCTTCGCGATCCTCGTCGTGGTGACGATCGCGGCGGGCGTCCGCACGATCCCGCAGGGCTCGGTCTACACGGTCGAGCGCTTCGGCAGATACGCGCGCTCGCTGGGCGCGGGGCTCGGGCTGATCGTGCCCTATGTCGAGAGGATCGGCCACCGGGTGAACGTCATGGAGCAGGTGCTCGACGTGCCCTCCCAGGAGGCCTTCACGCGCGACAATGCGGGGGTGCGCATCGACGCGGCCGCGTTCTACCAGGTGCTCGACGCGGCGCGCGCCTCCTACGAGATCTCGAACCTGACGCAGGCGCTCCTCGTCCTCACCATGACGAACATCCGCACCGTCGTCGGCTCGATGGACCTCGACCAGCTCCTCTCGCATCGCGACGAGATCAACGAGCGGCTCCTGCGCGTCATGGACGCCGCCGCCTCGCCGTGGGGCGTCAAGGTCACGCGCGTGGAGATCAAGGACATCGTGCCTCCGGCCGACCTCGCGGGCGCGATGGCGCGGCAGATGAAGGCCGAGCGCGAGAAGCGCGCCTCCGTGCTGGAGGCGGAGGGCATGCGCCAGGGCGAGATCCTGCGCGCGGAGGGCGAGAAGCAGGCGCTGATCCTGGCGGCCGAGGGCCGCAAGGAGGCGGCCTTCCGCGACGCCGAGGCGCGCGAGCGCTCCGCCGAGGCCGAGGCGCGCGCGACCGCGATGGTAAGCGAGGCCATCGCCAAGGGCGACGTCGCGGCCGCGAACTTCCTGGTGGCGGAGAAATACGTCGACGCGATCCGCTCGCTCGCGACCGCCCCGAACCAGCGCGTCGTCATCGTGCCGATCGAGATGGCCGGGATCGCGGGCACGCTCGGCGGCATCGCGGAGATCACGCGCGCGGTGTTCGGGGACCCGGACGAACGCGCGCCGCGCAGGGCCTCCGGCCTGCCACCCTCGAGTCGGACGACGACCTCGTGACTTGGATGAATGAACTCGCGGCCGACCCCGTGCCGTGGGCCTGGCTGATCGCCGGACTGGTGCTGGTCGCACTCGAGACGCTCACGCCCGGCATCTTCCTCGTCTGGCTCGGCCTCGCGGCGCTGATGACGGGCGGGCTCGGCTACGGGTTCGAGCTCTCCTGGCAGGCGAGCCTCGTGGCTTTCGCGGTCTTCGCGATCCTGTCGGTGCTGGCCGGGCGCTCGCTCATGCGGGGCACGCAGGCGACGGGCGAGGCCGCCGCCCGGCTGAACCGGCGCGGCGACCTCCTGGTCGGCCGGGTCTTCCCGCTCGACGGACCGATGGTGGCGGGCGAGGGACGCATCCGTCTGGACGATTCCGTGTGGCGGATCACGGGCCCGGATGCGCCCGCGGGATCGCGGGTGCGGATCGTTCGGATCGAGGGCGCGACGCCGGTCGCCGAGTTGGTCGATCCGGGACCGGCCGGACCTACTTCGCCGCGATGAGCTCGACGTCGAAGATCAGCGTGGCGTTGGGCGGGATCACGCCGCCGGCGCCGGTCCGGCCGTAGCCGAGCTCCGGCGGGATCACGAGCGTGCGCCGGCCGCCCGTCTTCATCGTGGCGACCCCTTCGTCCCAGCCCTTGATGACCTGGCCGGCCCCGATGTCGATCCGGGACCGGCCGGACCTACTTCGCCGCGATGAGCTCGACGTCGAAGATCAGCGTGGCGTTGGGCGGGATCACGCCGCCGGCGCCGGTCCGGCCGTAGCCGAGCTCCGGCGGGATCACGAGCGTGCGCCGGCCGCCCGTCTTCATCGTGGCGACGCCCTCGTCCCAGCCCTTGATCACCTGGCCGGCCCCGATCTTGAAGCTGAACGGCTGACCGCGGTCGCGCGAGGAATCGAATTTCGTGCCCTGCTTGCCGTTCTCGTCGAGCCAGCCCGTGTAATGCACCGTGACCGACTGCCCGGCTTTCGGAGCGGGGCCCGTCCCCACGAGTTCGTCGGTGTATTTGAGGCCCGAGGGCGTGGTGACGGGGGCGGCTGTGGCGGCTGTGCTCATGAGGGCGAGGGCTCCGGCGATGACGTGAACGAGGCGACTCATGTGGGATGGGTCCTGTTCGATGCGAGGGACGGGCTCGTAGCACGCGCACGCGGGCGGGGCATCAGGACGATGGAGGCGTCGGCTCGGATGATCCTGGACGCGTCGGCAGTCCCGCGACGATCCTGCCGATCTCCGCCTGCGCCACCCGAAGATCGTGGGCGGATTGGAGATTGAGCCAGAACTGGGGATTGATCCCGAACCAGTGGCCGAGCCGCAACGCCGTGTCCCCCGTGATGGCGCGCTTGCCCTGGATGATCTGAGTCACACGGTTCGGCGGAACGCCGATCTGGCGCGACAGTTCGGTCGGCGTGACAGCGAGACCCTCGAGCTCGTCCGCCAGGATCTCGCCCGGATGGATAGGTGGAGATGAATTCATCCTTGATTCCTCAATGATAGTCCACGATCTCGACGTCGGACGGCCCAGGAGCGCCAGGCAGCCACGTGAAGCAGATTCGCCATTGCAGGTTGATCCGGATGCTGAAGTACCCGGAACGATCGCCGCGAAGCGCTTCCAGGCGATTGCTCGGCAACCCGCGCAGGTCGTCAAGCCCGGTCGCGGCGTCCAGGATCGCGAGCCTCTTGTGAGCCTGACGTCCGAAGCCCCTAAATTCACGGACCTCGAATCCAGTGGCAAAGGCTTCGGTCCCGCGGTCCCTGAAACTCAGGATCATCCTGGCACTCTACTGCCTTGACGATGTACGTCAACCGTCATGATCGTCGTGGGTGGGCGATACGGAACCTTGGCACCGACCCCGTCTTGCTGTCCCGAAGCCGCGACGGCCCGACCCACGAGGACGCATTGCACCCGACACGACGCCTCTTCGCCCTCGCGGCTCCCGCCCTCGCGGCGGCGGCCTGCTCGCCCTTGCAGGTCTTCGACGCGCTGGCGCCGCGCGACGCGGGCGGGCGGGTCGCGATCCAGGACGTCGCCTACGGGGGCCATCCCCGCCAGAGGCTCGATGTCTACGTGCCGAGCGCGGGCGCGGCGAACGCGCCGGTCGTGGTCTTCTTCTACGGCGGGTCGTGGAAGGACGGCGCGAAGGCCGAGTACGCGTTCGTCGGCCAGGCGCTCGCCGCGCAGGGTTTCGTGGCCGTGCTGCCGGATTACCGGCTCTACCCGGAGGTCCGCTTCCCGGACTTTCTCGACGACAGCGCGCGGGCGGTCCGGTGGGTCGCGGACCATGTCGGGACCTACGGGGGCGATCCGCGCCGCCTCGCGCTCGCGGGCCATTCGGCCGGCGCCTACAACGCCGCGATGCTCGCGCTCGACCGGCGCTATCTCGCGCGGTCGGGCGTGAGGCGGGGTTCGGTCAAGGCGCTGGTCGGCCTCTCGGGACCCTACGATTTCCTGCCGCTCGATGCCGGCACGGCCCAGCAGGTATTCGGCGACGCACCGGACCTGCGCGCAACGCAGCCGATCACCTTCGCGGGGCCGGGATCGCCGCCGGCGTTCCTGACGACCGGCGACCGCGACGACACGGTGAGGCCGAAGAACACGACCGCCCTCGCCGCGAAGCTGCGGAGCGCGGGCGTTCCGGTCGTCGAGCGGGTCTATCCGGGGCTCGACCACAAGGACACGCTGCTCGCGGTCTCGCGCCCCTTCCGCGGCGACGCGCCGGAGCTGGCGGAGCTGACGGCGTTCCTGCGCGAACGGCTCTGAGCGCCGTGCCTGCTCAGTGCTTGCGGCGCAGCAGGAAGACCCACCCGATACCGATGAGCAGGATGATCGCGCAGATCGCCGCGAACGCGTAGGGGCTGTAGGCGATCAGCCGCGGGGCGATCTGCGTCGCGAAGGCCGCCACCACGAGCGCGACCGCGACGCGTGCCGCCGCGCGCTCGATGCCGCGCGTCAGCGCGTCCATGCCCTTGATCTCGATCTCGACCGTGATCTTGCCCTGCTTGAGGCGGACCAGCATGAGATGGATCAGGCTCGGCAGCTCCGAGGCCGCGCCGAAGAGGCCGGCGCCCGCGGATTCGAGCTTCTTCTTGAAGGCAGAGAACGAGAACCGCTGCTGCATCGTCAGCTGCACGGTCGGCGCTGCGGCGTTGAACAGGTCGAAATCGGGGTCGAGCTGACGCATCACCCCGTCCGCCGTGATCAGGCCCTTGAACAGGATCGCGAGGTCGGTCGGCATCGCGAGGTCGTTCTCGCGCGCCATCGTCATGAAGTCGGTCAGCACGAGGCCGAGATCGAGCGACTTGCCCGAATGGCGCATGACGAAGTTGTGCGCCGAGCCTTCCAGCTTCGTGAGGTTGGGGGTGGAGGACCCCGTCCAGTCGAGCAGCACGGCCAGGAGGCCGTTCTCGTCCTGCTTCAGCATCGCGCCGATCAGCACGAGGAGCTGCGAGCGCCGCTTCTGCGAGAGCCGGCCGACGATCCCGAAATCGATGAAGCCGATCCGGTTGCCGGTCATCGCCAGGATGTTGCCGGGATGCGGGTCGGCGTGGAACACGCCCTCGATCAGCGCCATCTGCAGGAAGGCGTCGGTGCCCTTCTTGGCGAGCAGCACCTTGTCGAGGCCGGCCGCGTCCAGCGCCGCACGGTCGCTCGGCGAGATCCCGTGTATGAATTCCTGGACGAGGACGCGCTCGGAGGTGAGCTCCCAGAACACCTTCGGGAACACGATGTCCTCGCGATCGACGAAGATCGCCGCCAGCGTCTCGCAGTTGTTGCCCTCGTTCACGAGGTCGAGCTCGCCGTTGAGGCCGAGCGCGAGGTGGCGCAACTGCTCCTGCGGGCGATAGCGGGCGAGTTCGAGCCATTGCGACTCGACGATGCGGGTCGCCTGGGAGAGGAGCCGCAGGTCGGCCTCGATGACCTTGCGCAGGCCCGGCCGCAGCGTCTTGACGATCACGTCCTCGCCCGTGTGGAGGCGGGCGCGGTAGACCTGCGCGATGGACGCGGAGGCGATCGAGTCCTTGTCGAACTCGGCGAAGAGAGCGTCGACCGACCCGCCGAGATCGGCCTCGAGCTGCGGTCCCATGATCGCCCACGGAATGGGCGACACCTGGCTGTGGAGCTTGCCCAGCTCCTCCGTCCATTGCGGGGAGAGGAGGTCCGGGCGGCTCGCCATGATCTGGCCGAGCTTGATGAAGGTCGGACCGAGCGTCTCGATCGCGCGGCGCACCCTCTGCGGCTGCGTCAGCCGCGCGACCTCGGGCGCGGGGCCGCGCCGCGCGAAGCGCACGAGGTAGTGCAGGCCCAGCCGGTCGAGGACCTTGGCGAAGCCGAACCGGATCAGGACGCCGGCGATCTCCTGGAGACGGCGGCGGTCGCGCGCCGCCACGAAAGCCGTCTTCAACATGCGGAGGGGTCGATCCCGTCGTCGGCCGTCGGCCGCCGGCCGCCGGCACGGCCTGGGGACTCTGTCTGCAACACGGGTCTCATCGTCGGATCAGCCTGCCTGAGAGTGGCTCGGGATCGGGCCGAATCCCAGCTTAGAGCATGAGAGCGCCCGCGGGGAAATCACGGACACGAGGAAACGTCCCGCATCGGCCTTCGCGCGAGAACCTGGACGCCGGGGCGGGGGCGTCCCGATCGCGGAACCCGCTCCCACGTTCGCCTATCCGGACTTGATCAGGTCGTCGATGCGGCTGGCGAGCGCCTCCATGACGAAGGGCTTCGTCATGACCTGCATGCCGGGTTCCAGGTGGCCGTGCCCCAGCAGCGCGTTCTCCGCGTAGCCGGTGATGAACAGGACCTTGAGGTGCGGGCGGTGGCCGCGGGCCGCATCCACCATCTGCCGGCCGTTCAGGCCGCCCGGCAGCCCGACATCGGTCACGAGAAGGTCGATACGCATGTCGGATTGCAGGATCTTCAGGCCGGCCGCGCTGTCGGCGGCCTCGATCGCCACGTAGCCGAGCTCCTCCAGCACCTCCACGATCAAGATCCGGACGGTCGGCTCGTCGTCGACGACCAGCACGGTCAGCCCCGCCTCGGCCCGGGGCGCGTCGCCGAGGTCCGGGAGCGCCTCGATCTCGTCCGCCTGGCCGTAATGGCGCGGCAGGTAGAGGCAGACCGTCGTGCCGGCCCCGACCTCGGAGTAGATCCGCACCTGACCGCCGGATTGCCGCACGAAGCCGTAGATCATCGAGAGGCCGAGGCCGGTGCCCTGCCCCATGGGCTTCGTGGTGAAGAAGGGGTCGAAGACGCGCGCGACGATGTCGGGCGGCATGCCGGTGCCGGTATCGGTCACGCAGAGCGTGACGTACTGGCCGGCCGGCATGTCGTGCTCGCGCGCCGCGCGGTCGTCCAGCCACTTGTTCGCCGTCTCGACGGTGATCCGCCCCCCGTCCGGCATGGCGTCGCGCGCGTTGATGCACAGGTTGAGGAGCGCGTTCTCGAGCTGAGGCGGGTCGACGAGGGTCGCCCACAGGCCCGACGAGCCCACGACCTCGATCGCGACCGCGGGCCCGACCGTGCGGCGGATCAGCTCCTCCATGCCGGCCACCAGACGGTTGACGTCGGTGGGCTTGGGATCGAGCGTCTGCCGCCGCGAGAAGGCCAGCAGGCGGTGCGTCAGGGCGGCGGCGCGCCGCGACGCCCCCTGCGCGGCCGAGAGATAGCGGTCGATGTCGCCCGTCCTCCCCTGCGCGATGCGCGTCTGCATCAGCTCGAGGTTGCCCGAGATCCCGGCGAGCAGGTTGTTGAAATCATGCGCCAGCCCGCCGGTGAGCTGGCCCACGGCCTCCATCTTCTGCGCCTGCCTGAGCTGGTCCTCGGCCTTCGTGCGCTCGGCCAGTTCCTCGGCGACGCGGTGCTCCAGCGTCTCGTTCAGCTCCTTGAGGTCGAGTTCCGCGTGCTTGCGCGCGGTGATGTCGCGCGCGACCGAGATCAGCCGGTGGGGGCGGCCGTCGGGTCCGGGCACGGGAGAGATGGCGACGTCCCACCATTTGGGCCTGCCCCCGTGGGTGGCGCAGAACCCCTCGAACTGGCCCGTCCCGCCGGCGCGCGCCTCGGCGACCGCGGCCCGCGCCGCCTCATGGTCGGCGCCGGTCCACACGCGCAGCCAGGACAGGCCGATGATGGCCTCGACGTCGGCGACCTCCATGCCCTCGATGCCGCCCGGGCTGACCCACTGCGTATGGCCCTCGAGGTCGAGCACCACGATGCAGTCGCGGCTGCTCTCAAGGAGCGGCGCGTTGAGGCCGCGCGCTTCGCGCAGCGCCTCGTCGACCCGGCGGCGCTCCGTCTCGTCGCGTGCGATCTTGATGTAGCCGCGCTCGTGTCCGTGCGCGTCCCGGGGCAGCAGGTGGACCGACCCGTTCATGAAGACCCGGTCTCCGTCCTTCCTGAGATGCCAGCGTTCGTCATTGGCGTAGCCGTGGCGCGCCGCGGTGGCGAATTCGTGCGTGTCGGCCCCGATCGCGCGGTCCTCCGGCGTGAACAGCACGGAGGCGGGCCGTCCGACGATTTCCTCGGCGGTCCAGCCGAAGATCGCCTCGGCGCCCGCCAACCAGCTCGTGACCAGGCCCGCCGAATCGGTTGTGAAAATCGCGTGGTCCTTCGCCCCCTCGATCACCAGGCGGAGGCGTTCCTCGCTCTCGCGCCGGGACGCCTCCCCGCTGACCTGCTCCGTGACGTCCGATCCTTCGACGAAGATGCCGGCGACCTGTCCGTCCGGGTCCACGACCGGCTGATAGACGAAATCGACGAAGCGCTCGACCAGCGGGGCGTCCGGCTCACCCTGCATCACGAACTTGGCCCGGTCGGCGCGATGCGCCCGCCCGCTCCTGTAGACCCCGTCGAGGAGGTCGAGATATCCCTGCGCGACCGCTTCCGGCAGCGCCTCGGCGACGGTCCGGCCCAGGATGTCGCGGTGTCCGACGAGCCGCATGTAGGCGGCGTTGACGAATTCGAACCTGTGCTCCGGCCCGCGCAGCATGCACATGAAGCCGGGCGCCTGCTCGAACATCTGGGCGAGCCGCTCACGCTCGGCGCCCGCCTGCCGCTCGGCCCGCACGCGGGCGGTGGTCTCGACCACGATCGCGATCACGCCGGCCGGCCGGCCGCTCTCGTCCGGCACCGGCGAATAGTCGAGGTCCATCCAGACCTGCTCGGGCACGCCGTGGCGGTGCAGCGTCAGCTCCTGGTCGCGGTAGGCGAGCGTGCCGCCCGCGAGGCCGACCCGCATGACGTTGTCGTTGAACTCGGCGACCTCGGGCCAGCCCTCGCGCACCTGCGAGCCGAGCAGGCGGGGATGCCGTCCGCCCGCGAAGGCCGAGTAGGCGTCGTTGTAGAGCATGACGCCATCCTCGCCCCACAGCATCACCATCGGGACGGTGGAGCGCAGCAGGATCGAGGTCGCGGTGCGCAGGCTCTGCGGCCAATCCGCGATCGGGCCGAGCGAGGTCTGCGACCAGTCGCGCGCCGCCATCAGCGCGCCCGTCTCGCCGCCGCCGCCCAGGAAGGCCGAAGGATCACCCACGCGGTCGGATCCCCGCTCTCACGCGACCGCCCGGTCGGCCAGGAAGGTGCCCATCCGGTCGAGAGCGCGCGCGATGTTCTCGGCCGAGTTCGCGTACGACACCCGGATATAGCCCTCGCCGTGCACCCCGAAATCGGGGCCGCCGATCGTCGCGATTCCGGCCCCGTCCAGGAGCGCCGAGGCGAGCGCCTTCGCGCCCCAGCCCGTCTTCGACACGTTCGGGAAGGCGTAGAACGCGCCGCGCGGCATGATGCAGGAGACGCCCGGCAGCCGGTTCAACCCCGCGACCACGAGCGCCCGGCGGCGGTCGAATTCCGCCACCATGTCGCGCACCGCGTCCTGTGATCCCGTGAGCGCCGCGACACCCGCCCATTGGGTCGGCGCGTTGACGCAGGAGAAGGAGTTGACCGCGAGCTTGCGCGCCATGTCGTAGAGCGGGGCCGGCCAGACCGACCAGCCGAGCCGCCAGCCGGTCATCGCGTAGCTCTTCGAGGCGCCGTCGAGCAGGATCAGCCGGTCGCGGATCTCCGGATAGGTGAGGAGCGAGACATGCGCCTCGCCGTCATAGGTCATGGTGGCGTAGATCTCGTCCGACATCACCGCGACCTGCGGGTGGGCCGCGAGCCCCGCCACCAGCGCGTCGATCTCGGCCTTGGGCGTAACCCCGCCCGTCGGGTTCGCGGGCGAGTTCAGGACGAGGAGGCGCGTGCGCGGCCCGATCAGCCCCAGCGTCTCGGCGGCCGAGAACGCGAAGCCGTTCTCCTCGCGGACCGGCACCGGCACGGGGGTCGCGCCCGTGTACTCGATCATCGAGCGGTAGATCGGGAAGCCCGGGTCCGGGTAGAGGATCTCGGCCCCGGGCTCGCCGAACATCAGGATCGCGGCGAACATCGTGACCTTGCCGCCCGGCACGATCATCACGGATTCGGGCGAGACCTCGTGGCCGGTGCGGCGGTGGAGGTCGGCCGCGACCGCCTCGCGCAGCGGCAGGATGCCGGTCGCGGGCGTGTAGCCGTGGTGCCCGTCTCGGAGCGCCCGGATCGCGGCCTCCACGATGTGCGGCGGGGTCGGGAAGTCCGGCTGGCCGATGCCGAGATTGATGATGTCGCGGCCCTCCGCGACGAGCTTCGTCGCGCGCGCCAGGACCGCGAAAGCGTTCTCCTCGCCGATACGGTCGAAATTCGCCACGGTGTGCAGCATCGCGTCCCTCCGCGTCAGGCGCCCTTGTCCGGGCTGTCGCGCGTCCGGAGGCTCGGTGCAAGCGGCTTGAGACGATCGACGATGCCGGTCCGTCCGAGACCTGACGCGGGTTCCCTCTCCCGTGTGGGAGAGGGACAGGGTGAGGGTTCAGGTCTCTCCGGAGAAGGTGGGCCCTCACCCCACCCCTCTCCCAAACGGGAGAGGGAGCCGCGCGAGCGTGTCATGCGGTCCGAGCCACAGTCCGGACACCTTTTCGCGACAGCTGGAACAGCCCTGCGCCCCTCGTCATTTGGCATGCCGAACGTGGGCGGCGTGAGAGCCCGCGAGAAGCAGGAGTATCATGTCGGCCCCAGCTTTCACGATTCCAGCGCCGGAAGGCCGGGCCGACATCCTGGTGGGGTTGCGCCGTCGCAAGATGGCGCGCTCCGCCCACGCCTACGTGCGCGGCTCGACGATCAAGTTCTACGAGTGGCTGGAGGCCTCGGGCGGGTCGCTTCCCGAAGGCCCGTCCGTCTGGATCTGCGGCGATTGCCACGTCGGCAACCTCGGGCCGCTCGCGGACGCTGACGGCCATGTCGACGTGCAGATCCGCGACCTCGACCAGACCGTGATCGGCAACCCCGCGCACGACCTCATCCGGCTCGGCCTCTCGCTGGCCTCCGCGGCCCGCGGGTCGAACCTGCCGGGCGGCACGACCGCGCACATGATCGAGGACATGGTGGAGGGCTACCGCGCGGCGCTCGCCGGCGAGGCCGAGGCCGCGAAACCGAAGCCGAAGCTCGTGAAGGGGCTGCTGCGCGAGGCCGCGAAGCGCAAATGGCGCCACCTCGCGCAGGAGCGGATCCAGGACATCCGGCCCGAGATACCGCTCGGCCGCACCTTCTGGACGCTCTCCGGCACGGAGCGGGACGAGCTCGCGGCGCTGTTCGCGGGCGAATTCGTGCGCGAGATGGTGCTCGGCCTCAGCCACCGCGACCCCGGAGACGACGTCGTGCTCATGGACGCGGCCTATTGGGTGAAGGGCTGCTCCTCGCTCGGCCGGCTGCGCTACGCGGCGCTGATCGGGATCGGCCCGAAGGGCCGGCGCCCCGAGCGCGTGTGCCTCTTCGACATCAAGGAGGGCGTGCAGGCGGCCGCCCCCCGTTCGTCCACCGCGAAGATGCCGCGCGAGAACGCCGACCGTGTCGTCGCGGGCGCGCGGGCGCTCTCGCCCAATCTCGGCGAGCGCATGCTCGCGACCCGGTTCGGGGAGCGCAGCGTCGTGCTGCGCGAGCTGATGCCGCAGGACCTCAAGATCGAGGCGGACCGGCTCTCGCGGGAGGAGGCGGTGACGGTCTCGCGCTATCTCGCGGGCATCGTCGGGCGTGCGCATGGCCGGCAGATGGACGAGGCGACCCGCGCCGCCTGGCTCGCGGATCTCGGGCGCGGCCGATCGAAGACGCTGGACGCGCCCTCCTGGCTCTGGACGAGCGTCGTCGAGCTCGTGGCGAGCCACGAGGCCGCCTATCTCGACCATTGCCGCCGCTACGCGCTCGCCGCCTGATCGCCGGTCGAGGAACCGGCCGCAGCCCGGCGCTTTGTCTCGGCTCATATTCTCTCGACACGAAAGGCGCGCACGATGAGCCGACCCTCGATGACGGCCCTGCTCGGGCTCCTGGCCATCGCCGGCTACCAGAACCGCGACAAGATCTCCGAATGGATGGGCGGCGGCGCGAAGGCCCCGACGGGCAGCGTGCCGAATGCGGGCGATCGTCCGGCCGGGCTCGACCGGTTCCTGCCCTCGGGCGGGGGCGGCGGGCTCGGCACGATGATCCACGAGGGGCTCTCCGGCCTCCTCGACAGCTTCAAGCAGAACGGCCACGAGGAGACCGCGCAATCCTGGATCGGCAGCGGCCCGAACAAGGCGATCGCGCCGCCGGACGTCGAGAAGGCGGTCGGGTCCGACACCATCGACGCGCTCGCGAAGCAGACGGGCCTGTCGCGCAGCGAGATCCTGGCGCGGCTGTCGCGCGAGCTGCCGGACGCGGTGAACAAGTTCACGCCGGACGGCCGCCTGCCGCACCCCGCGTAGAGCGGGTCAAACCGCCGGAAGGTCGCCCGAGGGCGGCGTTTCGGCGGGTTGTCAGCGACGCCGTCCCGGGTCCAAAAGGGCCGCACACGAGAGCGCTTCCAACGTTGAGCGCCCGCCCGGGAGACGAACATGGAATCCGAACGCCGCCGCATCGCGCCGCAGGACCTCCGCTCGCGGCAATGGTTCGACAACCCGCACAACCCGGGCATGACGGCGCTCTACCTGGAGCGCTACCTGAATTTCGGCCTGACGCCGGACGAGCTGCGCGGCGGCTCCCCGATCATCGGGATCGCGCAGACGGGCTCCGACCTCTCGCCCTGCAACCGCCACCACATCGAGCTCGCCAAGCGCGTGCGCGACGGCATCACGG